>JAAYTB010000067.1 GCA_012523855.1 Clostridia bacterium
ATACTATTAGAAGAAGAAAGAAATGTTTCTGATGAACTAACTTTGGAGCTTTTAATACCAAAAGGGCAAGCAGTAAGATTCAATGTAAAGATCCTGAAATACTGGAACTATAATCTTGATAAGCTATATAGAGAAAATAAGTATCTTCTTTATCCTTTACAGGTTTTTAAATTACGTAAAGAAATGGAGTCTTTAAGAGCTAAAGGTATTGAAGGGACTGTAATGGAGAAACTTAAGGAGAAATTAAAATACACAATAGAAGAAACATTAAAAGCCATTGATAAAGCCTATGAAGATGGTAAAATAGAATTAACAGATTATGATGAAATGATAACTATTCTAATTAATTTAAATAGCTATTTACTTAGATCTTACAAGATAAAAGGAGAAATTGAAGAGGAGGTAGCCCGAATGATTAAGACCTTTTATGACCCTAAGGTTGAAGAAAGAGGAATAGAAAAGGGGATAGAGCAAGGAATTAAGCTAATAGCAACAAATATGATAAAGGACGGAGAGTCTAACGAGAAAATTAATAGGTATACAGGATTAGATGAAAAAGTAATTATGGAATTAAGAAAGCTAATAGAAGGAAAAGGTGAACACTAAGAAAGCGCATGTAGCTAAGATTTAGTGTGAGCTGACACCAAAAGTTAGAGTTTTGAGCAAGGTTATTTTAATAGCCTTGCTATTTTTTGACCAGTCGGTCTATTTATGATAAAATAAAAATGTTGACCGAGTGGTCTAAAGTATATAGAGGTGAAAAAGTTGAAAAGAGAAGAAAAAAACATGTTAATGAGGCAACAGATCATCAAGAGTGCTATAGCTGAATTTGGGCTTAATAGCTATGGAGAAGGCTCCCTAAATGCTATCTGTAAAAAAGGTAATATATCAAAGGGAATTATCTATCATTATTTTAAAGACAAGGATGAGCTATATTTGGCCTGTGTTAAGGAATGCTTTAATAGCTTAACTACTTTCCTTAAAAGTGAAAATATAAGCTTTAATAATGTTGAAGAGGCTATTGAAAAGTTGCTTGATTTATGTCATCAATTCTTTAAAGAAAATCCTGACTTTGGCAACATATTTACAAACGCCTTATTGCAGCCACCTAAGCACTTGCTAAAAGAAATAAAGGAAATAAAGGCTGAACTGGATAAATTCAATATAAATTTTTATGAACAAGTTCTTGAAAATGTGAATCTTAAAAGTGGTGTTTCCCGTGAAGAAGCAATTGAGTATTTTCTTATATTTCAAGAATCATTTAATTATTATTTCCACAATAAGGTTTACGGAGATTTTAGGAAGTTATTTACCGAACATGAGCTTAAATTAGGCAACTTATTAAAAATTATGTTTTATGGCATCGCAAAGGAGGACACAGAAAAATGAATTTACTAATACTAAGGCTTCTTATGGGAGTCTTAATTGCATTTTTGCAGGGAAACTTGTATCAAAGATAAAGCTTCCTGCTATTCTAGGATGGCTTTTAACAGGTATGATTTTAGGACCTCATGCCTTTGGTCTAATAAGTGATAAACTGTTAGATGCTAGTTGGTATCAAATTATATTGAATATTTTTGAATCTGTTATGGGGCTTATGATTGGTACTGAACTCGTATTGAAAGAGCTGAAAAAGTCAGGGAAACAAATTATAATAACAACCATGTTCCAATCTCTTATGACTTTCTTTGTAGTATCATTATTTTTTGGAACAATCTTTTATTTCACCAATATACCACTCTATTTGGCATTTGTTTTTGGAGGAATTGCACTTGCAACAGCCCCTGCACCGGCTTTATCTATAGTTAAGGAATTTAAAGCAGATGGTCCAGTAAGCAGGACTTTAATTCCTATGGCAGCCCTTGATGATATTGTTGCTATTGTAGTGTTTTTTAGCATTAATAGTTTTATTATTGCTGCTAATTCAGGAAAATCCACACCTCTATATTTGACACTAGCTATGATGATCTTATTACCAATTGCTATTGGAGTAGCAGTGGGAATAGTTGCCGGAAAGATCTTAAAAAAAGGAGCTTCTAGAAATAAAACCTTAATGACTACAGTTATGCTTATATTACTAGTTTCAACTGTAGGCTTTATATTTAACTACCTGATTTTAGCAGAAGCAGTACTGAACTTTATGTTAATAGGTATGGCCTTCTCTGCTACTTTTGCTAATATGGTATCTGAAGAAAGATTAGCAGAAATAGTTGATGTTTTCAGTCCCATTCTTCAACTCTCTCTGATGACTGTTATCTTAAATCTTGGTGCGCCTCTTGACTACCACTTGATTTTAGGTGCAGGAATATTTACAGCAGTATACATTATATCAAGGGCAATAGGTAAATATTCAGGTGCATTTATTGGAGCAAAGGTGACAGGATTACCCAAAACTGTGGAAGGATATTTAGGACTTACACTCTTGCCTCATTCCGGAGTTTCACTGGTTTTCACAGGAATCGCCACTACCACATTAAGTGCATTTGACCTCAGTTCTGCAGCTATACTCCAGGGAACAATAGCCGCTGCTGCTGTTATAAATGAGATTATTGCAGTTATCATAGCTAAAAAGGCTTTTCAGTGGGCTGGAGAAATAGACAATGAGACAGACATAAGCATTTCATCGGATTTAAAAGCAAGTTAAGGCATAGATTATAGAAGTGAAGGCATCTTTAAAAAGGTCTATAAAAGTTTGACTTTGTTATTCAAGCTGTCCTTGATATGTCTACATAGAGCATATCAAGGGCTTTATTTTAGGCAAATATGGTCTTTAATCCTATCCCACTTTAATTATAACACATTCTAAAATAAAGATAGCATATCAACGGTTTGGTGGTCCTACTTTACCACCTGTTTTCTTAATTATGGGAGCTGGTGCACAGATGATTAACTGGCCGGAAGGTTTTTATTTAGAATTGGCTAGTCGAGGTCTCCATCTCATTCGATTTGACAATAGAGATGCAGGACTTTCTACTCACTTTTCTGATGGGCTTGTTCCGGATTTTGCCAGTATACAATCTGGTAATTTTTCTACGGTGACCTATACTCTCTCTGACATGGCAGCAGATACGGTAGGTCTTATGGATGCCCTTGGATATGATAGTGTACACCTGGTTGGTGCATCAATGGGTGGAATGATAGCCCAAACATTAGCTATAGAGTATCCCCAGAGGGTTCGGTCTCTTACATCCATGATGTCTACTACTGGCAATCAGTCCGTAGGGCAGCCTGACTATTCAGTGCTGGCTGGTTTAGGTGCTCCTCCATACCAAGATAGGGAAGGTTACATTCAATGGCAGATTCGATCAAGAAAAGCAATTGGTTCACCTAGGTATCCCTTGGATGAAAAGGATACTGCTGAAGTGGCAGGTCTTGCTTGGGATAGGGATCACGATTCCTTAAGTATGATGCGACAGGCTGCTGCAGTAATAAAATCAGGGGAAAGAACAGGGAAACTTGCTTCTATACAAATACCCACTTTGGTTATCCATGGCCAAGATGACAAGATGATAGATGTCAGTGGCGGAACTGCTACAGCAGCGGCTATTCCAGGTGCCCAGTTAGTTACATATGAAGGTATGGGTCATGGTTTGCCCAAACCATTATGGTCAGACTTTGCTACAAAGATTGCAGGTCTTATACATGGAGCAGAGTCCTTAAAGTAAAGGTAGCTGTCTTTAATAAAAAATCATGAAGATACCTTAGAACTTATGCAAGGAACCTATATTAAGATCTTATCCTCTGCCCATTTATATAAGCCTATGGGAAAACCTCTGGCATGGATCTTTACTATAGCAAAAAGACTTTACTTAGATAGTATCCGAAAAGATAAGAAAGTATTTAATGTGAAATTTACGGAGCTAGCAGATGACTTAAGATGTTCTTATATTACAAACCCTGAGGATAAAATAGTGTTAAAGGCCGCCTTAGATATATTATCAGAAGAAGAAAGAAACATAGTACTACTTTATGCAGTAACAGGTTTTAAGCATAGGGAAATAGCTGAAAACTTAGGACTTTCATTATCTACAACTCTTTCGAAATATCATAGAGCCTTAAAGAAACTTAGAAAGCATCTTATGGAAAGAGGTGAAAGTTATGAACGATAAAGAAATTCTAAATAGTTTAAAGAGTTCAATAAATGAAGCGCCAATTGATATATTGGACAACATAAAGAATGAAAAAATCGTTAAAATGACTGAACACGATGATATAACAAGACAAGAAAGCAAAAAAATGTTTTTAAAGCCAATGATGGCTGTTGCCTCAATAGCAGCTCTATTTTTAATATTTATAAATTTACAAATTCAATATAAAAAGCCAGATAGTCAGATTTATTTAGATATTAACCCTAGTTTTCAAATAACAACTAATAGAAGGGATAAGGTAATAGGGCTAAGGTCCTTAAATGAAGATGCAGAGGAGCTCCTTGAAGATATTGACTATAAGAATAGAGATGTATATCTAGTTACAGAGGAGATAATAGATTCCCTTCTAGACCATTCTTATATAGATAAAGCTGATGAAATAATGCTCCTGTCAGTTTATAACCAGGATGGGGAAAAGAGAAATAAGCAGGCAAATGAGCTAAACAAGAGAATACATCAGAAACTTGATGCCATTGATAAAAATCCAATTATATTGACTCAACCTCTTGAAAAGAGCAATACGGTAGAAGAATATGCAAAAAAATATAAGATCTCTGTGGGTAAAATGACCTTTATTAGAAATTTGATTATTTTAAATCCTAATCTAAAAACAGAGGATTTAATAGATATTTCCTTATCTGAGTTGATTGAGATTTCACAGAAGTATGAACTAGATATAGATAAGATTATAAATAGTAAGGATGTAGATAGAATAACAAAACCATCAAAGCCAATAACTATTGATGAAGATCCGAAAGATGATGACCAAGACGATAATGATGACTAAAAATGAAAAAGTAATAAAAAAATTAAAAAACCATGCAATAAAATAAAGGCTTCAATCGTTAACTGAGTATAAAAGATAGGAGGATGTATTAAATGAATAAGAAAATAAAAATTGGAATTTTTACAGGTAGTATACTAATTGCGGTGGCTGTTTTGCTAGGTATTATAATAAATCAACCAGCCTATACTTTCACTATGGATGTAAATCCAAGTATTGAAATTAAGAGCAATAGACTAAATAAGGTTGTTAAGATTAATCCCTTAAATGAGGATGCAAAAAATCTTTTAAAGGATTTTAAGCATAAGGATAAATCCTTGCAAAAAACAATTGAAGATTTAGCTGATTTAATGGTTTTAAAAGGAAATAGAAAAGGATGAAGAATTGGTAGACATGTTTAGGTCAGCCATAACAGACAGTTGCTATCCTGATCCATTCTTTAAGACCTTGACCATGGATATTGGTTATTATATTAACCGTGTTTTACCTAGAAAAATTAAGGTTAGGACAGATGGAAAAACTGCTAGTATGAAAGAAAGTTCGGGTACTTATTCTAAAGAAAAATTTCTAGAAGAAGTTTATATGACAGAGGAAGAATTTGACACTCTTGCTTCCTTGTTAAGAAATAAGAAAAATATCATTTTGCAGGGTGCTCCAGGTGTTGGTAAAACATTTGCAGCAAAGCGTCTAGCTTACGCTATTATGGGGGAAAAGGATGATGAACGGATTGAGTTTATCCAGTTTCATCAGAACTATTCCTATGAGGATTTTATTATGGGATATAAGCCACAGGGTCAAGGTTTTGAACTACAGCATGGTATTTTCTATGGCTTTTGCCAGAAGGCAGCCAATAAGCCTGATCAGCCATTTTTCTTTATTATAGATGAGATCAACCGTGGCAATATGAGCAAAATTTTTGGAGAACTGCTTATGCTAATCGAAAAAGACTATCGTGGTGTAAAGGCAACTCTTGCATATAGTGGTAAACCTTTTGCGGTACCAAAAAATTTATATATAATTGGTATGATGAATACAGCAGATCGGAGCCTTGCCATGATTGATTATGCTCTCCGTAGAAGGTTTTCTTTCTTTGAAATGAAACTAGCATTTAATTCTAAAGGTTTTAAGGCATATCAGGTAAGTCTAGATAATGAAACCTTTGATACCTTAATTGAAAGGATAAGGGAGCTAAACAAGGAAATAACCATAGATAGTTCACTAGGTAAGGGTTTATGTATAGGGCATAGTTACTTTTGTGGTGAAAAGTTCTGTAGCGATGAGTGGATGAAGGAGGTTGTAGAGTACGATATTATTCCTATGTTGAAGGAGTACTGGTTTGATGAGGAGAAAAAATTTGTGCTGGAATACTATCGATATCATCATCTTAAACTGGCTGCTGCTCCTGCTCAGATATCTTGGAACGTAGACGATGGAGTTGTTGATTTTCTACCAGTAATGAAGACTGATATCACACTAAGCTTTGGCGAAAAAATTTTAATTATCGACACAAAGTACTATTCCCATACTATGCAGACTCATAAACAGTATGACAGCAGAAGCCTTCACTCCAGCAATTTATATCAAATTTTTACTTATGTGAAAAATAAGGATGTAGGGAATACTGGTAATGTAGCTGGAATGCTTTTGTATGCAAAAACAGAAGAAACTATTACAGCAGATTGTGATTTCAAGATGGGCGGCAATAAGATTTCAGTAAAGACTCTGGATTTAAACATATCCTTTCCAAATATTGCTGAACAATTGGATAGAATAGCTCTTACTTATTTTGAGGACACAATGTAAAATTAAGTAGAGGTTTCTGATTTTTACTTCAGTTGAAAAATACTTTTACATTTATATTCCAGAGAGTTCCGACGCCTAATAAGGGGTCTTTTTATATTCTTAAGGTATCACTAGTAATTAGATATCATATTTATATAATGAAGATTGCTTGTTAAAATTTTCTCACTATTTACCTTAGCTAAACTACTTTACTAAATAGGATGGCTATGTTAGTCTTTAAGGTGGAGAGGTAACTTTTATATTTATTTAGACAGAAAGGAAGGTTTTCATGCAGTATTTCATTATAGGCGTTATCTTTATTCTTGCCCTTTTTGCTATTCATTTTTCAAATAAGCGTGGGATACCTGCACTATTGTTATTTATTGTTCTTGGAATGGTGTTTAGTGGCATAGGTATTGAATTCGAGAATTATGAATTTTCTTATCACTTTTCTACCTTTGCACTTATGGTCATTATGTTTTATGGCGGATTCGGTACCAATTGGAAAATGGCCAAACCCGTTGCTAAAGAGGCCATTGTACTTAGTTCATTAGGTGTTGTGGTCACTGCCTTAGTCACTGGTTTGTTCTTACATTTTGTTTTGGGCTTTAAATTGTTAGAAGGGATGCTCATTGGTTCTATTGTTGGTTCCACCGATTTTGCCAGTGTTTCAAATATATTGCGTTCAAAAAACCTGAACTTAAAATATAACACCGCCCCTTTACTCGAGCTTGAAAGTGGATCTAATGACCCTACTGCTTATACAATGACTATGGTATTCTTATCTTTAATTATTGGATCGGAAATGTCTGCTCCCATTATGATTTTAACTCAGGTAGTCTTTGGAATTGGAATGGGTTTTATCTTTGCTTATGTTATAGGAAAGTTAATTAAAAAGCTTCCAATTGAAGCGGACGGGCTTTATGCTGTCTTTATGGTTTCTGCCATGCTTATTACATATTCCGCAACGGATTTTTTCAAGGGTAACGGTTACCTAGCCCTTTATATTCTTGGTATATGTCTTGGTAATATGGAATTCCGTGGTAAGCGTGATATTGTATTTTTCTTTGATGGCTTTACTCAAATTATCCAGATTGGACTATTTTTCATCTTAGGTCTGTTATCTAATTTTTCAAGATTTATCTATTCATTACCGATAGCATTGGCTACCTTTGCATTTATGGCCATGGTTGCTCGTCCAGTAGCGGTTTATGGACTCATGTTACCATTTAAGCTTAAACGTAATCAACTTAATATCATTTCTCTCGCTGGAATTCGAGGGGCCGCGGCTATTGCTTTTGCTATTATGGCTGTAAGTGGAAATGCAGATTTCTCCGGAGATATTTACCACATTGTATTTGGTATTTGTGTATTTTCCTCCTTGGTTCAAGGATCTTTAATGCCACCAGCGGCAAAAAAGTGGGATATATTAGATCCACGTGATACAGTCTTAAAGACATTCAACTATTATCAGAACAAGGCTGAGATTGGTTTTTTAGAAACTAGAATTCACCCTAATAGTGATATAGTCGGTAAACAGGTAAAAGATTTGAATTTAATATTTGACTTTATCGTTGCTAAGATTGAGCGAAATGGTAAAACCATTGTTCCTAGAGGACATGTAACTATAGAAGAAAATGACTTAATTGTCTTAGGTGGTGAGGTCCACTTTGATGAAAGTGGACAAGATCTTATTGAATTCACCATTCCTAGAGGTCATCAATGGGCAAATAAACACATAAAAGAACTAGATTTACATCATGACCGTCTAGTGGTGATGATACAGCGTGAAGGTAGCGAGGTTATCGTTCCAACTGGAGATATAAAACTTTTAGAAGATGATAAGATAATTATGCTAAATTTACAAGATAAAGCTTAAAATTTTCATATATAAGAGATAGAGAAGTAAAGTTATAGAAAAAGATGGCTCTGCAATTAATCTTTTGCAGAAGACCATCTTTTTTTATTTGTTTCCAAGTAACCAAGTGTTTAATTCATTTAGAGATGTTTAAAAATAAATTTGTAAGAGTAAAATAAAAAAAAGAAAAATTTAAAAAATATAGTTGACAAAACTTCAAAAATTGGTAGACTTATAATAGTGAAAATGATAATCAGTATCAATTAAATAATAATAACATTTCATGCGCGCTGAAATAAAGATAAAGTATTTAAAACTTACATAGGAAAAATGGTATTGATTTGATAAATTTAACCCATTATTAATCGGATAGAAGGAGATATGTATGAAAAAATTTAAAATTTTAACCTTAACTGCTATTATATCAAGCTTTGCCTTAATTTTCACAGCTTGTGGAAAGTCAAGCAAGGGAAGTGATAAGTCTGACAATAGGGCTGATAAATCTGTAACAGTTGAAATCACTGATGTACACGGAACTGTTAAAGTGCCTGTAAATCCTAAGAATGTAGTTGCCTTAGATAATAGAACTTTTGAAACCTTAGCTGACTGGGGAATTAAACTAGCTGCCGCTCCAAAGGCTGTAATGACAGCAGATTCACCATATGTAAAGGATGAATCTGTACTAGATGTTGGAAATCATCGTGAGCCAAATCTTGAAATTATAGCAGCTGCAGATCCTGAACTAGTAATTGTAGGACAAAGGTTTGCTACTTTTTATGACGACATAAAAGAATTAGTACCAAATGCAGCGGTTATTGATTTAAACTTTGACGTTTCTGAAAATGCAGATTCCCCAGGAGAGAACTTAGTAGATGGACTTAAGAATTCTACAATTGCCCTTGGAAAAATATTTGATAAAAACCATGAAGCTAAAGAATTAACAGATTCTTTTGATAAGGCTATAGAAAATGCTAAATCTGCTTATAATGGGAAAGATACAGTTATGAGTGTTGTGGTTTCTGGCGGATCTATTGGTTTCTCAGCTCCTTATTCTGGACGTGTTTGGGGTCCGATGTATGAAATCTTTGGATGGGTACCAGCTTTAGAAGTTGATGGTTCTTCTTCAGATCATCAAGGGGATGATATTTCTGTTGAAGCTATAGCACAAAGTAATCCAGATTGGATTTTCGTACTAGATAGAGATGCAGCAGTATCTTCCGCAAGTGAAGCAGTTCCTGCTCAGGATGTAATTGATAATTCACCTGCCCTTAAAAACACAAAAGCTGTTTCTAGAGGGAAGATAGTTTATGCACCAAAAGATACTTACACAAATGAATCAATACAAACTTATCTTGAATTATTTGAAATCCTTGCAAGTAAATTAGCTGAATAAGATAAAGGAGTATAGGGTAGTGCTAAAACGTAGAGACCATAAAATTAATCGGGCTGAGAATTCTCAGCCCCAACCTTTTAATAAAAATAAAATATGGACTAAACAATTTATTTTTGCAATTATTGTTGTTATTATTTTAGCAATCATATCATTGTCTACTGGAGTTTATGACATACTTGGCCAGAAAGATGGAACAGCTATGTTTTTCATAACACGTGTTCCCAGAACAGTTGCTCTGATGCTTACTGGAGCTGCCATGTCAATGTCAGGATTGGTAATGCAGCTTATTACACAGAATCGTTTAGTGGAGTCTACAACTACAGGAACTATAGAATGGGCAGGTTTGGGACTTGTTTTTGTTTACTTATTATTTCCTGCACCAACCTTAGTGCAAAGAATGACTGGTGCAATCATTTTTTCTTTTATAGGAACTATGATATTTTTCTTCTTCTTAAGAAGAATTAAACTTCGCTCATCTTTAATTGTTCCTATTATTGGCATGATGTTAGGAGCAGTTATTTCTGCCATTTCCACTTTTATTGGTCTTCTTTTTCAAATGACACAAAACATTGAATCTTGGTTTGTTGGCTCCTTTGCACAAGTCCAAGTTGGAAGATATGAATTCTTGTGGATGATTGTTATAGTAACATTCTTTATTTTCATCTATGCAGATAGATTGACTTTGGCGGGATTAGGTGAAGATATAGCCACAAGCCTTGGAGTAAATTATAATTTAATAGTTATTCTTGGTACAGGTCTAATTTCTTTTGCTGTTGGAATAGTTGCAGCTGTTATTGGAAACTTGCCTTTTTTAGGTTTAATTGTACCAAATATTGTTTCAATGTATAGAGGAGATGACCTTAGGACTAATTTGCCCTGGGTATGTGTCCTAGGAATGGGCACCATCACTGCTTGTGACATAATTTCAAGAACAATTATAATGCCTTTTGAAGTACCAGTTTCCTTGATACTTGGAACATTAGGGGCAGTAGTATTCATTATAATTTTGTTAAGACAAAGGAGGCTAAAATGTTAGTGGTAGAAAATTATATAGAGGAAAATTTAAATATCCATGCTAGCCTTCATAATAAAGATAGATCAGCTAGATCTTTTTCTTCTAAGAAAGAAGAAAGGCGCTATTGGATTTTGTTAATTACCTTCATTGCTCTGGGAGCTCTTTCTGTCTATGGTCTATTGGTTTATAACAATCCAGTTCCAATAGATTCTCCTTCTTTTATCCCAGTTGTTAGAAGAAGGATGGTAGCAGTTGTTGCAATGATTATTGCTGCAATTTGTCAGAGTTTATCCACAGTTGCTTTTCAATCCATAACCAATAACAGGGTAATAACACCTTCACTTTTAGGCTTTGAAGCCCTTTACACTACAATTCATACCAGCACCATGTTTTTTCTTGGAGCCAGTGCATTTATAAGTTATAGCGGTATTGGATCCTTTGTAATTCAGGTTGTGCTGATGGTTTTGATGTGCTTGATACTTTATGGATGGTTGCTTTCAGGCAAGTATGGAAATTTACAACTTATGCTTTTAGTGGGCGTTATCATTGGAACTGGCCTAAGATCCTTGTCATCTTTTATGAGAAGACTCCTTGAACCTTCTGAATTTGATATTTTGCAGGCCAGACTATTTGGTTCAGTGAATAATGCCGACTCTGATTATTTTCCTATTGCAATTCCAATTGTAATAGTTGCAGCCTTTCTTATCTTTGCCAATGCTAGAAAGTTAAATCTATTGTCACTGGGAAGATGTGTTAGCACTACTTTGGGACTTAAGTATCAAGGTAATACTATTTATACTCTTGTATTAGTGTCTGTTTTGATGTCAATTTCAACAGCTTTAGTTGGACCACTTACTTTCTATGGTTTTTTAGTTGCAACTTTGGCTTATCAAGCGGCCCAAACTTATGATCATAGATATATTTTCCCAATGGCTCTTGCTATAGGATTTTTGGTCATAACAGCTGCCTACTTTTTTATGTACCATATATTTAACGCTCAAGGTGTAGTATCGGTTATTATTGAAATGTTTGGTGGAATAACATTCTTAATTGTAATTCTAAGGAAGGGGACTCTATGATAAATATTAGTAATGTAAAAAAGGCATATTCTGATGAGGTAAAAATAGGACCTTTAAATATAGATATACCAAAAGCAGGACTTACTTCTTTAATTGGACCTAACGGTGCTGGTAAGTCTACCACACTTTTAATGATTGGGAGACTTTTACATATGGATGAAGGCCAAATTAAGGTGGCAAATTGGGATGTATCTGAATCTAAGTCAGAAGATTTAGCAAAGGTTTTGACCATCCTGCGACAAGAAAATCATTTTGTAACTAGGCTTACTGTTAGGCAACTAGTTGGCTTTGGACGTTTTCCTTATTCTAAGGGACGACTAACAAAAAAGGATGAGGCTATTATATCTAAATATATTGATTTTTTAGGTTTGACTGATTTGGAAAATAGATATTTAGATGAGCTCTCCGGTGGTCAAAGGCAAAGGGCATATGTAGCAATGGTTCTGTGTCAAGAGACAGAATATGTGCTGCTAGATGAACCCTTGAATAATCTTGATGTTGCTCGTTCTGTTCAAATGTTGGAACATTTAAGGCATGCTGCCAATGAATTTGGCAGAACTATTGTGGCTGTTCTACATGATATAAATTTTGCTGCCAAATATTCTGATAGAATTTGTGCTATGAAAGATGGAAAGATTGCTGCTTTTGGCACAGTTGAAGAAATCATGAAATCGGATCTTTTAACAGATATTTTTGAAACTAAAATAGAAATTATTGAAGGTCCTTATGGTCCAGTGGCAATATATTAGCTTAAAAATTGTTTTTTCCAAGATAATGTTATAATATATAGTTAAGAAAGTACTGAAAACAGAAGATATCAACAATGATATCAATACTAGCAATTTATACTTTAACATGTAAGAATAAAAAACAAGTATTGGAGGAAAAGCATTGAAGTTTATTTCATGGAATATTGATTCATTAAATGCAGCATTGACAGCTCCTTCAGAACGAGCTATCTTATCACGAAAGGTATTAGATACTATTATAGAACAGAAGGCAGATGTTATTGCAATACAGGAAACAAAGTTACCAGCTAAAGGGCCCACAAAAAAGCATTTGGAAATTTTGAAGGAAAAGTTTCCGGATTATGAAATTGTATGGAATAGTTCAGTGGAACCAGCCCGTAAGGGTTATGCAGGTACCATGTTTTTGTATAAGAATGATTTATCACCAGCTGTTACTTACCCTAAAATTGGAGCGCCAAGCACCATGGATTCTGAAGGAAGGATAATCACATTAGAATTTGATAATTTCTACTTAACGCAGGTTTATACACCTAATGCAGGGGAGAATTTGAATCGTCTGTCAGAACGTGAAATTTGGGACATTAAATACGCTGATTATCTAGTAAGCCTAGATAATGAAAAGCCGGTGATTGCAACAGGTGATTTTAACGTAGCCCATAAAGAAATAGACTTGGCCCATCCTAACAGCAACCGTAATTCAGCAGGTTTTACTAATGAGGAGCGTCAAGGTTTCACCAATCTATTAGCAAAAGGTTTTACAGATACCTTCCGTTATATTCACGGAGATGTAACTGGAGCATATACTTGGTGGGCTCAGCGAGCTAAAACTAGTAAGATTAATAATTCTGGCTGGAGAATTGATTACTGGTTAGTTAGTGATCGAATAGCAGAAAAAGTAACTAAATCTGAAATGATTGATTCAGGTCCAAGACAGGATCATGGTCCAATATTACTGGAAATAGATTTATAGTTATAGATAATAAGTGATAATTATATCCTTGTTCAGAGGTCTTAAACCCTTGCTATGTGTCTAGGGACACAGAGCAAGGGTTTATTTTTATATTTTGTAGAAAAATTAGTTGGCCCTAACATAGTGTCATAGTTTATAATACCTGTGGAGGAGATAATATGAAAGAATACGGAGAAAGCTTTCCTGAATTTTTAAAAGCTGCAATAGATTTTTATGTAGGTGATTAATATGAAAGAGCATGAAAATATTAGTTCTTACCATAGGTTTTATTCTGCCTTGAATTTTGACAGAGCAGGTCTATTTAAATTAATAAAAGATGAATATGGATGTGCTACTGTACTATATCCTGGATCTTCTATTCATATAACTCCTTCTTTCTATTTTCAACATCTTGTTTATGTGGATATCAGCGAAAAAGCCAAGGAGTTTTTTCAGGATAGTGAAAATATATTGACTTTTGTAAGCAGCAATAAAAAATATAAGCAGTCAGCTTTAGAAGACTCATCTCTTAGATTGGAGGCACTAATTCGCAGGAAGGGCAAAAAATATCATATAGAAAAAGGTAGAGATGAAAAGAACCTTAAAGCACTGCAAGGCCATAGAATGCCATCAAAAGGCATGAGGAATACAAGCAGTGGAATGGAATACAGGAATTTTATTAAAGAAGGCCCTTGAAGGGGCAGCATCCCAGGGAGCAGAAACAGAGTTTATTCATCTTTATGATCTAAATTACAAAGGCTGCACCAGCTGTTTTGCCTGTAAAATGAAAGATGGCAAAAGCTACGGTAAGTGTGCTGTCAGGGATGAATTAACACCGATCCTCAGAAAAATTGAGGAGTCTGATGGTATTATACTTGGCTCACCAGTGTATTTTGGAACAGCTTCAGCTGAAACTTTAATTGTTACAGATACTTATCAATTTGATGATTATTCAAAGTATGTAGCAGAGCTATTTGATGCTGATGAAAAAGCAAAAAGACGAAAAGAGGTATTTCCTACTGATTGTCAAAAGGCCTTTGAAATGGGGGCGAGGATTGCTCAGCAAAGCAATATCTAGTTGCTATATTAAAAGATAGAATATGCAGTTTGTTAAAAGAAAAAATAAATACCCTACGCAAAATCTTTGCGGAAGGGTTATTTATTTTGCTATTAGGAGTTGATTTATTCGTTAACATATGTTGCTCTTAACATATGTTAACGAATAAGGAGGTCTGAATATGTCAATTAATTTTGCGATTTTAGGGATACTAAGCTACAAGCCAATGACCGGATACGATTTAAAGAAGATTATTCAAGACTCTACTTTCATGCCTTGGTCAGGGAATAACAATCAAATTTACAGGTCCCTAACAAAGTTACTTGATGAAGGTTTGGTAACTAATGAAGTGCTGCATCAGGAAAGTTCTCCAACAAAAAAGGTTTATTACATAACTAATGAAGGGCTTACTGCTTTAAAAGGTTGGCTTCTTTCTCCAGTTGAATCAAATGAAATTAAAAAGCCTTTCCTAGTTCAACTTGCATTTTCTAAACAACTGAATACTAAAGAGTTAAATGAATTGATAGATGGCTATGAAAAACAAATAAAAGATGAAGTATAGCTTAGTTAGCAATAATGAACTAAAATATCTTCATTTTAATGATTCAGACACTAAACTTGAAACAGAAAAGGATATTTCAGATATCATTGCTGCATTAGTAGAACATAATAGTCAGTTTCTTTTGTTTGACAGTGAAACACTTTCACCAAGCTTCTTTCAACTAAAAGGTGGACTAGTTGGAAATCTAATTCAAAAGCTTTCCATGTACCATATTAAATCGGCAATTGTTATAAAGGATATTCATAGCTTGAAAAGTGATTTTATAAGTGCAGTTGTTGATAACAAAGAACAGAATGTTCTTAAACTTTGTACAAATATTACAGAAGCAGAAAATTGGTTTTTAAGTTTAAAGGATAAAGCAATATAACAAATATTCCAGATGAAATACTTGAAGAAATTATGTGATAAGGAGATAGTTAAATGATAGATTATACTTATTTAGGGGAAAACAATTCAATTGTATATGTTGAGAGCCAAGATATCCTGATAACCGATTCCCAATCGACTCTTGACCTGATAATGACCATAGTGTACGAGAAAGAATGTAGTAGAATAATATTAGACAAAAAGGTAATAACTGAGGATTTCTTTAGCCTTCCCCATGTATTCATGGTAACATAATAGGGCATATTTTATATATAAAATGAGTTTTCACAGGACTAGCTGAGCTAATAGACATATTACAGGTATAAATTAACTTTGACAAAATCGTAAAAATAGTTTAGCGTTAAAGTATTCGTAAAAATTAGTTTAGCGTTAAAGTGATTGGAGGCAAGGCATGTTTGAAACAGATGTAGCAATGGAGCTTAAGCAAATAAATAGTAGGCTTGGGCAATTAATGCAGCAAAATATAAGTAAATGTGATTTAAGAGTTGGTTTACTTAATATAGCAATGCTAGTTAAAAAATATCCCCATAAGAATCAGAAGGATCTTGCTAAAGAGTTGAGATTTACAGAAGGTGCTATGAGCCATGCTGTAAAAAGACTTATTCAGGAAAATATCCTTGAGCAGATACCTTTAGAGTCTGATATGAGATACAACAGACTAGAAGTAACAGAAAAGGGAGAGAAATTTATCAGGGATTATGAAAGCTGTATACACAAGGTTTTTAAGCAGATCTTCATAGGATTTAAAGATGATGAATTAAAGGAACTACATACTTACTTAAAGAGAATCAATTCTAATTTAGAAAAGATGAGTAGTAAAGAAATAGAAAAGTTATAGAATAGGAGGACATAGATTGAAGAAGTTACTACCTTTAATGAAGAAGTATATTATGTTTGCATTATTAAGTCCAATTTTTATGATTTTAGAGGTATTAGGAGATGTAATTGTTCCTTATCTTATGTCAAGAATCGTAGACGTTGGTATTGCAAATCAGGACATAGACTATATTGTAAAAACTGGAGTTATAATGATATTAGCGGCGCTTTTGGCTATGTTTTTCGGAGTGTCCAGCTCCTTTTTTGGTGCCAGTGCCGGATATGGCTTTGCTGCAGAAATAAGGCAGAAGCTTTTTGAGAAGATTCAAAGCTTTTCCTTTGCTAACTTAGATTCCTTTACAGTGTCATCACTAATTACACGACTAACAAATGACTGTAATACCATAGGTCAGGTAACTATGATGAGTCTGAGAATGGCAATTAGGGCACCTTTTATGATGATTTTTGCCCTCTTTATGGCCTTTAGGGTAAACTCATCTTTAGCAAGAGTTTTTCTAATATCCCTGCCGGTTTTAGCTATTGCAATAACCATTGCATTAAGCAAGGCAAGACCACTTTTTCTAAAGTTTCAAACCCATGTTGACAAGGTCAATGGAGTTATTCAGGAAAATTTAACTAATATGAGAGTTGTTAAGTCTTTTAATAGGCAGGACTTTGAAGAAGCTAAATTTAAAGAAAAAAATGATAGCCTTATGAATACAGCCTTAAAAGCTATTTCCTATGTAATCTTTTTGATGCCTATATTTAATCTGGTTGTTTATTCTACAATTATTGCAATATTGTGGTTTGGAGGTAAACAGATTACAATAGGCAGCACTAGTGGAGGAGCTCTTATTTCCTTTATAACATATATTACACAGGTCCTTATGGCCTTGATGATGATATCTATGTATTTTATGAACCTTTTACGTGGTGTGGCTTCTGTATCAAGAGTTTTGGAAGTAGTAAATACAGAGTCTGAAATAAAGGAAATAGATAATCCTGTTAGAGAGGTAAAAGACGGTAGCATATCCTTTGAGAATGTAAGCTTTATCTATCCAGGAAGTTCTGAGAAGACCCTTACTAATATTAACTTTGAAATTAGATCTGGTGAAACATTAGGTATCATAGGTTCAACAGGTTCATCAAAGTCTACTTTGGTTCAGCTGATACCCAGACTTTATGATGTTACAGAAGGCTCTGTAAAGGTAGGAGGAGTAGATGTAAGGGAATATGATTTAGAGCTTCTTCGAGATAAGGTAGCCTTTGTATTACAGAAGAATACTTTATTCTCTGGTACTATAAGAAGCAATATGAAGTGGGGGAATGAAAATGCTACAGACCAAGAGATTATTGAAGCCTTAAAGCATGCTCAAGCCTGGGAATTTGTATCAAGGTATGATGATGGATTAGATCATATTGTAGAGCAGAATGGCGACAACTTTTCTGGTGGACAAAAGCAAAGATTAACTATTGCCCGTGCTTTAATGAAGTCTCCAAAGGTTATTATATTAGATGACTCTACAAGTGCTGTAGATATGACTACAGATGCCAAGATTCAAAAGGCCTTTAAAGAGGATCTGCCAGATGTAACTACAATTATGATAGCTCAGAGAATTTCATCAATACAGCATGCTGATAGGATAATTGTTATCCATGAGGGAAATATAGAATCTATAGGAAGCCACGATGAATTGATGGAAAAATCTCCAATCTATAGAGAGATACATGAATCACAGCAGAAAGGAGTGATTGGAGAATGATAAATAAGAAAAGTAAGGCTGCATTTAGGCCAAAGGATCCAAAGAAAACACTTATAAGGCTCTTTAGCTACTTTAAATTTTATAAACCTTTATTTATATTAGGAATACTTTCTATAATCTTCGCAGCTATGGCAGAGGTAGCTGCTAATGGAATGCTAAGTCCAATAATAGACGTGTTTGTTACTGGTAAACCCTTAAGTGACGCTATAAAATATATCCTAATAATGGCGGCTATTGTTTTGGTTGTTGCCCTTGGACAATATATAGGTAATCGAACTATGGCAGGGTTAGCTCAGAAGATAATTCATAGAATACGTGAAGAAATGTTTGAACACATGGAAAAGTTGCCAATTTCATACTTTGACACCCATTCTCATGGGGAGCTTATGTCTAGCTTTACAAATGACGTGGATATGTTAAATCAGTCATTAGAGCAGGCAGTATCACAGATAATTGTATCTATAGTAACTGTTGTAGGTACCTATATAATGATGATTATCATAAGTCCTCTACTGACCTTTGTAGTAACTGTAATGCTGCTACTTATGTTTATCATTATTAAGTTTATTGGCTCAAAATCTGCTAATTACTTTAGAAATCAACAACTTAGACTTGCAGATATGAATGGATATATTGAGGAAATGATGTCAGGTCAGAAGGTAGTTAAGGTATTTAACTACGAAGATAGAGCTATTGAAGACTTTAAGAATAGAAACGATGAACTTAGAAAAGCTTCCTCAAGAGCATCTACATTTGGAGTTATGCTAATGCCCATAATGGGAAATCTAACCTTTGTTGTTTATTCTGTAATAGCCATGCTAGGTTCCTTTATGGTTATTAAGAATACTCTTACTGTAGGTAATATTGCAGCCTTTTTACAGTATACCAGAACTATATCAAGACCTATAACAATGGTGTCTAATCAACTTAATACCTTGTTTGCAGCTCTTGCTGGTGCTGAGAGAATTTTCAACTTCTTAGATGAGAAAATTGAAAGGGACGAAGGAGATGTAACAATAGGAAAAGACAGGGATGGAAAGCCTTGCTGGAAGGTACCACAAGAAGATGGAACTTATGAATATGTTCCTATAAATGGCCATATAACCTTTAAGGATGTAGATTTTGGCTATGTTCCTGGAAAACAGGTTCTAAAGAATATTAATCTCTTTGCAAAGCCAGGACAAAAGATTGCCTTTGTTGGTTCTACCGGTGCTGGTAAAACTACAATTACTAATCTTATAAACAGATTCTATGAAATCAATGATGGTACAATACTTTATGATGGTATCGATATAAGAAGAATAAATAAGAAGGACTTAAGAAGTACTATGAGTATAGTTCTACAAGATGTTCACCTATTTAAGGGAACAGTAGCAGATAACATCAGATATGGTAGACTAGATGCAACAGATGAGGAGATTAAAGAAGCAGCAAAGCTTGCCAATGCTCACTATTTTATTAAACACTTACCTCAGGGCTATAATACAATGCTAACTACTGATGGGCAGAACCTATCCCAGGGTGAAAGGCAGCTTCTATCCATAGCAAGGGCAGCTATTGCAGACCCAGTGATCCTTATACTGGATGAAGCCACATCCTCTGTAGATACAAGAACTGAAAAGCTAATATCAGAGGGGATGGATAAGCTTATGGAAGGAAGAACAACCTTTGTAATCGCCCATAGACTTTCTACAGTTCGAGATTCTAACGCTATTATGGTACTTGAACAAGGAGAGATAATTGAGCGTGGAAGCCATGATGATCTAATGAAAGAAAATGGACGTTATTATGCATTAAATGCTGGAACAATTGAACTAGATTAAGATAGTAAAATCGGAAACATTCAATATCATGATTAAGTATTAGTGATATTGGAATGTTTCCGATTTCTTCAAAAAAGAAAATACTATAGTGGAGGTCACTATAAATGAATGATAAAGTTTATGAATTCGAAGCGGAAATAAAGAAAGTTCCTGATATTGACGGTGCTTATATTGAAATACCTTTTGATGTAAAGCTGAATTTGGCAAAGGTAGAGTGCCTGTTACTGCTACCTTCGATGGAGAAGTATATGAAGGAAGTCTTGTTAAAATGAAAACACCCTGCCATATTATTGGAATTAGAAAAGATATCTGGGCTAAAATTGGCAAGGAGCCTGGTGACACTATAAAAGTTACTATTAGGGAAAGGGCCAGGGAAAAGTCCTCCTTGTGGAAATGTCCAAAATGCGGACGGCAGTTTAAGAAGGAGAAGCAGGGCCACTTCTGCGGTGAAAAACCGACAAATATTGATGACTATATTGCTGCTCAGCCTGAAAATGTTAGACCATTTCTAAATCAAGTCCGTGATACTATCCGCAGGACACTGCCAGAAGCAGAGGAGCGTATCTCCTGGAGTATGCCAACTTACTGGAAAAAACATAATATTATTCATTTCGCATCATTCAAAAAGCATATTGGATTGTATCCTGGGGATAAGGCTGTTGAAAACTTCCGAGAGAAACTGGCGGAGTACAAGACAAGCAAAGGGGATATACAGTTCCCCTATGATAAACCACTACCCTTGGAACTGATTGCAGAGATTGCAACATGGTGCTATGAAAGGGAAAGTCATCATTAAAGACATGAAAGCTTAGGCTTTTATGTCTTTTTTTGACCTCAGTATGAGTCTAAACTAATGGAGGGAATTAAAAGCAAAAGTTAATTGGAAGTATTTGACATAAAAACCTTAGTGTTTTAAACTTATATTATCAATTAACTACTATATCTATATGAACTTGTGTATATATTTACAGTGACAGCTATAAGTCATGAAGAATCCGGTAGTAGAGAACTAGCGGATTTTCTTTTTATTATTCCTTCCGTATAACTTGGTCCTGTTTTTAAGTATACTAGAATAAGTAGCATTTAAGTCCTTTGTTTAGGATCTCATATTCCTATTCTAGAATATGTTCTAAAAGGTTTGCCATGAAATAGAATTTAGCTTAAAAAAGAGAAAGTAGTATTAAATTATATGAAAAGACTGGAGGAAGGTAAAATGAAGAGGATGGTAAGACATAAGGTTAAAGGTTTTAGAACTACAGATGGAGCAGGAGTAAATTTAGTAAGGGTTTTGGGAAATAATACAGTGCATATTTATGATCCTATTTTGATGTTAGATTCTTTTGACAGTGAAAATCCTGAGGAATATACAGCAGGATTTCCAATGCATCCTCATAGAGGTATTGAAACTATAAGTCTTTTATCTAGTGGAAAGATGGTTCATAGAGATAGTCTGGGCAATGAAGATACAATTACTGACGGAGAAGTGCAATGGATGACAGCAGGGTCAGGTATATTACATGAAGAAAAATTACCTCCATCAGATAGGTTACTTGGAGTACAGCTTTGGCTAAATATGCCAAGGGAAAGCAAAATGGCTTCCCCAGAATACTACAGTATAAAGAAAGAGCAAATAGAAGAAATTCAAATAGAGGGTGGAACATTAAGGCTGATCAGCGGACAGTACAAAGAACATGGAGGTTTTCAAGGAAAATATTCTCCCCTTGACTACTATCATATTTATTTAAAAGCAAATAAAAAATTTACAATAGAAATGGAAATGGATAAATCCGTATTATTATTTTTATTATTAGGAGATGCAAAAGTAGCAGATGAAGTTATAAGTGAAAAGACAGCAGTAAAACTATCAGGAGGAACTTCAGTAGATATAGAAGCTCTAGATGAAGACATACAGATATTATATATTAGTTCAAATAAACTAGATGAACCTATAGTCTGGGGAGGACCTATAGTGATGAATACAAGAGAAGAACTAGAATTGGCATTTAGGGAGCTTGAAAATGGAAACTTTTTAAAAGAAAATGTAGATTATTGATAAAGATCCTTCTGTGACCATCCATGATAAAGGATGAGATTCTACAAGATAAGCTGTAGAATCTCTTTTTTTTACAGCAGCCTCTATTAAATTGCTCTTTAACCATTAATTATAGTATGATAATGTAAAGAAGATTATATTGAGTATGAAAAAATAGCCAATGAATTGGACATGCTTATTAAGAACTTGAAGTGTGATCCATTGGATTTTAGTTAAATAGAGTTTTATAGTAGGATGATATTTTAGGAGGATTAAATATGGATGCAAGAAAGTTTTTGGACATTTTATTGATAGCAGAAAGACTGAAAGATACAACCCGCCATTGCTTTACTTCCAAAGGCAGGAAGGAGAGTGTGGCAGAACATAGTTGGATGATGACCTTGATGGCTTTCTTTATGAGGGACGAGTTCCCCGAAGCTGATATGGATAAGGTTATTAGAATGTGCATTATTCATGACTTAGGAGAATGCTTTACTGGAGATATTCCTGTTTTTGATAAGAATGAAACTCATGAGCAGATGGAAGAAGAGCTTCTCTACAGCTGGCTTCAATCCTTGCCAGAAAATTATGCAGTAGAAATGCAGGAACTTTATAAAGAAATGTCAGAGCTTAAAACTATTGAAGCTAAAATTTATAAAGCTATTGATGGTCTTGAAGCAGTGATTCAGCACAATATGTCTGACTTATCTACTTGGATTCCCAAAGAATATGAGCTTAATTTAACTTACGGAGATGATAGGGTGGATTTCTCTGATTATTTGAAAACTTTAAGACAAGCTATTCGTGAAGATACCATAAAAAAGATTGAAGAAGGAATGTAAAAGCTAATTAGGACCTAGTGTTCTAGTTAGCTTTTTTCCACTGTAAAAGGAGGAATTAACTATTTCTTAACTCACTATTTTTTCAAACCAATATTCTATATGAGATTTATCAGGACTATTTTTTAAATAAACAAATTAAAAGGATGGCTAATATTGAAATTTCTTATTGGAATTTCTTTAAGATAACCTTGAGATAGTTCTTTCTTTACCGCTTCTCGATACATAAAAGTGATACCAATAAAGGTCTCATTGGATATTAGTTTATATTCAAATTGATTTTGATTAAAATGACCCTTTAGCAAGGCAAAATCTATTTTACCCTCCCAAAGCATTGTCTGCAGAACATGAGTGTTTTCTACAAACATTGAAATATTAATCTGCAAGGCTTTGCCTTCCTTGGTAAGAGAAAAGTTCTTACCCTTCCCTGAAATCAAAGGTACTTGATAGTGATTCTCTAAAAACTGAATATGCTGTGACACAGCAGGTTGTGTCATGTTTAATTTCTGTGCAGTCATTGTATAATTACAAGTTTCGCAAAGTGTAAGGAATGTCTTTAATCTATAATCTAGCATTGGAAACCTCCATATAAGTTAAATTTATATAAATATAAAAAATTATAATTTCATTTTATATAAATAAGGGAGAATAAAATTCGTTTTAAATGCCAACTGGAACATTGTGTTCTGCTTGGCTTTCTCTTTTGCAATTTTTACATAGTAAATTGAAAAATCCTGTGGTAAAATGTATAGATATCTAATTTCACAGTTTAATTTTAATATAGAAGACAAAAACTAGACTTATAATTTGCTATAAGATCCTTTTGGAGGTAGAAAATGAAAAAGACACTTAGATTATATCCAAAAGTTGATAGGAAGTTCTTAAGTAATATGCTTAAAATAGCTTTTCCTATTATGCTTCAAAATTTGGTTACATCCTCTGTTAATATGGCAGATACAATTATGGTGGGAAAATTAGGAGAAGTAGAAATAGCTGCCGTTGGTATAGCCAACCAGTATTTTTTCTTTTTTAGCATGATTCTTACAGGCTTGTGTGGAGGATGTAGTGTTTTTATTGCTCAGTACTGGGGCAAGAAAGATTATACAAATATTAAAAGAATTCTTGGTTTAGGATTAGTATCAGTTTTACTTGTTTCTCTAGTTTTTATGACTGCAGGCTTTATTAATCCTGCAAAGATAATTTCCATATTTAATAAAGATTACATAGTTATGGATCTGGGTGGGAAATATTTATTTATCGTATTATTTAGCTATATTTTTACTGCGGTGACCTTTGTATACAGTTATTCTTTACGTTCAATAGGAAATACTGTTGCCCCTTTAATAGTTAACATAGTATCACTTATATGCAATGTGTTTTTTAATTATATTCTAATATTCGGAAAACTTGGTGCCCCTGCCTTAGGGGTAGAAGGGGCTGCAATTGCCACTTTAATAGCTAGGGTAGTTGAAACAATAATACTTATATTTTTAGTCTATAAGGATAAAGGAGTATTTGCAGCAAAGTTAACAGAATTAATAGATTTGAACTGGGACTTTTTCAAGAAATCCTATAGAATTATTATTCCTGTCTTGCTCAATGATGTATTATGGGCAGCGGCCAGCCTTATTTATTCCCTAGTTTATGGTCGCATGGGTACTGGAGCTACAGCTGCTGTTCAGATATGTACTACTGTAAATAATTTATTTATGGTAGTAACCTTTGGAATGGCAAGTGCATCAGTTATTATGATTGGCAATAGCATAGGAGAAGGAAAAGAAGACCAAACCATAGAATATGCTAAAAAGTTTTTGTCAGTTTCTGTATTTGTAAGTGTAATTTTAGCTTCAATTTTAGCCTTAACAGCTCCATTTATATTAACCTTGTTCAATGTTTCTGAAACAGTAAGGAACAGCACCTTAATTATGCTCTACATAATTTCTATAATATTTATTGTTAGATTTTTAGGAATGATTATAATAGTAGGTATTTTACGAGGGGCTGGAGATGCAAGAAGTTCATTGATGATAGAGGGCTTTACTATGTGGTTTATAGGAGTTCCTTTAATTATTATGGGAGCCTTTTTATTTAAGCTTCCTGTCCACCAGGTATATGGATTAGCAATTTTAGAAGAGATAGCAAAGTTTATTTTAGGATTAAGACGACTGAAGTCAAGAAAATGGATTAATAATATAACATAGGAAAAAGTTTGGGATTCTTGCAAGTCAAATAAGGCTGAATACCTGAATTTTAGGTGAGTTTTAGCCTTATTTTGCCTATCCACAAAAGCCTTTGCATTAACAGAATAAATATGCTATTATATCTCCTAGTGTGGATTATAATAAAAAGTGGATAATCTACAAAATAGCAAAAGAATATTATTAGAGTAAGGAAGGATTAATACATGAGTACCCAATCAGGACCTAAAGCTTTAGCGGAATACATACTTAATTCAAGTAAGAATAAGGCTAACAAAAGATCTATTGTCTTACTTTTTCAAGGAATACTTGCAGGAATCTATATCTCTATTGGTGCAATAGGAAGTCTTAAACTGGTAGCAAGTGTTACATCCCCAGGACTAGGTAATTTCTTAGGGGCCTTGGTTTTCCCTTTAGGGATTATAGCAGTTATAATAATGCAGGCTGAATTATATACTAGCGATTGTATGGTGATGATTTCTGTCTATTCAGGCCGTACTAAAATTAGAAAGATTATAAGAATTCTGTCTTTGATTATTTTTGCTAATCTCCTTGGTGCAATTTTTGTGGCATTTTTAACTCAAACATCAGGGATTTTTGGACAAGCTACAACAAATATAGTAATAGATAAAGCTATTCAAAAGGTAAATATGCCTATAGGTGAGTTATTTACTAGTGCCATTCTATGTAATATCATTGTTTGCACTGGTGTCTGCCTGGCTTACAGTTGCAAAGAGGAAATAGCTAAGATTGTTGCTTTATGGCTTGCAATAACAGTATTTATTCTTAGTGGAACAGAACACGTTGTTGCTAACATGTATTACTTATTCGCAGGACTATTTTCTGGTGCAGACATTGGATTTAAAGATATATTTTATAATTTAGCAGTATCGGGCATTGGTAATTTCATTGGTGGCGGTATTATTGTAGCAGGAATTAATTACATCTTGGCTTATAGAGATTTAGAGAAAGTGAAGAAGTAGTTGAAGTTAAAATAAATTCTCATTTAGCTAACATAGCTAATAGAACATCTAGTCCTAAAAAACTAGGTGTTTTTTTATGGAACTATTTAATGAATAAAAAACTATCCTGTGCGGATAATAAAATAAAAGGAAGAATTAATTAGTGTAAATTAAATGAAAATAACTTGCAAAAAACTTGTTGACAGTAAAAAAAATATCGTGATAATATAAAAAAGCGTCATTGCTGAAAGGAAAGTTTTTAAGAAAGAAATTCTTAAAAATTTCCAAGAAAAAAGATGTTGACACAGGCAATTGAGCGTGGTATTATTAACAAGCTGTCAGACGACAGCAAAGTGTTTTAAATCTTGGTCTTTGAAAATTGAACAGAGATTGATGAAAATTCTTTACAGAATAAATCATGGTCAGCGATTCTTTTGACAAGCGCAAGCTTGAAAAAATTATTTAGCGATA
>JAAYTB010000068.1 GCA_012523855.1 Clostridia bacterium
CAGGGCTCATCTTTCGTAAGTTAGCTTTCTCCTCTCTCTTCTTTTCTAAAAAATCATTTATTTTAGTTAGCTGTTCTGAATTTATTGTCCCTTTGGACATTTCGTTTTTCAGCACTTCTTGTAGTTTGTTTTCCCGATTCCTTCGCATCATTTCTTTTATTTTATTAGCCTGTTCTTCAGTTATTATTTTTGATGACACTAAATCTCCAAAAATATCAGGACGTTTTTTATAGTTCTGTTCTAAATAATTTTCTCTTTGTTTATCGTCCATTTTTTTAAGTTTATCCATTTCCTTCTTCTTTTCTTCCAGATGCTTTTTCAAATATTCCTCTATTTTATCCGCCTGTTCTTGGGTGATAATTTTTTCTTCCACAAACTTTTGAAGTTCCGGTGAAGTCAGATATTTATGTTTTATAATGTAATCTTCATTTTCTGACACCAGGCTAGAAGCTTGCGGCAAGATTGATACAGGTATTAATAAAGAAAGGAATAATGCAGCTGCCAGAATTTTAGCAGTTAAATTTAATTTTTTCATATAGAACCACCTCCGTTATCAATACTTTGCCCAAGGTTTACCAAAAATATGAGTGTTTTTTAAAAAGCAAAAAACAAACCTTGAAGAGCTTGTCAACTCTTCAAGGTTTACTAAATCCGTAATCTGTTACAGCAACTCTCCCTGGATAACAGTATCATTTATCCAAGGATTATAATATCTGTTATAGCTAGGGGTACATACTTCAAGATCCATACTATATTCTTTTATAGTTTCTAGCTTGATATCTAAAGCTGTGCCAGTAAAACAAGTAATTACAAGTTTATAGTCATATTTTAGCTTTTTATTTATAAGTTCCTTATCTTTAAGAATATTAATTGAAATCAATAAGAGAGCGTCTTCCAATAAGTTTTCAGTGGTAGGTATCCATCTTATAGTTGAATGTGTTGAACTTTGGCTTTCTAGTATATCTAAGTTTTTCAGAATCCAAACAGGTTTAGTACCTTGAGATAGTAACAAGCAGTGAGTAGGTAGCATACCATTACCAAGTTTATTTGGGTGGCCTACCAGTATTTGAGCGGTGATTGTTGCCATAAACAGACCTCCTTATCCGCTATAGATTAGATGTAAATAATTAATCCTTTACTTAATTTTTGTAGAAATAAGTAAAAACTTTAATTTTAATTATTAAAAGCAAATTTCTACAGTTAATCCTATAATTTATGGAAATATTGTGATATAATAGTATATAGAAAATAATGGAAGGTGGTTAAAATGAAAAAGAAAGTTAAATTGCTTACATATGTCCTAGTAGTAGTGACCTTAGGAAGTTTATTAATAGCTTGTAGTGCAAATAAGGCAGTGGTAAAGGATCAAGAAGAAAAGGCAAATATAGTTGAAAAAACAAGCTTTACTACAAGTACTGAAGATAAAAAGGGAAAGAAGACAGAGAAAGAAGGTAAAAAGGAAGAAGAACGGAAGGAGAAAATAAAGATCAGCTTAAATGAAAAGGTTATAAAAGAGGATACAGAAGCTATAACTATAGATATTAGATATCCAATTATTAGCGGCCATCCTGATAGAACTATTGAAGCTAAATTAAACAGTAGTTTTGAGGAAAAGGTTATAGGACTAAAGGATATGATGCAAAAGGGTGCAGTAGAAGCCTTACAGTATTCCAAGGAAAATGATGTAGAATTCCAAAAGTATATGGCACAAAGCTCTTTCAAAGAAAGATATAATAAGAATGGATTCTTAAGCCTTACTATTTCCACCTTCGAGTTTATGGGTGGAAGTGAAGGGATAAGAGCAACAACAGCTTATAATATAGATATAGGATCGGGAAAAGTCTATCAATTACATGAGATATTCGCTGAGAATTGTGACTTTAAGAAGATTATTGATGAAGTTATGCTAAATACTATGAAGGAAAATGAAGATAAGTATTTTCAAGGAGTAATAGATGATTTTCAAGGAATTTCGGGTGATCAACCCTTTTATATAGAAGATGGAAACCTTGTAGTATATTTTGGGGTTTATCAGCTAGGACCAATTTCTACTGGTGAGCCAGAATTTAAGGTGCCTTTATCTAAGTTTGAATTTAAAGAAGGTTTGGGAATTAATGAGTAATAAGGAGCTGTTGCAAAACTGGCTAATCTAGTTTTGCAACAGCTCCTTATTCAATTGCTATTTAGATAGTTTAATAAGCTTTGAAGGGGAGAAACCATAATACTTTTTAAATAACTTGCTAAAATAGTAGGCATCCCTGTAACCTACACCTTCTGCTGCAGCTTTTACGGAAATATTACCTGATTCAAGGAGTTGCCTGGCTTTTTGCAGCCGGATGTTAATAAGGTAATTGATAGGGGAGTAGCCTGTTTCTTCTTTGAAAATTTTTGATATATAAACAGGGCTTAGATAGGTTGCTTTAGCCACCTTATCCAGTGAAATATCTTCATTATAATTTTTATTCATATAAGCGATGATAGTTCTAACTACAGTGGACTTTTCCGAAGACTTAAAGTTTAAGGGTGAAGGTTCCTGTTTGCCGTCAGCACAGTAAGTTTCTCTTAGTAGTAAAACTATAAGTCTCATAGAATAGGCTTTAAGAAGTATATCAACCCCTGCCTTGTTTTCTTCCAATTCCCCTACAATTTGATGGATTAAATAGTCAAATTTTTCTTTATACTTTTTTAAATGAACTAAAGAAGGAGAGTTTTCTTTTAACAAGTAATTTTTAGGCAAGCCTTCAATGAATATATTATCAAGACCTAGATGTAGCTCATGTGCTTCCTCTCCTGGAGTAAGCATTTCTTCATGGTAAACACCAGGATTAAAAATCATGAAATCCCCTTTTTTTAATTTATATATAGAATTGTTTACATTATAAGTTACAGTGCCAGAAAGGACATAGCTTAATTCTACATTTTGATGGCTGTGATAGCATGTCTTAATATAATCTTTATTTTTGCAATTTAATGCGTATAAAATTTGAGGATTAAAAACATCAGCATTGGTACCTATATTACACATAAACATTACCTCGCTATAATAAGTTTTATATTATGTATATCTATATTTTAAATATACAACATTAATTTTACCTTGTACATTAAAAAAGTTGAGGAATATATATAATAGAGAAGTTGTTATTTTTGAAAGTATATTGTAGAATTATTTATGTAGGTGTTTTATTCCATAAGGGGATAAAACGAGTAGTATAGTAGGAGGATGAAAAAATGAATAATGTGAAATTTTACTATGGGAACGATGTACCTTTAGAGATGCACAAAGTTCGCATAGTGCAAAAACTTGATCTTGTTCCCGTAGAGCGCCGTTTAGAGGCAATTGAGGAGGCAGGAAACAATACTTTTCTATTGAAAAACAAGGATGTTTTCCTGGATATGCTAACAGATAGCGGCGTAAACGCTATGAGTGACAAACAGATGGCAGCAATGATGGAAGCCGATGACAGCTATGCTGGATCTACTACTTTTACTAAGTTGGAAGAAAAGATAGGGGATATATTTAAGAAAAAGTATTTCTTACCTGCTCACCAAGGTAGGGCTTGTGAAAATTTGTTATCTCAAGTTCTAGTTAAACCGGGATCAATAGTTCCAATGAACTACCATTTTACAACTACAAAAGCTCATATAGTTTTAAATGGAGGTTCTATAGAAGAACTTATTTGTGAAGAAGGTTTAAAGACAACTAGTAATGATCCTTTTAAGGGTAATATGGATGTAGATAAACTTAGAGATTTAATTAATAAACATGGAGCAGATAAGGTTCCTTTCATTCGTTTAGAGGCAGGAACCAACCTTATTGGCGGACAACCCCTTTCACTTGAAAATATGAGGGAGGTTCGTAAGGTCTGTGATGAGTTTGGTATCTTGTTGGTTTTAGATGCAAGTCTTTTAGCAGATAACCTATACTTTATTAAGGCTAGGGAAGAAAGCTGTAAGGACATGAGTATAAGAGAGATAACTGCTGAAATGTCAGACTTGTCAGATATAATATATTTCTCAGCTAGAAAGCTTGGTTGTGCTCGTGGAGGCGGTATTTGCACCAACAATGAAGATATGTATTTGAAAATTCGTGAATTGGTAACCTTATATGAAGGTTTCTTAACCTATGGTGGTATGTCTGTGAGAGAAATAGAAGCTATAGCAGTAGGTTTGGAAGAGACTATGGACGAGAATATGATAAATCAAGGTCCTCAGTTTATAGCCTATATGGTAAAGGAACTTGAGAAAAAGGGAGTACCAGTTATCACACCTGCTGGAGGACTTGGCTGCCACATTAATGCTATGGAATTTGTAGACCATATACCTCAGGAGCAATACCCTGCAGGTGCCTTAGCAGCAGCAATTTATTTAATAAGTGGAGTAAGAGGCATGGAAAGAGGTACTATGTCTGAACAAAGAGGTGCTGATGGCAATGAAACATTTGCTAATATGGAACTGGTGAGACTGGCCCTACCAAGACGTGTATTTACCCTATCTCAAGTGAATTATGCTGTAGATAGAATTGCATGGCTCTATGAAAATCGCAAGCTGATAGGAGGTTTAACCTTTGTGGAAGAACCAAAGGTATTACGTTTCTTCTTTGGAAGACTAAAGCCTACTTCAGATTGGCAAGTTAAGCTTGTGGAAAAGTTTAGAGAGGACTTTGGAGATAGTTTATAATTTAAATCCCTCATATTGATTTGGATTTACTTTGCATTTTAATATAAAATAATAAAAGGATGTTTTAATTTCATAGCAATTGAAATTAAAGTGTCTTTTTTTATTTTAAAAAATAATTTATAAAAAGGTATTGACCTTAACGGTACGTAAAGGTTTATCCTATTCTTGTAGCAAGGAGGAAGATTTTATGGAATATACAGTGCAAAAATTAAGTCAGTTAGCAGGTGTTAGTGCTAGAACAATAAGATATTATGATGAAAGGTTCACCGCTTATTACGACAAAGAACAGCCTGGAACTGCTAAGTTTTTAAGGGATGCAGTTCATATTTATCTTGGCATAGATAATAAGTAACATTCGGTCTTTCCCTTGGAATTTTAACCATAATATATTATAATATTCCCGTAGTGCAAAATATTTCAGAAATAATAAATAATAGTATAAGAGGTATGTTATGGTTAAATTTGGCATTGATTTAGGGACAACAAATAGTTCCATATCCTACTGGACTGAGGAAGGCCCTGTGATAATTCCAAATTCCTTAGGAGATCTGCTTACACCCTCTGTGGTCAGCATAGATGACAGTGGAGATATTCTGGTAGGCAAAATTGCAAAGGAAAGACTGGTGACTCATCCGGAATTAAGTGCTTCTGTTTTCAAGAGAACTATGGGGACTAGAAAGGTTTATAAGCTTGGAGATAAGGAGTTTTTATCGGAGGAACTATCTGCACTGGTACTAAAGGCCCTAAAAGAAGATGCCCAGCATCATTTAGGTGTGCCAGTTACAGAAGCAGTTATAAGTGTGCCTGCTTATTTTAGTGATGCCCAAAGAAAGGCTACAAAAAGAGCAGGGGAATTAGCAGGATTAAAGGTAGATAGACTAGTGACAGAACCTACGGCAGCAGCTCTAGCATATGGTATACATAATGTAAAGGGGGATACCAAGGTATTGGTTTTTGACCTTGGGGGAGGTACTTTTGATGTATCCATATTAGAGTTTTTTGATAAGGTTATGGAAGTAAGAGCAGTAGCAGGAGATAATTTTTTAGGTGGTGAGGATTTTACTGAAACTTTAATAAATATGTTTCTAGCTCATCATGAAATAAAAAAAGAAGATTTAGATGATGCTTCTTATGCTATGTTACGAAAGGAAGCAGAAGTAGCAAAGAGAAAATTTGGTGAAAGTCGTCAGATTATTATGAGCTGTCCTATCCATAATGAGATTTTAACTTATGATTTAACCATTGAGGATTATGAAAAGGGTGTTAAGAATCTCTTAAATAGGTTAAAGGAACCAGTGGAAAGAGCTTTAAGTGACTCTGATTTAAAACTTAGTGATATAGAATCCATAATACTAGTAGGTGGAGCTACCAAGCTACCGGTAATAAGGCACTTTGTTAGTAAGCTTTTTGGTAAGCTAGCCTACGTAAATATTAACCCAGATGAGGTAGTTGCTTTAGGGGCTTCGGTACAAGCAGCCCTAAAAGGAAAGAATGCAGCCTTAAAGGAGATTATTCTTACAGATGTGTGCCCTTATACTTTAGGCACTACAGTATCTGTAAAAAAGGCTCATGGACATTATGAGAGTGGCTATTTCCTGCCTATTATTGAAAGAAACACAGTTATTCCAGTAAGTAGAGTGGAAACTTTATACACTGTTCACGACAATCAAAATATAATAAACGTAGAAATACTTCAAGGTGAATCAAGGTTATCAAAGGACAATATTTATTTAGGTGAACTAAACATACCTGTACCTCTAAGGAAAGCAGGGGAAGAGGCAGTAGATATAAGATACACCTATGATATCAATGGTATTCTAGAAGTTGAAGTTACCGCCTTATCTACTGGAGTTAAACGAAGTATGGTTATAGAGAAGAACCCAGGGAGTATGAGTAAAGAAGAAATAGCAGAGCGGTTAGAGAACTTATCCCATCTAAAAATTCATCCTAGGGAAAACCATGAAAATAAATTGTTGCTGGCCAGAGGGGAGAGGTTGTTTCAGGAAAACTTAGGCAGTACAAGACAATTGGTAGGGGAACTTTTAAAGGACTTTGAAGACCTACTAGAAAAACAGGATTTAAGAGAAATAGAGGAAATGAGAAAGAAGTTAAAGGATGCCTTTGACTCTATTGAAGGTAGGGAGGACTTTTAAATGGACGCTTTTGAAGTATTAGAGATAGCTTTTACAAAGGATGTTAAAGAAATAAGAAGAGCCTACTCCAAATTATTGGCAAAATACTCTCCGGAAACAGATCCAGAGGGCTTTCAAAGGTTGAGGACTGCTTATGAAGAGGCTCTTGTCAAAGCTAAGGAGGAAGAAGTTGAAAGTCCTTCCTTATCCCCTATTGATCAATTTATGAAAGACTTCGAAGAAAATTATAGCTGCTATGAGAAAAGGTTAGATTTAGACAGTTGGACCAAGCTATTAGAAAGAGATATCTGCTATAATATAGAATCTTCTAAGGAAGTAAGTTATAGAATTTTAGCTTTTATTATGGATAATTATAACTTTCCAACAAAGGTTTGGCGCTTGTTTAATAGTTACTTTTCTTGGAAGGCCAAGAAGGATTCTTTATATAGTCATTTCCCAGCGCCCTTTATAGATTTTGTTGTTTATAAAATTAACAATGAAAGCCATTTTGACTATGACCTTTTGAAAACTTGCAAGGATAATAGGCAGGATGAATTCATTGGTGAATTAGGGAAGGTAAGGAATGCTATAGAAGAGGTGGATTTATACACTGCTAGCAAATCCATTAAGCAGGCAGAGGAAATTTGTCCTGACCATCCAAGCTTAAAAGTATTACGGGCTAGATATTTGGCAGTAAACGGACAAGTTCAAGAGGCCCTAGATGAGTTTCAGCTAGTCCTAGCAGAAGATGAGGATAATTATGATGGCCTATTTTATAGGGGAGAGCTATATTCCAGGCTAGGGATGGTTAAAGAAGCTTACCAAGACTATAAGAGGCTTATAGCTTTAGACCCAGAAGCTATTGGAGTTTACTATTCTATAACAAGAGCTTGCATATCTTTAAAGAACTATGAGGAAGCTATAAAATACGCTGAGAAATTAAGTGATATTTCTCAGTACAGGGGAGATATAAGGGCACTCTTAAATTCTGCCTATAGCTTTTATATAGACAGTTTCAAGAAGGATAGAGAATCTTTAGATGATGGTGAAAAGTTTAAGCTAGCAGATGCATATTTTAAAAGCTCTAATTTGGAGGAAAGCTATAATGTATTGCAAGAGCTAATAGCACAACCCTTTTGTGCTGCAGAAGCCTATTCCATGTATTGTAGAATATTGATGATAAAGAAGGATTATGAACTAGCCTATGTTACTGTATGTAATGCTCTGCAGAAATATGAAGATAATTATGAATTGAATTTTCTCAAGGCAGATATATTACAGGAGTTAGGAAAAGATGACGATGCTTTGAAGCAATATGATAAGGCTATAGAGATAAATGGAACAGATTTTTCTGCCTATAACAATGAGGCCTATATATATAATAAGTTAAAAAATTATAAGGAAGGCTTACGCTATGCTAATACTGCCATTGAATTAGAGCCTTATGCGGCTCACGGCTACAAAAACAAAGCTGCTGCCCTTTTAGGTTTGGAGCTATATGAGGATTGCTTGGAAGCTTGTGAAGAAGCTCTTAACAAATATGTATACTTAACGGAAGCTTATATAATTAAAATGAAGGCCTTTATAGATATAAATTTAATGGATGAAGCCTTAGAGGTCTTCAATAGGGCTATAAGCTGTGGTCTAAAAGAAGGCGGATTGTACTATGAAAAGGCTAGGGCCCTTATGTACTTAAAAAGATACGATGAAGCCATACAGAACTGCAAGCTTGCTTTAGCGGAGGATGAAAACAAGGCAGATTATCATTACACAAAAGCCTTATGTTTATATTTCAAAGACCATTATGAAGAAGCTAAGGAAGTCTTTGAAAAGGTAATTGACAAGGATAGTAATTATAGTGCTGCTTACTTTTATATTATTAAGTGCTTGTTGAGTTTATCCAAGGCTGAGGAGGCTATAGCTATGGCAGATAAGGCTATTAAACTAAAACAGCAGCATTTAGATAGATTCCACCACCTAAAAGGTCTTGCCTTGGAGGAACAGGATAGGCATGATGAAGCGGTAGAAGAATATAAGAAGGCGGTAAACTGCAATCCTACGGCGCCTGGATATTACTATGCTGTAGGTCATAGCCTAAATGAATTAAATGAATTTGGAGAAGCGGTAAAGTATTATAGTAAGTATATAGAACTAGAGCCTGAAGATGCAGATGGATATGTGAGCATAAGTTATTCTTTATACAATGTAGGCAGGTATCAAGAATGTATTGACAATTGCGATAAGGCTATAAAAATCTTTCCCGACTATTCCACTGCACATCAAAATAAGGGATGGGCTCTTTATAGACTGAATAGAATAGCAGAGGCAGAAAAGGAATGTGCAATTGCTTTAAAATTAGATGGGAATAACCTTGATGTTCTTCGCTTAAAACTTTTCCTATTAAGGTCAAAAAACTTACATCAGGATGCTCTTATAGTTTGTGACAGAATATTGGAGTTATATCCTAGAAATGAGCAAATAGGCAATACCAGACTAGAGCTAATTGAAAAGCTAACTGAAGCTAATAAACAGAAAACTGGATTTTTTAAATCCTTATTTAAATAAAAGAAGTGAAAAAATGATAAAGTTTGTTTTTTACGACAAGTATTGCTAATTGAACTTTTGGAGGTAGATATGAGATTAGTACTAGAGGATATTAAAAAAAGTTATGGTGAAAAAGAAGTTTTAAAAGGAGCGTCCTTTACCTTTGAAAAGGGAAAAATTTATGGCCTTCTAGGCAGAAATGGTGCAGGAAAAACAACCCTTTTTAATTGTATAAGTGGAGAACTTAAGGAGGACTTTGGAAATATAAAACTTATTGAGGATGAAAAAATTAATAATGAACTAGACTATTCCAAGGTAGGATACGTTTTTTCGGAACCAGTACTGCCTGAATTTTTAACAGGATATGAGTTTCTGAAATTTTATATTGATATTAATAAAGATAATATTAAAGAACCCCTTACTATAGATGAGTATTTTAATATTATTGATATAGATGAAGAGGATAGATACCGCTTAATAAAGGGCTATTCTCATGGTATGAAAAACAAAATACAAATGCTCTGTTTTTTAATAGCAAGGCCACCGCTAATCTTGTTGGACGAGCCTCTAACATCTTTTGATGTAGTAATAGCCCTTGAAATTAAAAATTTACTAAAGAGAATAAAAAGTGATCATATAATTATATTCTCTACTCACATACTGCAGCTGGCAACAGACTTGTGTGATGAGATTGTAGTTTTAAATAATGGAGTATTAGAGGAAGTAGAAAGTGATGCCTTAAAGAGCGCTGAATTTGAAGAAAAGATTATTGATATTTTGAAGGAGAAGCAAAATGATTAATACTTTCATAAACGGCTATAAATTTTCCTTTGCAGAAGGGGCAAATCACTTTATCTACTTTCTTACAAGACTTCCCTTAGTAGGGAAGCATATTCCAGAAAGCCTATATAGAGAAACTTTAGCTAAGCTTGTTCTAGGTATATTAAAAGAATTGTTCTCAACAATCTTTATGATTTTTAAAAAAGCCCTATATTTAGGGGTTATGGTATTACTACCATCAATATGGATATCAGGAGAGGGTGTTAACCCTGGACCTGTATATATACATATATTATTCTTTTTAAGTTTTCTTCTTGGACCTGTTATTCGAGATATATTCATGGATGAGACAGATAAAAAGGGTTTTTCCATGATTTCATTAATGAGGGAGGATCCTAAGAAGTACTATTTAAGCGAGCTAATATTTAGAAACGCCTTGGATTTCTTTTGCTTCTTGCTGCCTATTATATTAATAGGCCTATTGGCTGAATTATCAGCTTTAAAATCTATAATACTCTTAGTTGAGCTTATTGCCTTTAGGTTTATTGTTGAGGGAATCGTACTTTTTGTGTGGGAAAAAACAAAAAAAGACAGAAGTGATCTTGCTACAGGTATGCTTATATTAATTGGCGTACTCTTGGCCTATGCTATGCCTGTAATGGTAGGTCCAATAAATTTTCAGGGGATCTTGTTTAATATTTTCTTTTTAATAGGAGTTATTGCTCTTGCCATAGTGGCCTTCCTTTATATGTTTAGATATAAGAAGTATAAAAGGTTAGCAAAAACCGTTATTACTAAAGAGAATGTCTTTAAATTGCAAGCAACTATGAAGAGTCTACAATTTGCAGACGTACAAATAAATGATAAAAAAATCAATGCTGAAGATTTGAAGAATAAGCTCTTTGAGAAAAAAACAGGCTATGAGTATCTAAATTCCTTGTTCTTTCATAGACATAAAAGAATAGTAGCAAAGCCTATGAAATGGAGATTGTATATTATAGCTCTTATATTTTTATTAGCTGCAATAGCTCTACTTTATGCACCTATTAGTGAGGCTCATAAGGAAAAACTTCTGGGTTTACTTCCTAATAGCACTCCAATATTTGTATTTGGGATGTATTTAATGTCTACAGGTGAAAGAATTTGCAAGGCTATGTTCTACAATTGTGATGTAAGCCTGTTAAGATATGGCTATTACAGGGACCCTAAAGTTATTTTAAGCAACTTTACTTCAAGAATAAAAAAAGTAGTAACCCTAAATGTTATTCCTGCTCTAGCTATTTGTCTAGCGCTGACAGGGGTGTTTGTTATTTGCGGTGGAGCCTCTAGGCTCATGACCATGGTACCACTATTCCTGTGTATAATTTGTTTAGCAGCCTTCTTTTCTATACATCATTTATTTATGTATTATGTTATACAACCCTACACTGCTGAGCTAACAATAAAGAGCCCGGCCTTTAGTCTAGTAAATGTAATAATGTATATGGTTTGTTACAGTTGTTCAACGATAAATATATCTTCTTATTATTTTACCTTAGGAGTTTTGATATTGACTGTGGTATATATGCTTGTAGCATTAGCTATTACTTATAAGCTAGCACCAAAAACCTTTAGATTAAAATAATACTTATAGGGCAACTTGCTTTTTAAAGGAAAAAAGCAAGTTGTTTTTTTATTGCTTAAAGACTCTAGCTATATAATTTAAGAAATGTAGGGAAAAACCTAATATGTGCTTAGAATAAAACAGAAAAATTATTTAATAATAGTTATTGAAAATAAGAATACAATATGTTATGCTAATGACACACCCCTCCCCGGGGGAGGGGTAAAAAATTAAATGCAGGTGATAAGATTGAATAAGGAAAAGAAACAAGCGCTACAAGCATTAAAAACTTCTAAAGGACAAATAGAAGGTATTATAAAAATGCTAGAAGAAGAGCGATATTGCGTAGATATTTCAAATCAAATAATTGCGGCACAGGCACTTTTGAAAAAAGCTAATTTACTAATACTTAGACAGCATTTAACTCACTGTGTTAAAGATGCCTTTTCCCAGGGCAGCGGAGAAGAAAAGATTGATGAGATAATGAAGATACTAGGAAAGGTTATGGATAAATAGGAGTTTTAAAGATTTAATTAAGCTAAAAAGGAAGGTGAAATAATGATTGAAAAAAGTTTAAAAATAGAAGGCATGACTTGTGCAGCTTGTTCAAGGGCTGTTGAGAGAGTTGTTTCTAAGCTTGATGGTGTAGAAAGTGCTAGTGTAAATCTGGCTAGTGAAAAGCTAAGTGTAAGCTATGATGGATCCAAATTAAGATTATCAGATATTAAGAAGTCCGTAGAAAAAGCTGGCTACAAAGCCATAGATGAAGAAGTGGCTGTGGACACTGATAAGCTTAAGAAGGAAGCGGAAATGAAAGGGCTTTGGAAGAGGTTTGTTATATCAGCTATCTTTACTGTTCCCCTGCTTATTATTGCAATGGGACCAATGATAGGATTAAAGCTTCCAAGTATAATGGCCCCTGAAAGCAGTCCTAAAAACTTTGCTCTTATACAGCTTTTATTAACAACACCTGTGCTTATTGTAGGGAATAAGTTTTTCAGAATTGGTTTTAAAACTTTAATAAAGAGAAATCCTAATATGGATTCTTTGATTGCTATTGGAACTTCAGCGGCTTATTTATATAGCCTCTATTCTGTATTTATGATCTTTACAGGCAATCACCATTTTGTTCACAATTTATACTTTGAATCTGCAGGGGTTATTCTTACATTAATCACCTTAGGAAAGTATTTAGAGTCTGTTACTAAGGGGAAAACCTCTGAGGCAATAAAAAAGCTTATGGGCCTAGCACCAAAAACAGCTACCGTTATAAGAAAGGGTAAAGAAGAGCTTATTTCTGTAGATGAGGTTGAAGTTGGTGACATCATTCTAGTTAAACCTGGTGAGAAGTTACCGGTAGATGGTGAGGTAGTAGAAGGGACCACTTCCATTGACGAATCCATGCTTACTGGTGAGAGTATTCCTGTAGAAAAGCATGTGGGAGATAAGGTTATAGGAGCTAGTATTAATAAAACAGGCTTTATTAAGTATAAGGCTACTAAGGTAGGTAAAGATACGGCCCTGGCACAAATAGTTAAGCTGGTGGAAGAGGCCCAAGGGTCTAAGGCACCTATTGCAAAGATGGCAGATATTATATCTGGATACTTTGTACCTATAGTTATTGTATTAGCCCTATTGTCAGGAATAGTTTGGTATATAGCAGGAAAGGATGGAACCTTTGCCTTAACAATATTTATCTCTGTTTTGGTTATTGCCTGCCCTTGTTCTTTAGGTTTGGCAACTCCCACAGCTATCATGGTTGGTACTGGCAAGGGAGCAGAGTATGGAGTCCTTGTAAAAAGCGGAGAGGCCTTAGAGACTGCCCATAAGATCCAGACTATGGTTTTTGATAAGACCGGTACCATTACAGAAGGGAAACCAAAAGTAACAGATATAATAACAGCAGAAGGAATAGATGAAACCTATTTACTGCAGTTGGCTGCAAGTGCTGAAAAGGGTTCTGAACATCCATTAGGAGAGGCTGTTGTTAGGGCTGCTGAAGAAAAAGCCTTGGAATTTATGAAGGTGGAAGCCTTTAAGGCTATTCCAGGACAAGGTATTCAAGTTAAGATAGATGGTAAGGAAGTCCTTCTTGGAAACAGAAAGCTTATGGTAGAAAGAGAGGTATCTCTAGAGGGCTTTGAAGAAAGCTCAAATAGATTGGCTGAAGAAGGAAAGACCCCTATGTATGCTGCTGTAGATGGTAGCCTTCAAGGTATAGTTGCAGTGGCAGATACAGTTAAGTCTAGCAGTAAGAAGGCCATAGACAGATTGCACAAAATGGGCATAGAGGTGGCTATGATTACTGGGGACAATAAAAGAACAGCACAGGCTATAGCTAGGCAGGTAGGAATAGATGTGGTGCTAGCAGAAGTATTGCCTCAAGACAAGGCTAATGAAGTTAAAAAACTTCAGGAAACTGGGAAAAAAGTTGCTATGGTAGGAGATGGCATCAACGATGCTCCAGCTCTAGCCCAGGCAGATGTAGGTATAGCCATAGGCTCTGGTACAGATGTGGCTATGGAGTCTGCAGACATAGTTCTTATGAGAAGTGATCTTATGGATGTGGCAACTGCTATTGAATTAAGCAAGAAAACTATTACCAATATAAAAGAGAATCTATTTTGGGCCTTTGGATATAATACACTTGGTATACCTATAGCTATGGGTATATGGTACGCTTTTGGCGGAAAGCTATTAGATCCAATGATAGCTGGTGCTGCTATGAGCTTTAGCTCAGTATCTGTACTTTTAAATGCCTTAAGATTGAAGAGATTTAAGCCTGTGAACAGGGAGAACTAAGAATTTTTTATATTAGAAAGGAGCTTGTTAATATGGCAAAGAAAATTATTATTGAAGGAATGAGCTGTGGTCATTGTGTTAAACATGTAACTACTGCTTTAGAAGAATTAGGTTTATCAAAGGTTACTGTAGACTTAGATTCAAAAAGTGCACTAATAGAAGGTGAAGTTTCCGACCAAGCTATCAAGGCTGCCATAGAAGATGTAGGCTATGATATCGTTGAAATAAAAGAAGTTTAATTTTATAAATAGCGGTTTATTGAAATAGATTGAGGATTTCAGTAAACCGCTATTTTAATATTTTTGGTAAAGTTCTACAGTAAAAGCGAAAAATAAGGAGCTTTTCAGAGCTATTTTTTTCTGACTCCAATATACCCCTGTCAGGTATATTGGCAAGAAAGAACTTTCCTTATATAATACCTATATAGGGTATATTAATTTAAAGATGGAGGGAGTTTTAATGGCAGAAAAGAAGAAAGTGGTTAGAAAGAAGGCAAAGGTGTTAAAAGACCTGTGTGTAGCTTGTGGTGCTTGTGCTAAAGAATGTCCTATAGGAGCTATAAGGATTGTAGCTGGAGTTTTTGCAGAAGTTGATCAAGACAAATGTGTAGGTTGCGGTAAATGTAAAAGAGTATGCCCAGCCTCTGTTATAGAATTAGTGTAAAGGAGATGGAAAAGTAGTATGGCCAAGATTAAAAGGAAAGCATGGTATGACTATTTATGGATTGCCACATCCATATATTTATTTTTAGGACTATTTAATATTCTTTTTGCCTGGTTAGGCTTAATTTGTTTTCTTGTTCCTCTAGTTATTTCACTAGCAGGAGGAGGGAAGAAATATTGTAACACTTATTGCGGAAGAGGGCAACTTCTACAAGTTCTAGGTAGTAAACTTAAATTATCAAGGAATAAACCAATGCCAAAGTTCCTTAGAACTAAAGGTTTTAGATATGGATTTTTAGTGTTTTTTCTTCTTATGTTTGCTAATATGGTCCTTAACACTTATTTGGTTTTTAGCGGTGTAAGGGAGTTGAAGGAAGTGGTAACTCTCTTTTGGACTTGGAAGCTACCATGGCACTGGGCAAATAGCAGTTTCATTTCCCCTTGGATTGCCCAATTTGCTTTTGGTTTTTATAGCATAATGTTAACGTCAACTATATTGGGTATAATAACAATGGCCTTATATAAACCAAGATCATGGTGCGTTTATTGCCCAATGGGTACTGCTACTCAGGGGATTTCCATATTAAAGCACAAAAATATGAAATAAGACAATATTCTACAACAACCATAAAATAGCTTTGAACATTCGACGCTATACGACAAAACTCTTCTTGTGCTTGAAAATCTAAGATGATATAATCCAGATATTAAGAGATTTAAATTGAGAATTTAATAATCATTTAAATGTTAATAGCAAATCCATCGAAAGGTGGAGACGCAAAGCCATGAGTCTAAAGCAATATATATTGCCATGATTGTCAGGTTGCCAAAATGAAATGGTAACTTATTCATGGTAGGCAATATCCATTGTCTACCATTTTTGCACGTGACAAGTAGTTTTAATCAGGAAGCTATGCTGGACATGTATATTTTTGAAACTAATCAACTTATAGAGCAACTTGAGCAGGTAATAATAGATAATGAAAAAGCAGGTTCTTTTTCCCAAGAAGGTATTAACGAAGTTTTTAGAATTATGCATACTATCAAAGGGTCTTCCGCAATGATGATGTACGATAATATAACAACAGTGGCCCATTCTATTGAGGATTTGTTCTTCTTTCTTCGCGAGAATAATCACCTTGCCCTTGATTGTGTAAAGCTTTCTGATATCGCCCTTGACGGATTAGATTTCATTAAAAATGAAGTAGAAAAGCTTGTTAATAATAGAGAAGCAGATGGTGATTCTTCTATCCTTGTTAATGATATAAGAAGGTTCCTTTCTTCCTTGAAGGAGAATAATCAATATCTTAATAAAGAGCTAGGAGAGGATAAGATAGGGGAAGCAGTTAATGAAGAAGGTTGTGAAATGGAGGATGTCCGGGCCTTCAGTTTAATAAATAATCTTCAAGATATAGCAGAGGAAGTAAGTCATATTCCGGAGGATCTTTTCGGAGATGAAAGCTCTATAGAAACCATTCAGAAGAATGGGTTTTTCATTTCTTTTGAAATCTGTAAGAGTTATGAAGAAATCCACAAGTTTTTTATGCAGACTCCTTTAATGAAAGATCTTGAACTTGTTCAAGAAGAGGAGCAGAAAGAAGTATTTGAAGATAAGAGGGCTAATACAGATATTATAAAGGAAAAGGTTGAGAAAAAAGAGCCTGTGTCTGATAATAATTATTTAAATTGTTCTGCTAGCCATCAGAGCTTAATTAGTGTGAACGTTAATAAGTTAGACAAGCTTATGGATATAGTTGGGGAGTTGGTTATCTCTGAGGCTATGGTAGTTGAAAAACCTGATTTAAAGGGCTTGGTTCTTGAAAATTTTGAAAAGGCTGCAAGACAGCTACAAAAGATTACTAATGAACTTCAGGATATTGTTATGTCCATAAGAATGGTACCATTGGACACAACTTTTCAAAAAATGAATAGGATTGTACGGGATATGTCTAAGAAACAGTCAAAGGAAATCGCTCTAAATATTATTGGAGAAGATACAGAGGTAGATAAAAATATTATTGAACATATTTCAGATCCCCTTATGCATCTTGTAAGAAATGCCATTGATCATGGCTTGGAATGTCCAGAGGAGAGACTTGAAAAGGGCAAGCCAAAGATGGGAACTGTCACCTTAGAAGCAAAAAATGAAGGTGGAGATGTGTTTATAATCATTAGAGATGATGGTAAAGGATTAGAACGGGAAAAGATACTAGAAAGAGCTAGAAGAAATGGACTTGTCAATAGGGATGAAAGTGACATTCCCGACAAGGAGGTTTTTTCTTATATATTTTTGCCAGGCTTTTCCACCAATGATAAAGTAACAGAGTTTTCCGGCCGTGGAGTTGGCATGGATGTAGATGAAACTAGGTAAAAAAATAAGGGTACTAGTGGTTGATGATAGTAGATTGTTTAGGGAAGTATTATCTATAGGGATTTCTTCAGACCCTAACATAGAGGTGGTGGCAAAGGCAGCCCATGCCTTTGAGGCCAGGGATAAAATATTAAAATTTAGGCCAGATCTTATTACTTGTGATATAGAAATGCCTAAAATGAATGGAATAGAATTTATTATGGACCTTATAACAAAGATTAAGACTGTAGCCTATGCTAGGGTTTCCATAAAAGATAATATTTCTATACCTAATAAGGCAAGTGCTAATGTAATTGATACAAATAAAATAATAGCTATAGGTGCTTCCACAGGAGGGACAGAGGCTATAGGTAACCTAATAAGTTCCCTTCCAAACACTTGTCCTGGTATTGCAATAGTTCAACATATTCCCCCTGTTTTCTCTAAGATGTTTGCCCAAAGGCTTAATGAATCTACTAACTTTACAGTTAAAGAAGCAGAGAACGGCGATTATTTGGAGCAGGGTAAGATCTTTATTGCTCCAGGCCACAGTCATATGAAAATTAAGAAGGTAGCTAATCGTTATAAGATTCAGTGTTTTCAAGGTGACAAAGTTAATGGACACTGTCCTTCAGTGGATGTTTTGTTTGAATCAGTAGCTAAGGAATGTGGCAGTGATGCCGTTGGCATCATCCTTACGGGAATGGGATATGATGGTGCTAAAGGGCTTTTAGCTATGAGAAGACAAGGAGCCAGAACTATTGGCCAGGATGAGAATTCATCTGTAGTTTACGGAATGCCTAAAGTAGCCTTCAATATTGGAGCTGTTGAAAAACAGGTTTCCCTAGCTAAAATCCCTGATCTATTACTTTCTATGCTAAGATAAATTAAACAGAGCTTTTGTTTGCAAAGCAAACCTGCAAAACAAAAGCTCTGTCCTCCTCTGAATTTCGTCCTACAATAATTCATCTCTAAGATTATCCTGTTCAAAGACTATAATGCAATGTTTTAAAGAAGTGTTGATATAAAAGTTTTGGACAAGCCCTAAAATTATTTATCAACACTTCTTTTTAACATTACTAGATAGCAAGGAACAAGCTGATCCTAGCCTACTAACACCAACTCACCATCAAAAACCCAACTCCAACATCTAATCTCTAACATCTACCCTCTAATTTCTAAAGCTATCTATTTTCTATCTGCCAGTCAATAGGACTGTCTCCAATAGAAATTAAAAAGTCATTAGTCTTAGAAAAAGGCTTGCTGCCAAAGAATCCTCTTGAAGCAGATAGTGGACTTGGATGTACAGATTTAATTATGTAATGGGAGCTGTTAGTTATTAGCTTTTCTTTAGCTATAGCATTATTACCCCAGAGTATAAATACCATAGGTTTCTCTCTTTCGTTGAGAACTTCAATAACCTTATCAGTGAACTTCTCCCAGCCTATATTTCTATGAGAATTAGCCTGGTGAGCACAGACTGTTAGTGAAGTATTTAGCAATAGCACTCCTTGATCTGCCCATTTTTTTAAATAGCCGTTGTTTGGTATGTAACATCCTAAATCATTATGTAATTCTTTATATATATTCTTCAAAGAAGGTGGAGCAGGAACGCCGGGCTTAACGGAAAAACTAAGACCGTGGGCTTGATTTGGACCGTGGTAAGGATCTTGGCCTAAAATTACTACCTTCACGTCCTGGTAATCTGTATAGTTTAGGGCATTAAATATATCGTACTTATCTGGATAAATAGTATGATTAGCATATTCCTCTAGAAGAAATTTTCGAAGCTTCTTATAATAATCCTTTTCGAATTCATCCTTTAATAAGTTCATCCAACCTTCTTTTAATTGTACTGCCATAAAAATTCCTCCCTAGCTATATAAATTATAAGTTCATTATAGCAGATTTCACAAAAGTTACATTTGCAACTACAAATATATTGAAAGTTGGTGAACTTTAGATCTTAATCTTTTTTATTCTTTGAAGGAAATAGACTTAACAGCCTTATCCAGAATTTGAGCCTGATCATCGTTAATAGATGTAGTAATGATACTTAAAGAGTAATCATTCATTAGTGTAACGTAATATTTTTGAGTCATAACTATTTCCATGTATTCTTTACTATCCTTAACCTGTGATAGAGTGCCTAATTTCTCTGCTACTGCCATCATGTTGGCATTTCCTTGAGAAGCCTGTTGTAAATCATTCTCACTGGCTAAAAAGAGGTAAACTGTTTTTAACTGTGCTAAATCTGTAAGCTTTTTCTTATCTTCATCTCCGTTGGCTACTAATTCCTTACCAACATCAATTGCACCATTAAGTTGCTTTTCACTAGCGATATGCCAACCATCAGTAAATTTATATATTCTTATCTATATCACATAAAAAAGTCACTGGATATAGG
>JAAYTB010000009.1 GCA_012523855.1 Clostridia bacterium
AGTTTTCAAATATAGAGTTAAGCTTAAGATGGAGGGATAGGGATACAATGGAAGGACAATTTTCAGGAATGGGTACTAACCCCAATGAACAGGGGCAAAATATTCAGAATCAATATGGAGCAAATTCAAATATGAATGGCCAGTGGCAAAATGGCAATGACTTTGATATGCAGAAACAAGAACTGAAATTTTGCAAGTTTTGTGGTTAAAAGATAACAATGGACGCTGTTATTTGTGTAAAATGTGGTAGACAAGTTGAAGAGCTTAAAGCTGCAAACCCACAGCCTCATATTGTAATTACCAATGATAATTCCAGCAAAAATGCAAATCTGTCTGCAGCGGTTAACATGGGTGGTCATCATATGGGCTATAGAACACCAAAAAGTAAGATTACTGCCCTGTTATTGTGTTTCTTCTTAGGTGTTCTTGTAGTTCATAAGTTTTATGAAGGGAAAGTAGGAATGGGTATTTTGTACCTATTTACTGGCGGATTATGTGGTGTTGGAGTTATAATAGATTTTATTGTACTACTTTTTAAGCCATCTATATATTATGTATAACTAAAAGCTTTACTTTTTCAGTGGATTTTCAATTAAAATAAAAAAAGCAGGAAATATTTTAAGATTCTTTAAAGTATTTCCTGCTTTTTTTATTTTCTCATACCTGCTTTCTCTTATCTCTTATCTGGCCCTAGGCCTAAAACATGTCTTTCTTATTCAAGTAAAATGCAGTAACTCCACATAGAAATATAATGGTAGCAACCATAATCCAAAATCCATTAGGATGAGCCCGTAAAGGTATATTGTCAAAGTTCATACCAAATAGACCGGAAATCATATTTGGAATAGACATAACTATAGTAATAGAAGCTAGCAATTTCATCACAATGTTTAAGTTGTTAGATATGACTGAGGCAAAGGCATCCATGGTACCAGTAAGGATATTGCTATATATGTTGGCCATTTCTATAGCTTGTTTATTTTCTATAATAACATCTTCTAGTACGTCTTTATCTTCTTCATATTTAGTTATAAACTCTAGTTTCATCATTTTTTCTAGAGTAATTTCGTTAGATTTAAGGGAGGTAGAAAAATACACTAGGGATTTTTCCAGTGATAGAAGCTGGATTAGCTCTTTGTTTCTCATAGACTTATGAAGTCTTTTTTCTACCATGACACTTTTTTTACTTATCTGTCTCAGATAAAGTAAGTAGTATATTGCAATTCTATTTAATATTTGCAAAATAAATCTAGAACGCTTAAAAGTGAAAAAAGATTTTACCTTTCCTTCCACAAAGTCTGTGAGGATCTTACTGTTTTTTAAGCATACCGTAATAATTTCATTTTCTGTGTGAAATATTGCTAGGGGGTATGTATCATAGGTTAATGAGTTATCCTCCATTTCTGTGAAGGGTATATCTACAATAACTAGTATATTCTTATCTTCTATGTCAAGACGAGAAGTTTCCTCATCGTCAAGAGGTGCTCTTAAAAATTCTATTGGTACCCCGGTCTTTTTTGAAATTAATAATAGTTCTTGGTCTGTAGGAGCTACTATGTTTATCCAACAGCCCGTTTCTATATTGTCTATTTTTTCTAGAGAATTACTGCTTTCGTTTATGCTTTTATAAATATTGATCATGGGATACACCTCCTAAATTATATTACAACAACACCATTATACCCTTTAACTTAAAGGGTGTACAGGAAAATTTAGACATATAAAAATAGAGGGTTTCCCCTCTATTTGTTCACTTTAGCATAGAATTCCTCTTTGATTTCTGAAATTAAATTTTCTTTCTCAATAATATCTAGACCGGTTAAGGCTAAAGCCGAGGCAGCATGTAGTGCTCTTTCTTGTGCAAAATCAGATAAAGTAGCCACAGAAAATTTCTCTGTGCCATAGGGGATATCATCTTTCTCTGTAATTTGTATATATGGATGAATACTAGCTGTGCAGTGACTGACATTTCCCATGCTTAAGCCTTGTTCTATATCATTAAGGCCATAACTATCTATAATACCAAGTTCCTTTAGATTATGGCTAAAGATACGAGTCAAGGTTTTATTTGTAATCATCTCACTGTAAGGAAGTTCGTAAATATTAACTTCAGAGCTTACATTAGTTATAAAGGAAGCAGTTTCCACCAATCTCTTAATTTTTCCTTCAACTTCTTCTGCAATGGTAAAATCTTTAGCCCGTATGTATAGCTTTATTTCAGAAATATCCTTAGGTAGCGATGGTTCCTTACGGCTGTCGCTCAAAACAAGGTCTATTTGCAAGTTGTCACCATAACCTTTTATTAATATATTCAAACTGTTTAGTATAAAAAGGCTAGCATCCATAGAGGATAAGCAATCAGATTTTAAGCATAGGCTACCGGATGCCTTTGAAAATTTAATACTAAGAGGCAAAACTGCCTTTGAACTAGCACCCTCAGCAGTAAGTATATCTGGATGTACCATCATAGCTACATCTATGTCATCAAAAATTCCTTGCTTAGCCATGGTAACCTTAGCTCCACCTATATATTCTCCGGGACAACCTAGAATAATTACAGTACCACCAGTTTTATCAACTACCCTTGAAAGAGCTAAGGCAGCACTACAAGATATGGCTGTGCTAAGATTATGTCCGTGAATGTGTCCCTTAGATGGAGGGGCATCTAAATCGCAAAGGAAGCAAATTTTTGGATAGTCCTTTCCATACTCTCCGTAAAAGGAGGTGGATATATCCAGAAAATTATCTATTACTTTAAAGTTATTATCCCTTAAGATCTTAGTTAAATAAGCTGCAGCCTTTCTTTCTTTGTAGCTTTCTTCCGGATTATCATAAAGAAACTTGGTTATATTGTAAATTTCATCCTTAATAGTGTTTAAGTATGATATGATTTCTTGTTTCATAAAGGCCTCCATGTAATAAATATTTGTAAATTTATTAAAATAATTATAAATGTATTTTTCCCAATTATAATAATTGAATACATTAATTCTTGGGGCTGAAAAAAACTTAGGCTTAAAAAAGGTGGACAACATAAATTTTTAGTCTTTTGTGAATACAATATAATATATGAGGCAATAATTTAAACAGTTCTAGCATGTGTTAAGGGGGTGCATATCACTCTGCTGCTAGTAGGTTCTTTACCAGCAGGGTGAGTGTAAGCTTATGGCAAAACAAAGATGTATTATTTGTAGAAAAGCATTAAATAATGGTATAATTATCAATAGGAGAGTTATATGTAAGTCCTGCGAAGGTCGAGTGGTAAACTCAAAGATAAATACAGACTTTTATAATTACTATAGAGATTGTATTAAAAAAACCTTAGTAGATTTATTACCTAAGGATGGAAAAACCCAAGCGGAAATTTATAGATGAAATTATTTTAAAATTAACTTTTGTTTTAAGAAAGGTCGGAATTTAATTGAAGGATCTACCAGTGTTAGAAGGAATGTTAAACTATTTGAAGGAAAACAATAGTCCTTTTTCAATGCCAGGACATAAGAGTGGAAGGGCCTTTATGAAAACAGAAGCAGGCAAAGTTCTCCAAGAAATTATCTTACATGGTGATATAACTGAAGTAGAAGGACTAGATAATTATCATGACCCTAAGAGCATTATTAAAGAAGGACAGAGGCGGCTTAAAGAGTTATATGGTAGTGAGGAGTCTTATTTTCTGGTGAATGGTAGCACCAGTGGCAACTTAGTTATGATTTTTTCAAGTTTCAATGAAGGTGACAAGATAATCGTTGAAAGAAACTGCCATAAGTCTATTTTTAATGCCATAATATTAAGAAAACTACAACCTATTTATATAAAGAACCTTTATAGCAGTATATATAATGCTCCTATATCCATTGATATGGAGCATTTTTTAAAGATTATTGAAAACAACAATGATATCAAAGGCATTGTCTTAACCTACCCTAATTACTACGGGCTAGCTTGTGACTTGGCTAGTATTGTAGAGAAGTGTAAGGAAAAAGCTATAAAGGTATTGGTAGATTGTGCCCATGGAGCCCATTTTGGAATAAGTAAGAAATTGCCGGAAAATCCTATGAAGCTAGGAGCTCATATGGCAGTAATGAGTGCCCATAAAACTCTGCCAAGTTTAACTCAAACTGCCTACTTACATATTGCTGAGAATGAGGACAAGGACAAAGTGAGATTCTACTTAAGTACTTTTTCTTCTACTAGTCCCTCCTATATTTTTATGGCATCTATGGACTATGCTAGATTTTATTTAAATAAATATGGGAAGGAAGACTTTGAAAACTGCATTAAGTTAGTAGAAGAGTATGGCGAAAAAATAGATAAATTAGAAGGATTTTCAGTTTGGAAAGAGAAGGATATCAATAAAGAGTATCCTCAGTGGCAAATGAAAATGGATAGAAGTCGTTTGCTTATTCATGTGGATGAAAGCTACAATGCCTATCTTATACTTGATTACTTAAGGGCAAAAGGAGTCCAGTGTGAAATGACCGATGGCCATAATCTGGTCCTTATTGCTTCACCTTTCAATACTGTAGAGGACTATGAAAGGCTATATGATGGCTTGAAGCAGTGTCCCTTAAATAAATTTAAAGCTAATTTTCATATGAATTGGAAAAGTAATTTGCCAAAATCCAGTCTTTTACCTTGGCAGGCTTTACAAGGTGAAGTAGAAGAGCTATTTATTAAAGATAGTCTTGGCAGGGTAAGTGCCACTAATATAGTACCCTATCCACCTGGAATTCCCCTAATAATGATGGGTGAAATTATAGATAAGTTTACAGTAGATATGATACAATATTGCATAAGCAATGGAGTTACAATACTGGGATTTGAAGGAGATAAGATAAAGGTTATTAAGACTTGAGAAAAGAGGGTTGTTAATGAAAGGAAAATTAATTATAATAGACGGTTCTGATGGTAGTGGAAAGGCTACCCAAAGTCTAAAGCTTTTTCAACGGCTGCAAGAAGAGGGCTATAAAGTAAAAAAAGTGGAGTTTCCCGATTACAACAGTGACTCCTCTGCCCTTATTAAAATGTATCTCAATGGAAGTTTTGGTAGTGATCCTAATGATGTTAATCCTTATGTAGCTTCTTCCTTTTACGCTGTAGATAGGTACGCTTCCTATGTTACAAAGTGGAAACAGTTTTATGAAGAAGGGGGAATTATACTCAGTGACAGATATACTACCTCAAATATGGTACACCAAGCGGCAAAAATTGAGGATCAAGTGGAAAAAGATAAATATTTAAATTGGTTATGGGATTATGAATTCAATTTATTTGGACTTCCTATACCAGATGCAGTAGTCTTTTTAGATGTACCAGCAGAATATAGCAGAAAGCTTATGGAAGAGCGTTTAAATAAATTCACTGGCACAGAAAAAAAGGATATCCATGAAAGTAATATGGATTTTCTCCAGCATTCCTACAATAACGCAAAACAAATTGCTGAAAAGTACAAATGGAAAACAATAAACTGTGTAAAGGATAATTCCATGTATTCTATTGATGAAATCCATGAAAAAGTCTATGAAAGTTTAAAAGATATACTTGACCATGACAGCCATAAGGTCTAAGTCTAATTATTAAAAATTACTATTTTACCTATTACATATGTGATAAAATATTAATAGGTAGATACCATAAGGAGGGATAATATGAAACTTATAATAGCAATTGTTCAGGATGACGACGCTGGGGATTTGATAGACGGTTTAACAGATGAAGGTTTTAGAGTTACAAAATTGGCAACTACAGGAGGATTTTTAAAGGCAGGAAACACTACTTTAATGATAGGTGTAGAAGAGGAAAAGGTAGATAGCGCCTTAGCATTTATCGAAAATATATGTAAAACAAGAAAACAGGTTGTTACATCCCCTTCACCTATAGTTGGAACAACAGGTATGTACGTGCCTTATCCTGTGGAAGTGCAGGTAGGAGGAGCAACGGTATTCGTAATAGATGTAGATAAATTTCTTCGTTATTAATTTATTTTAAGAGGTGATGACATGAGTAACAATAAAATAATAGGGCATGAACTTATAAGAAAATACTTCCATGATGCCATAGGACAAGGAGTTTTATCTCATGCACACCTGCTTGTTGGTGATGACGGCATTGGTAAAAGCTTAATAGCTAAAGAAGCTGCTACTAGGATTCTTGGAAAAACTGAAATAAAACAATATGTTGATCTTTTAGAATACAGAATTCCAAAGGGGAAAAAGCTAATAGGAGTAGACGAAATAAGAAGTGTAATAGAGGAAGTAAATAAGAAACCCTATGAAGGCGATAAGAAGGTAATAATTGTGTATAATACGGATAAGCTAACCATTCAAGCACAAAATGCCTTTTTAAAGACTATTGAGGAGCCGCCAAAAGGAGTATACATATTTCTTTTAGTTGAAAATAGTGAAGTTATATTGGATACAATAAAATCAAGATGTCAGATTCATAAGCTTAATAGTTTGCCTTCACTAGAGATGGAAAGATTTATTAATAAGGTTTATCCTAATTTAGATGAAGATAAAAAAGAAACCCTGTTAGCTTTTTCTAATGGTATCCCTGGAAGATGTCAGCTCTTTATGGAAAACGAAGACTTTAATAATATTAGAAATACATCTGCACAGATGATACTAGATATGAACAATATTTCTGAAGAAAAATTTCAAGACTACAGCAAGTTTTTATTAAAATATAAAGATTTCAGCGATGAAGTATTGGATACAATTCTTTCTTATATAAGAGATATAATAATTTTTAAGGATACGGGAAGATTAAATCTATTGATGAATAAGGATAAAGGGAGCTTTGTAGAGGAGGCCTCGACCTTCTTTTCATATAAGAAGTTAGATTCAATTATTGGCACAATAAAAACTGTTAGAAGTAATTTAAGCAGTAATGTAAATCCCTCGCTAACTTTTGATGTAATGCTTGCAACAATGTTAAATTCTTAGTATTCATATAGATTGTCTACTAAATCAGTAGTTTGGTGAATCTAAATATTTTGAAGGCTCAATTGGAGGTTAATATGGTAAAGGTAGTTGGTGTACGATTTAAAAAGGCTGGTAAGATATACTATTTCGATCCGGCAGACAACCAGATAAATAAAGGAGATAGTGTAATAGTAGAAACTGCTAGAGGTATTGAATTTGGAGAATGCGTCATAGGCCCCAAGGAAATTAGCGAAGAAGAAACGGTGGCGCCTCTTAAAAGTGTTTTAAGGAAGGCTACAGAAGAAGATGTTAAAATACATCAGGAAAATAAGGATAAGGAAAAGGATGCCTTTGACATATGTATAAATAAAATTAAAGAGCACAATCTTGAAATGAAATTGATTGATGTAGAGTATACTTTTGATAACAATAAGGTTATTTTTTATTTCACAGCTGATGGCAGAGTGGATTTTAGAGAACTGGTTAAGGATCTTGCAACCATTTTTAAGACCAGAATTGAATTAAGACAGATAGGTGTTAGAGATGAGGCTAAGATGGTAGGTGGCTTAGGTCCATGTGGAAGAACCTTATGTTGTTCATCTTTTTTAGGTGATTTTACATCTGTTTCAATTAAGATGGCAAAGGAACAGAATCTATCCTTAAATCCAACAAAAATTTCAGGTATATGTGGTAGATTAATGTGCTGTTTAAACTACGAACAGAAAACTTATGAACAAATAAGAAGGAAACTTCCTAAGGAGGGTTCCATTATAGACACACCTAAAGGAAGAGCTGAAGTTATAGCTAATAGTGTAGTAAGAGAAAAGGTAAAAGCAAAGATAAAGATGCCAGAAGGCGAGGATGCAATAGAAGAATTTAGCATATATGATGTTAAATTAGTATCTGGTAGTTATGAGGACACTATTACTGAAGATGAAATAAAAATAGAAATTGATGAAGATGTACATGAAGAAGATGTGAAAGGGCTTTTCGAGGATAATTGAGGTGGTTCTATGAATGAAGTTATTAAAGTTTGTAATATGAACAAAACTGAAGATGTAAACCGAATTAGAAAAGCAATTTCAAGCAACGAAGGAGTAGTTGCTTGCCAGATAAATAAGGAAAAAGGTGAAGTAAGCGTAGTCTTTGATAGCTACTTTGTTAATATAGAACAAATTATCCAGTCTATAGAGGACTTGGGCTACACGGTATTGTAAAAAAGTACTTTTAAAAGTATAATAATCGTGGTAAAATATAGCTTGGACACAGAGTGTCAAAGAAGGTTAAGGAGGAGTTTGTAATGGCATATAAAATTACAGACGCATGTATTAGTTGTGGAGCTTGTGCTCCAGAATGTCCAGTGAGCTGCATTTCAGAAGGAGATACTCAGTATGAAATAGATGCTTCTTCTTGCATCGACTGTGGCAGCTGTGCAAATGTTTGTCCAGTAGGAGCACCTGTTCAGGAATAATTGGGCATAAAAAAGACCGTAGCAATATGGTCTTTTTTATTTTTTAATATTTAGCAATTTAACATTGTTATAGCTTTGGGGCAGGGAGTTAATTTCTATAGTAGAGTCATTAATTTTTTCAACATTATCCATTTTTATAATAAAGTTTTCTGCTCCTTCTAAGGGAATGAGGGTTAAGGGGGTTTTATAGTGCATTGGGAAAACAATATGGCTCTTTATAGTTTTGGCTACCATTGAGGCTTCTTCGGCATCAATGGTATAGTTTCCTCCAATAGGTATCATAAGTATATCTACAGCACCTATATCATTCAAGGTTCTTTCATCTAGCAGATGACCAAGATCTCCTAAGTGGCATATGGTGAAACCATTCATTTCTATTACAAAGATTATATTAGCACCTCTTTTGGCTCCATACTCTCTGTCATGAAAAGAGTGGAGTCCTTTTATTTTAATATTACCTACCTGGTGGTTTCCAACTGTATCAACTATGGTAGGAATTCCTGGCAGATTATGTGAATTATTATGGTCAAAATGATTATGACTTATAGTAACTACGTCAACAGATTCGTTAGGAAGGGCATATCCAAGAGTCTTATCAAAAGGATCTGTCAGTAGCTTTGGACCTCCACTGTCTTGTAAAAGAAAACAAGAGTGGCCGAACCAAGTGATTTTCATTAACATCATTCCTTTAAAAGAATTATATTTATTAATATTTACTTTTAGATAATAAACTATGAGTAAAAGTTCTTTGATAAATAAAAATAAAATTTCTGCAAGAAAAACATAAATATGGTAGTAATAAAAAGAAAATTGGGCATAATATGTAATAATCAATTTTGTACAAGCAATTTTAAGTTTTTATCAATTGAAATTTTTCAAAAAATGATTTACAATAAATATAAGTCAAAGAAAGTCAAAGTCTGTGAGGTGATTAAAAGTGAGATTATCAGACATAATCGAAGAATTTATTAAGGATATGTTAAATGAAAGAGTAGACAATGAATTAATGATACAGCGTAATGAGTTAGCAAGTCATTTTAGTTGTGCGCCATCTCAGATTAATTATGTTTTAACTACTAGATTTACAACGGATAAGGGCTATTACATTGAAAGTAGGAGGGGTGGAGGGGGCTGCATAATAATAAAGAGGTTAAATCAAAAAAGAGGTAAAAACTTACTGGATACTATAAATGAAAGAATTGGAGACAGCATAACTAATGATAAGGCAGTACAAATTATAGAAGGATTGCAACAGTCTAATTTAATAACAGATAGGGAAGCTGCTATTATAAAGGTTACTGTTAATGATAGAACCTTATATGGATATGAAAATAGAAATGCTTTAAGGGCAGATCTTCTTAAAGCTATAATGATGATTTTATGCCATCAGTAAGGAGGTATTAGATATGCAATGTGATAGGTGTAAGAATAATATTGCTACAGTTCATATTGTAAAGTTGGTTAATGGAAGCAAGCAGGAGTTTAATCTATGCCAGGATTGTGCTAAGGAAAGTAAGGAAATTGATTTAAGCGATTCTTTAAATTTTCATAATTCCTTTTCCTTTCAAAATATACTAAGTGGATTAATGGACTATTTTGATCAATCCCAACGAAGAAGTACCGTAAAAGAAGACTTGTGTCCTACTTGCGGAACCACTTATGCTGAATTTAAAAAGACAGGTATTCTTGGATGCAATAATTGCTATAATTATTTTAATTCAGTGATAATGCCAGTAGTTCGAAGGGTTCAAGGAAATGTGGAGCATTTGGGAAAGATACCAGCAAGAACAGGTAAAGATATAGCTGGCAAAAGGAGATTAAGAAGTCTAAAAGAAGAACTTCAGAAGGCTATTTTAATGGAGGAGTATGAGAGGGCTGCGGAGCTGAGAGATCAAATTAGAGACCTTCAAAAAAGCGAGGGGGAGATATAGATGAGAAATTGGCAGCAATACACTGAAAATACTGAGGACTTAGTATTAAGTAGTAGAATAAGGGTGGCCAGAAATCTGAATAATAGGAAGTTTTCCCATAAGCTAAGTGAGCAGGAGGAAAGAGAACTTGTAAAAGAAGTGGAAGATTCACTTTTTAAATCTTCCCATGTAAGGCAGAATTATAAGGCTATACATTTGTGGGACTGCAGTGATCTGCAAGCTGCAAAGTATTTAGAGGAACATTTAATAAGCAAGGACCTAATTAAAAATAAGAAAGGATCTGCTTTTATTTTAGGGGAAGATGATACGGTAAGTATAATGATAAATGAAGAAGATCATATTAGGCTACAGTGTATATCTGCAGGACTGAACCTGCGAGAAAGTTATGACCTAGCCAACAAGATAGATGATCTGATAGAGGAAAGTATTGAATATGCTTTTGATGAGAAAATAGGCTATATTACAGCATGTCCTACTAACCTAGGTACTGGTCTTAGAGGTTCTGTTATGATTCATCTTCCTGCATTGACAATGAACAATGAAATGAATGGAATACTTAAGGCCTTAACTCAAGTTGGCATGACTATTAGAGGTTTGTATGGAGAAGGAAGCAAAGCTTTAGGTAATATTTATCAAATATCAAACCAGATTACCTTAGGCTTATCAGAAGAAGATATTATTTCCAATTTAGAAGCAGTAGTAAATGAAATTATCGGTCAAGAAAATGCTACCAGAAGTCGATTGTATTCAACTTATAGATATGAATTAGAGGATAAAATATATAGGTCCCTAGGAATTTTAAAAAGTGCAGTTTTGCTGAATTTAAATGAATGTTTGGAGTTATTATCTAGTGTAAGAATGGGTGTTGAACTGGGTATAATTAAGGATATAGACAAATGCCTATTGAATAAACTATTAATAGAAACTCAACCTGCATCTCTACAGTTGACTTTTAATAGCAAGTTAAATGAGAAGGAAATAAGTATTAACAGAGCAAGGTTAGTGAGAGAAAGACTAAGTTGATCCATAGAATTTTAAGATGGAGGTGTTATGAACTATGATGTTTGGAAGATTTAGTGAACGATCACAAAAGGTTCTTGTTTATGCACAAGAAGAGGCAAGAGAATTTAAGCATGGATATGTGGGAACAGAGCACATTCTCTTAGGGGTGTTAAGGGAAGGTGATGGAATATCAAGCAAGGTATTAAATAGTATGGGAATAAGCTTAGAGGCAGTAAAAAAGCTAATTAATGATTTTGAAGGTAAGGGAGATTTGGAACTTTTTAAGAACGAGATACCTCTTACTCCAAGGACAAAAAGGTTGTTAGAGTTAAGCCATATTGAAGCAAGGCATTTAAACCATAACTATATTACTCCTGAACATATATTACTGGCTTTAATTAGGGAGTCTGAAGGAGTAGCCTATACTATATTAACAAACCTGAACGCAGACTTTGAAAAAATAAGACGTGAAATAATTCAGAGTATGGCAGGAGAACAACAAACTACAACAGTTCCAGGAGCTAGAAGTAAGGAGCAGGCTACACCTAGCTTAAACCAATTTGGACGTGACTTAACAGATATGGCTAGGGAAGGAAAGCTGGATCCTGTTATAGGTAGAAGTGATGAAACACAGAGAGTTCTGGAAATATTGTGCCGTAGAATTAAGAATAATCCATGTTTGATTGGAGATCCTGGTGTTGGAAAAACAGCTATAGCAGAAGGGTTAGCTCAAAGAATAGTGGAAGGCAGTATACCAGAAATCTTAAAGGATAAGAGAGTGGTAACCCTGGATTTATCCTCTATGGTAGCAGGTTCTAAGTATAGGGGAGAATTTGAAGATAGACTAAAGAAGGTTATGGAGGAAATCCGAAAGGCAGGTAATGTAATACTATTTATAGATGAAATTCACACTATAATTGGAGCTGGTGGGGCAGAAGGAGCTATAGATGCTTCTAATATTCTAAAGCCAGCCTTAGCTAGAGGTGAAATTCAATGTATTGGTGCCACAACTATAGATGAATATAGAAAATATATAGAAAAAGACTCTGCCTTAGAAAGAAGATTCCAACCAGTTACTGTAGGTGAGCCTACTAAGGAAGAGGCTGTGCAAATATTAAAAGGTTTAAGAGATAAGTACGAAGCCCACCATGGTGTGAAAATTACAGACGATGCTATAGAAGCTGCAGTAAATTTATCCGATAGATATATAACAGATAGATTTTTACCAGATAAGGCAATAGATTTAATTGATGAAGCTGGGGCAAAGGTTAGAATTGCAAACCTTACTGCACCACCAGATTTAAAGGAAATGGAAGAACAGTTAGAAAAGACTACAAAGGAAAAAGAAGATGCTATTAGGGTACAGGACTTTGAAAAAGCTGCACAACTAAGGGATTTGGAAAAGGAATTAAAGGATAAACTAGAGAATGAGAAAAAGAATTGGAAAACTCAAAATGATGTTACTAAACATATAGTTTCTGAAACTCAAATTGCTAGTGTGGTAGCCCAATGGACTAGTGTTCCTGTAGAAAAACTAACAGAAAAAGAATCAGAGCGTTTGCTTAAATTAGAAGAAATTCTTCATAACAGGGTTATAGGACAAGAAGAAGCTGTTAAGGCTGTATCCAAGGCTGTAAGAAGGGCTAGAGTTGGTTTGAAAGATCCTAATAGGCCTATCGGTTCCTTTATTTTCTTAGGACCTACAGGTGTAGGTAAGACTGAACTGAGCAAGGCTCTGGCAGAAGCAATGTTTGGAGATGAGAACTCTATTATAAGAATAGATATGTCTGAGTATATGGAGAAACACGCTGTATCTAGGTTAATAGGCTCTCCTCCAGGTTATGTAGGCTATGATGAGGGAGGACAGCTTTCGGAAAAGGTAAGAAGAAACCCTTATTCAGTTATCTTATTTGATGAAATAGAAAAGGGCCATCCTGAGGTCTTTAATATACTACTGCAGATACTAGAGGATGGAAGATTAACAGACGGAAAGGGTAAAACTGTCAACTTTAAAAATACTATTGTAATCATGACTTCCAATGTAGGAGCTTCAACCATTAAGAAGCAGAAGACTGTAGGATTCAATATTTCTGGAGAAAAAGAAAGAGAAAATCAATATGAAAAGATGAAGGACAATGTAATGGAGGAATTGAAACGCAGCTTCAGGCCAGAATTCTTAAATAGAATAGATGATATAATAGTATTCCATCAGCTAGAAGAAAAAGATTTAAGACAGATAGTTTCCTTAATGTTAAATTCTGTAGCTAAGAGGCTGGAGGATCAAGGCATTAGTATTAGCTTTGATGAATCTGCAGAAGAGTATTTATCAAAAGAAGGCTTTGACAGTCATTATGGAGCACGTCCTCTTAGAAGGGCAATTACAAAGATTGTAGAGGATAAATTGTCAGAAGAAATATTAAGGGGCAATATAAAGGCCGGTGGAAATATTAAGGTTTATGTAAAAGATGGTGAACTGAAATTTGAAAATATAGTATAATAAGAGTTGAATTTCTAAAACAATATAACTTAAGATATTTCTTAGCTTTGCTAGGAAATATCTTTCTTAAGATTAAATATGACAGCATATATCTAAGGGATATTAGTCGTTTTTTTTATACTTAAAAAACAGGAGAAGGTTTATGAAAAGAAAAACTATTTATATATGTTCCAATTGTGGTTATGAAAGTCCTAAATGGATGGGAAAATGTTTAGATTGCGGAGCCTGGAACACCTATCAAGAGGAAGTGGTGGAAGTAAAAAAGACTTCCGGTGGTAAGGTAGTTACAGCTAGAAAGAAGGTTGCAGCGAAAAGATTAACTGAGGTAGCAGCTAGCAATAGTGACAGGATTGTTACTAGTATTGGCGAGTTTAATAGGGTTATGGGGGGAGGCATAGTTAGAGATTCCCTGTCTATAATTACAGCTAAACCAGGAGCAGGAAAGTCAACCTTGCTACTGCAGGTGGCAGATGACATAACTGCTAAGGGATATAAGGTTTTGTATGCCTCTGGTGAGGAAAGTGAGAGTCAGATAAAGAATAGGGCAGAAAGAATATTAAGTAAAATAAATAATGATATTTGGGTAGTATCCGATTCTAATATGAATAATGTACTTCATTCGATAGAGGAAATTGATCCGGATCTAATTATTATAGATAGTATTCAAACCTTTGCTTTAGAAGAATATAGCTCTAGACCAGGATCTCCTACACAAACGATGGAGTGTGCTAATGAATTGTTGAAAATAGCTAAAAACGGGCAAAAGCCTAGGGCTGTTATAATGGTAGGACAGATGACTAAGGATGATGAAATTGCAGGCCTTAGAGCTTTAGAACACCTTGTAGATACAGTGCTTATAATCGATGGAGAAAGGGGGGAGGAGCTAAGGTCCTTGGTATCCTCAAAGAACAGATTTGGTAGCACAGGAGAAATGGGTTTCTTTTCTATGACAGAAGAGGGGATGATACCTATTGATAACCCTTCTGAGTTTTTTATGACTAAGAGGGAACCGGAAGAACTAGTTTCTGGTAGTGCCTTAACTGTTATCAAAGAAGGAACAAGACCTATCATTGTTGAAATTGAAAGCTTGGTTTCCCGTTCCTTTACTCCCTATCCATCTCGAATAGGTGAAAGTATAGGGAGGGATCAATTAAACACTTTAATCTCCATATTAGAGCAGAGAGGCAGAATTCCACTGTATGATAAAAATGTAGTTATTAAAAGTACTGGTGGCATTAAGCTAAGAGAACAATCAGTAAACTTGGCTGTAATTATGAGTATGGTATCCTCTACAAATAATGTGCCTATTGATAGCCATACGGTCTTTATTGCAGATGTGGGCTTGACTGGAGAGTTGAAGAAGGTACCTTCTTTAGAAACTAGAATAAGAGAATTGGATAGAATGGGCTTTAAAAGAGTCTGTATCGCTAAAGGCGCCATAAGAGATAAATCTAAATTTAAGGACATTAAAGTAATAGAACTTAATAATATTCAGCAAGTAATAAGTTATATATTTAGATAATAAGAATAAATATTGTGAAAAAAGTTGACAATATAAAAGTATATTTGTAAAGCGCTAAGATGGTGATAGTATGAGGCAAGATAATGATAAGGAAATAAAAAGCATATTAAAGGTAGTGGCACCGGGGACTCAACTTAGGGAGGGGTTAGAAAATATTTTGAGAGCCAAAACTGGAGCTTTAATAGTGCTGGGAGATAGCGAAGAAATTATGAAGTTGGTTGACGGTGGTTTTATGATAAATGCTGAGTATAATTCGTCTTATATATATGAGTTGGCGAAAATGGATGGTGCTATAGTCTTAAGCAGCGATTTGAAAAGGATACTTTTCGCCAATACTCAGTTGGTTCCTGATTCTTCTATCCCCACCTTTGAAACCGGCACACGACATAGAACAGCAAACAGGGTGGCTAAACAGACTGGTGCAATAGTAATTGCCATATCCCAAAGAAGGCATATTATAAGCGTCTATAAAAATGATTTAAAGTACGTTTTAAGAGAAAACAGTGTTATATTAGCTAGGGCTAATCAGGCTATTCAAACCTTGGAGAAATATGTATCGGTCCTGGATCGGGTTTTGAATAATTTAAATACCCAGGAGTTTCAAGATATGGTTACTTTAATGGATGTAACTACTGCAATACAAAGAACTGAAATGGTTATGAGGATCGTAGCAGAAATAGAAAGATATATATGTGAGCTGGGCAATGAAGGTAGACTTATAAGCATGCAACTGAATGAGCTGGTTAAATTTATTGAGCAGGATGGTGTTTTGCTTATAAGAGATTATTGCAAGTCAAGTTTAGATTATAACGACGTATATAGGGAAATTCAAAACCTATCTTCAAATGAAATTCTGGAGGTGGATTTAATAGCTAAATCGTTAGGATACAACGGTGTACCACTAATGGATACTTTAATATCTCCTAGGGGCTACCGAATACTGACCAAAATTCCTAGAATTCCAGCGACGGTTATAGAAAACTTGATAAAACACTTTAAGGAATTAAAGTCTGTTATAGAAGCCAGCCATGAGGAGTTAGATAAGGTTGAGGGTATAGGTGAAGCTAGGGCAAAGGCTATTAGAAGTGGCTTAAGACGAATAAAGGAGCAGATCCTTCTTAAAAAACAATATTAATTAGTACACAGTTATTAAGGAAAAATATAAAAAAAGAACAATAAACAAATTACATTGCTATTGTTCTAAATCTTTATATGCTATCTAAAGGTATATTTGCCTAGAGTATCTATTTTGTCATATTCTTTAATAAATACATCATAAACACTTATATCAAGGAGATTGCACATAGCAGTTAAGTAGAATATATTGTTACCAAGCTCTCTTTCTATAACTTCTCGGCAGCCTTCACAGATATTACCGTCAATATGGGTTTTCATACATTCATTTAAGGATTCAAAAGAATCATTGTCACAGGGAAACTCTTGCTTTGTAGCGTTAATTGTAACACAGCCGCAGTTAGTTACAGATTTTACTACTGCTCTGTTTATCCTTGCGTTTGATTCCTGAAACTTTGTCAAAATATCTAAAATACTTTTATGTCGTAGTAAAGATTCATTAACTTTATTTTGCAGTTCACCTAATATAACATCCTTCATAAGTTTCAACTCCTTAAACTATATTAATAAAGTTATCTAAACAGGTAAGATAGCTTTATTAGAAAATAACGAACAAAGCAGATTAAATTTATGTCCATATTTATATAATAAACTTAATTTAGTACATTTCATAGGGGGTAAGTTACTGTATGTATAATAAATGTTGAAAATGACCATTAATTAATATATATTAAATATAAGCTGAAAATTAAAATGGAGATATCCAACTAATAATTTAAGTATACCGAAAAATTGTTAAATCTTCAATCTTTTCGAAGAACTTTAATTTAATTTATACCTAAAGAAAGCTATAAGTGACATTAATTTTATACAAGAAAAATATAAATTATAATTTACATTAATAAGGAGGTGAAGAAATATGGTTAAAAAAATATTAAGGGGACTTTTTACCTTTATAGGTCTTACCTTAGGATACTTTATAGGGGATACTCTATTAAAGACTGAATATGTATCTAGCAGTGCCTTTATCAATGGTAAGCCACTGAATCAAATTTTGCTTTTGTTCTTTTCGACACTTTTATTTGGTATTATATTTTTTCTAGTATCACCATTATTTAATGCTATCATAACAAATGCTATGGAATATGTAGAGAAAAGCATGCAAAAGTTGCCAGCAAATGTCATTCTTTTCGGAGCAATAGGGGCAATTATAGGATTGGCAATTTCAACAATGATTGTTAATGTATTAAGTAGTGTGCCCTATGTTGGACCAGCTTTATCAGTGGCTATTAACACTATATTTGCAGTCCTCGGTGCTGATATAGCTGTTAAAAAGAGAGATGAACTAATGAGCTTGTTCTTTAATATTAAGAAAAAAAGTAATGCTAAGGACAAAAAGTCTAAGGTTACTTCCAAAGCAAAAGTAAAAATATTAGATACATCAGTTATAATTGATGGAAGAGTTTTTGACTTATGTCAAACTGGTTTTATCGAAGGGGCTCTTGTTATACCGAACTTTGTACTAGAGGAGCTAAGACACATCGCCGATTCATCTGACTCCTTAAAAAGAAACAGAGGTCGAAGAGGCTTGGATATACTTAATAAAATACAAAAAGAATTGGATATGGAAGTAATAATAACTGAAAAGGACTTTCCGGAGATTTTAGAAGTAGATAGTAAATTGTTAAAGCTTTGCCAGACAATGAATGGCATGGTAATTACTAATGATTATAATTTAAACAAGGTAGCAGAGTTTCAAGGAGTTCCTGTACTAAATATAAATGAATTAGCTAATGCTATAAAGCCTGTGGTTCTCCCTGGAGAAGAGATGAGAATTCAAGTTGTAAAGGACGGAAAAGAATCCGGCCAGGGTATAGCTTATTTAGATGATGGAACAATGATTGTTGTAGAAGGCGGAAGGAAGTCCATAGGAGAAACTATAGATGTTATAGTTACCTCTGTACTTCAAACTGCAGCAGGCAGAATGATTTTTGCAAGGCAAAAGGAAGCTCTAGAAAAAGCAAATTAGGAAGGTAGTTTATGAGTGGAAATAATGTAGCGCTAATAGTAGCTGCAGGAAAAGGTAAAAGAATGGGCAGCGAAATTAGCAAGCAATTTTTAAGTCTAAAGGGAAAACCTCTTCTGTATTATACTATAAAAGCCTTTTCTCAATGTACAAAAATTGATTCTATTGTTTTGGTTTTATCCAAAGAGGCCATAGATTTTACTAGGAAGGAAATAGTAGAAAGGTATGACTTCAAAAAGGTAAGCTCCTTGGTTGAAGGTGGCAAAGAGAGGCAAGAGTCTGTCTATAATGGATTAAAGGCCATTGGTAACTGTAATATTGTTGCTATACATGATGGTGCTAGACCTTTTGTTACCACTGATATTATTGAAACTGGAATAAGCTATGCTGAAAGCTTCGGTGCTAGTGCCTGTGGGGTTAAGACTAAGGATACCATTAAGGTGGTCAATGAGGAGGGTTTTTCTGTGACTACTCCTGATAGAAATACATTAATGGCTGTACAAACGCCTCAATGTTTTAAATATGAGTTGATAAGGCAGTGCCATGAAAAAGCAGCACTAGAAGAGTATCTTGCTACAGATGATACTATGATTGTTGAGAAATATGGTCAAAGAGTATATTTATATGAGGGAGACTACAAAAATATTAAAGTTACTACCCCGGAGGATATGCTCTTAGGGGAAAGGATATTAGATAAACTTTAAGGAAATATTGACAGCAAATTATGTAGAAATTATAATTATGGGGAAAAGTATAATAATATATTTTAAAACTAAAAATAATGCAATGAAGAAGAATATTAGAAAAGCATACAGAGAGAAGATCCTTGGCTGAGAGATTTTCAAATTTTCGAACCCGCTTCTGAGCAGTAGTTAATAACTACCGGTAATGCCGTTATAGATAATGAGTGAAAAATTTAGGTGGTACCGCGATAAAAACTCGCCCTAATAGGGTGGGTTTTTCTTTTTTTGTAGAATAATTTAGGAGGGAAAGATTATGGCAAAAAATAAGAAGAAGGTAGAAGCAATAACAAGTATGGATGTGGATTTTGCTCAATGGTATACAGATATAGTAAAGAAGGCAGAGTTGGTGGATTATTCCAGCGTAAAGGGATGTATGATTATAAGACCTTATGGTTACGGAATTTGGGAAAATATACAGCAGGATCTAGATAGAAGATTTAAGGAAACAGGTCATGAGAATGTGTATATGCCTATGTTTATACCAGAATCACTTTTACAAAAGGAAAAGGACCATGTAGAGGGTTTTGCTCCAGAGGTAGCTTGGGTTACTCACTTTGGAGAAGAAAAGCTTACAGAGAGGCTTTGTGTAAGACCAACATCTGAAACCTTATTCTGCGAGCATTATGCTAAGGTTGTTCAGTCCTATAATGATTTACCAAAGCTTTATAATCAGTGGTGTTCAGTAGTAAGATGTGAGAAGACAACAAGGCCTTTTTTAAGAACTACAGAATTTTTATGGCAGGAAGGTCATACTATTCATGCAACTGCAGAAGAAGCTCAGGAAGAAACTGTAAGAATGTTAAATGTATATGCTGATCACTGTGAAGAAATTTTAGCTATTCCAGTTGTGAAAGGTCAGAAAACTGAAAAAGAAAAATTTGCAGGAGCTGAATCTACCTACACTATTGAGAGCTTAATGCATGACGGAAAGGCTCTTCAGTCGGGAACTTCCCACTACTTTGGAGATAATTTTGCTAAGGCCTTTAACATACAATACACAGACAAGACTGGTAAGCTACAATATGTATATGAAACCTCTTGGGGTGTGACTACTAGACTAATTGGTGCTGTTATAATGGTTCATGGAGACGACAATGGTTTGGTCTTACCACCCAAAATTGCACCTATTCAACTAGTTATAGTTCCTATAGCTCAACATAAAGAGGGAGTTCTTGATAAAGCTGAAGAACTTAAAAATAGATTAAAAGGACTTGTTAGGCTTAAATTAGATTCCAGTGATAAGATGCCAGGTTGGAAGTTTGCAGAATATGAAATGAAGGGAGTTCCTTTAAGACTAGAAATTGGACCAAAGGATATAGAGAATAATCAATGTATACTAGCCAGAAGGGATACAGGGGAAAAGATTACTGTAGCTTTAGATCAAGTTGAAGAGCTTGTTTTAAAACTTCTTGAAACTATTCAGAAGGATATGTTGGTAAAAGCTAGAGAAAATAGAGATAATAAAACCTACACTGTAACAAGCTTTGAGGAATTTATTAATACTATAGAAAACAAGCTAGGCTTTGTTAAGGCCATGTGGTGTGGAGATATAGAATGTGAAGAGAAAATTAAGGAAATAACAGGGGCAACATCTAGATGTATTCCTTTTGAACAAGAGAAGGTTTCTGATACTTGTGTTTGTTGCGGAAAGACAGCTAAAGATATGGTGTATTGGGGAAAGGCTTATTAAGATTAGCTAGGATTTTTAACTAGATTAAGAAGAAGGTTTACCTTTAAAGAAATGTGGTATAAAATAGATAATAAACTAACTAAGCAGGGAGGGATAGATAGTGAAAATATATAACACTTTAAAAAAGACTAAAGAAGAATTTATACCTTTAAAAGATGGGGAAGTCAGCATGTATGTTTGCGGACCCACAGTATATAATTTGTTTCATATTGGTAATGCTAGAACCTTTATTGTATTTGATACCATAAGAAGATATTTTGAATATAGAGGATTTAAAGTAAATTTCGTTCAAAACTTTACAGATATCGATGATAAAATGATAGCTAAAGCTAATGATGAGAATACAAGTGTTAAGGAACTAGGAGATAGATTTATAGTTGAATATTATAAGGATGCAGATGGATTAAATATTAAGAGAGCTACTATAAATCCAAGAGCTACTTTATTCATTGATGAAATAATCACTTTTGTAAAAGATTTGATAGATAAGGGATATGCTTACGAAGTTGATGGAGATGTATACTTTAGCACAAAGAAATTTAACCAGTACGGTAAGCTATCTGGTCAAAATCTTGAGGATTTACAAGCAGGAGCTAGAATTAATGTGGATGAGAGAAAAGAGGACCCTATGGATTTTGCTCTTTGGAAGAAGCAAAAGCCAGGTGAGCCTGCCTGGGAAAGTCCCTGGGGACTAGGAAGGCCAGGATGGCATATTGAATGCTCATGTATGGCAGATAAACTCCTAGGTAAAACTATAGATATTCATGCTGGTGGTACAGATTTAATCTTTCCTCACCATGAAAATGAAATAGCTCAAAGTGAATCTAGAAACGATGCTCCCTTCGCAAGATATTGGATGCATTCAGCTTTCATAAATGTTAATAATCAAAAAATGTCTAAGTCTCTAAATAACTTCTTCACAGTTAGAGATATATTAGAAAAGTATGATGCTGATGTAGTGAGGTTTTTTATGCTATCTGCTCACTATAGAACCCAGTTGAACTTTAGCATTGAGCTACTGGATTCAGCTAAAGCTTCTGTAGAAAGACTGTACAATGCTATAGGAAATCTTGAAAGATTGTTGGAGGAAGTTAAAATAGAAGAAGTACAAGAGGGAGAGAAGGCTTTTGTAGATACTTTGAATTCCTATAGACAAAAGTATATAGAAAAGATGGATGACGACTTTAATACTGCTGATGGAATAGCTGTTATATTCGATTTGATAAAAGATATTAACATCAATGTTTCCTCTGATTCTTCTAAAAAAATTATCCAAATGTCTTTAGATCTGATTAGGGAACTAGGTCAACCTTTATGTATACTTCAAAAGTCTACAAAGGTAAGCTTGGAAGAAGAAATAGAAAAGCTTATAGAGGAGAGGCAGCAGGCTAGAAAAGATAAAAACTGGGCCTTAGCTGATAAAATAAGAGATGACCTTAAGGATAGGGGCATAATTCTTGAAGATACACCACAAGGTGTAAGATGGTTTATAAAGAAGTAATATAAATTTTAGTAAAAGGTTAAGCTAAAATTATAAAGCTTAGCCTTTTTTTATTCATATTGAAAATCTTTATAAAGTGATGTATATTTATCCTGATAATTTAGATAGAAGGATATAAGGCTATGATGAGGAGTAGGGAAAATGATTTTGAATTATACGGGAAAAACTATAAAGCCTGAAGAAGCTAAGAGGGTTAATGGGTTGTCATTAGCTTTTATTGGGGATGCGGTTTTTGAAGTTATGGTAAGGGAATATTTAATTATTAATAATCTAAATTTATCAGCCCATAAATTACACTTAAAGGCAGTATCTTATGTAAAGGCAAACTCCCAAAGAGGTTTTATTAGGCAATTGGAAAAATATCTAACAGAAGATGAGATGTATATATTTAAAAAGGGGAGAAACACTAAATCAGCCACCGTGCCTAAAAATGCTACAGTGTCTGATTACAGGGCTGCTACTGGTTTTGAAACCCTTATAGGTTATTTATATATAACAGGACAAATTGATAGGTTACAGTTAATTATGGATATAATATTTGAAGATAAGAAAGATTCCAAGGAGTGATAATATGAAAAACCATAGAGAATTTAACAAGAGAAATGATAGAGGAACTGGAAGAGATAGAAGGGACCGTAGACCATCAAGGTATAATGAAAATAGAGAAGAATATAAAAATCCTAGTGAAGATATAAGAGAGGATATTATCGAGGGAAGAAATGCCGTAATAGAAGCCTTACGTAGCGGCAGAACCATAGAGAATATACTAATAGCTAAGGGAGATAGGGAAGGGGCAGTAAATCTAATAACAGCATTAGCTAAAGAAAAAGGAGTGGTTATTAAAGAAGTTGATAGGAGAAAGCTAGATAGCATGTCTTCAACTGCAAGCCACCAAGGTGTTATAGCACAAACAAGTCCTTATAGTTATTGTGAAGTAGAAGATATAATTCAGGATGCCAAGGATAAGGGTGAAGATCCTTTTATAATAATCCTAGATGAAATAGAAGATCCTCATAATTTAGGGTCCATAATTAGAACAGCTGAGGTTTGTGGTGCCCATGGTATTGTTATCCCTAAGAGAAGAAATGTGGGAGTTACAGCAGCTGTATATAAATCCAGTGTTGGTGCTGTTGAATATGTAAAGATAGCTAAGGTTACAAACGTAAATAAGGTTATTGATCAATTAAAGAATCAGGGAGTATGGGTTTATGGAGCTGACATGGATGGAGAGGAATATTGTTACCAAGCTAACTTAAAGGGTTCCGTTGCTTTAGTTATCGGTAGTGAAGGTAGAGGTATATCCAGATTAACCAAGGAGAAATGCGATAAATTAATTAAGATTCCTATGAGAGGAAATGTAAATTCCTTAAATGCATCAGTAGCTGCAGGTATTATTATGTATGAGGTTTTAAAAAGTAGATTATAAGGGGTTTTGTTAGAGGATTCAAAGGACAGTGTAGACTTATTAAGAGAGTTGACTTTATGAAGGTTATATAAAATATGCTATATTTAACAATAAGTAACTTTAAAGGGTTGAATAATAAAGTAGAAATTTGTTGAAAAAAAGAATATTAAAAAGTAATTTTAAAAAACAGGATGAAATCCGTAGAAACCGTTGAATTCTCTTGACTTGTATATTTGTGCTGGGGTATAATTTAAAATGAAACGTATGATTGATGAGGGGGGATACTCTTGGGAGCGAGGGAGAGGTGCTTAAAAACGTTTACAAATTTTGAAGATAAACTTGACGAAGAAGTGGTTATTGAGGCGAAAAAAGGTGATACTAGAGCACAAGAGTATCTTATTAATAAGTACCAGAATTTTGTAAAAGCAAAGGCTAAATCTTATTTTCTAATAGGTGCAGATAAAGAGGACATTTATCAAGAAGGTATGATTGGGCTTTACAAGGCTATAAGAGATTTTAAGGCTGATAAGCTATCTTCTTTTAAAGCTTTTGCTGAACTTTGCGTAACTAGGCAAATAATAACAGCTATTAAAACAGCTACTCGTCAAAAACACATACCTCTTAATACATATGTTTCTTTAAGCAAGCCTATCTATGATGAAGAATCAGATAGGACTTTGCTAGATATTTTATCAAGCATAAAGGTTTCGGACCCTGAAGAGCTGGTTATTAGCAAGGAGGAAATGGACCATATTGAAGCAGAAATTGGAGAGGTGCTTTCTGACTTGGAAATGGAAGTGTTAATGTCTTATTTAGATGGCAAGTCATATCAAGAAATAGCTTGTGATTTAGATAGGCATGCAAAGTCTATTGACAACGCTCTTCAAAGGGTAAAAAGGAAGTTAGAAAAGTGTTTAAGTAATAGATAAAATTTTATATTGACAAAATGAATTAACAGTAGTAAAATCATTAATTGTTACGGAAAAAAATAACGAAGGCGGGTGTAACTCAATGGTAGAGTTCTAGCTTCCCAAGCTAGCTACGAGGGTTCGATTCCCTTCACCCGCTCCAGACATTGCCCATATAGCTCAGTAGGCAGAGCGTCACCTTGGTAAGGTGGAGGTCACCGGTTCGATCCCGGTTATGGGCTCCAATTTATACATACAACACGCCAGGCAAAGTTTATTTGTAATAATTAAGATATAGCTGTGGCTGTAACAGTATATCTAAAGTTTTATTAAAGGAGGAAACATAATGTCAAAGGCAAAATTTGAAAGAAACAAACCCCATGTTAACATTGGAACAATTGGTCACGTTGACCACGGTAAGACTACATTAACAGCAGCAATAACAACAGTATTAGCAAACAAAGGATATGC
>JAAYTB010000069.1 GCA_012523855.1 Clostridia bacterium
AAAAAGAAGTAGTAAGGAGGGAATAGAATGGCAGCTCAAAAGTTGAAAAAAGTAAGAAGAAGAAAAGAGAGAAAAAATGTTGAGCACGGAGCAGCTCATATTAAATCAACTTTCAACAATTCAATTGTAACAATAACTGACAGTGTAGGAAATGCACTTTCTTGGTCTAGTGCTGGAGCATTGGGCTTTAAAGGTTCAAGAAAGAGCACACCATATGCTGCTCAGATGGCAGCAGAAACAGCTACTAAAGCTGCAATGGAACATGGCTTGAAAACTGTTCAAGTGTTTGTTAAAGGACCTGGAGCAGGCAGAGAGGCTGCAATAAGATCTCTTCAAGCTGCTGGTTTGGAAATAACAATGATTAAGGATGTTACTCCTATACCACATAACGGATGCAGACCACCAAAAAGAAGAAGAGTATAATAGTAGAAGTAACAGGAGGTGTAGATTATGGCAAGATATACTGGCGCTGTATGTAGACTTTGCAGAAGAGAAGGTATGAAATTATTCTTAAAAGGCGATAGATGTTATACAGCAAAATGTGCAATAGATAGAAGAAATTATGCACCAGGTCAGCACGGTGCAAGCAGGAAAAAGTTATCAAACTATGGACTGCAATTAAGAGAAAAGCAGAAGGCAAGAAGAATTTACGGAATTTTAGAAAGTCAGTTTAGAAATTACTATGATAAAGCTGACAAACTAAGAGGAATCACAGGTGAAAACTTATTAAGATTCCTTGAAATGAGATTGGATAATGTAGTGTTTAGATTAGGATATGGAGATTCAAGAAAAGAAGCAAGACAACTTGTAACTCATGGACACTTCTTAGTAAATGGTAAGAAAGTAGATATTCCATCATATCAAGTATCTGTTAATGACGTTATCACAGTTAAGGAAAAGAGCAGACAAAAGGAAATGTTCAAAGGATTTGCTGAAAACCCTAAAACTCTTCCAAATTGGTTGAGCGGAAGTGCAGAAAACTTTGAAGGAAAAGTAATCGCTGAGCCATCAAGAGCTGATATTGATGTACCAATTAACGAAACATTAATCGTTGAGTTATACAGCAAGTAGTAATTAATTCGTATTAAGGAATTAACATTGAATGGCTTAGTTTGAGATATATACAGCTAAGTAAAAAGTTCAGACTTGGCAAAAATGAATCAGTTGCCCTCAAAATAAGGTTGCCATTTAATTAATAAGGAGGGTTTGTGAATGTTAGAGATAGAAAAGCCAAAAATAGAATGTGTAGAATCTAGTGAAGATGGCACATATGGCAAGTTTGTAGTAGAACCCCTTGAGAGAGGCTATGGAATTACCTTAGGTAACGCCTTAAGGAGAATTCTTCTCTCATCCTTGCCAGGTGTTGCGGCAAATGCCATAAAAATAGATGGAGTTTTACATGAGTTTTCTACTGTGCCAGGGGTAAAGGAAGATGTTCCTGAGTTAATACTTAATATAAAAGCCTTGGCCTTGAAAATGGAAGGTGAAGGTCCTAGAACTATTACTATTGAAGCTGAAGGGCCTGGAGAGATCAAGGCAGGTGACATTAAAACTGATGGCGATATAGAAGTTATAAACAAAGACTTACATATTGCTAGCCTTGATGAAGATGGAAAGTTATACATGGAGATAGTGGTTAACAATGGTAGAGGATATGTATCTCAAGCAAAGAATAAGAATGAGGAATATCCTATATCCACAATCCCTGTAGACTCCATTTATACTCCGGTAAAAAGAGTTAACTTTACTGTAGAAAATACAAGAGTTGGTCAAATTACAGATTACGATAAGCTAACCTTAGAAATATGGACTAACGGAACTATTCAGACTGATGAAGCTATTAGCTTATCAGCTAAAATTTTAATTGAGCATTTCAAGTTATTTATGACTCTAACAGACCACGCTAATGATGTAGAAATTATGGTGGAAAAAGAAGAAGACAAGAAGGAAAAGGTTCTTGAGATGACTATCGAAGAGCTTGATTTGTCTGTCAGAAGCTATAACTGCCTAAAGAGAGCAGGTATAAATACTGTTCAAGAGTTAATCGAGAGAACTGTAGAAGACATGATGAAGGTTAGAAATCTTGGTAAGAAATCATTAGAAGAAGTACAAAATAAACTTAGTGATCTTGGATTGAGTTTAAGAGAGAGCGAAGAGTAAGGAGGTAGAGACATGGCTGGACATCGTAAATTAGGTCTGCCAACAGACCAGAGAAAAGCTATGCTTAGAAATCTAGTTACTAGCTTTTTAAAGCACGGCAAAATAGAAACAACAGTTACTAGAGCTAAAGAAACTAGAGCTCTTGCTGAAAAAATGATAACTCTTGCTAAAAGAGGAGATTTGCATGCAAGAAGACAAGTGCTTTCTTTTGTTACAGAGAAGGATGTTGTTCAGAACTTATTTGACAATGTAGCTCCTAAGTATGCTGAAAGAAAAGGCGGATATACTAGAATTTATAAAGTCGGACCAAGAAGAGGAGACGCAGCAGAAGTTGTAATTCTTGAATTGGTTTAAAGGTTTAAGGGGATTAAGTATATGTCTGACTTAGTCCCCCTTTTGCTATAAATATCTAAATTATGAACGGCGAAGTTTTTATCTAGAATATCCATAGGAAGTAATCCATAATATAAATTAGATTGAGGAAAGAACCAGTCTAATTTATATTGGGGATTAGATTTATAAAAATCAGTTTGATATATATTGGCTATTACATTGATAAAAGGGGATAGGTTTATGGCAGATAATATGATAAGTTGTGAAAATGTAGTTTTTAGATATGAATCTATGGAAGGCCAAACAGAGAAAGTAGCTGTGGCTGGAGTTGATTTAGAGGTTAAAAAGGGTGAGTTTTTAGTTATTTTAGGCCACAATGGATCAGGAAAATCTACAATTGCTAAACATATGAATGCCTTATTGCTACCTAGCGAAGGTAAAGTTTATGTTGATGGAATGGATACCTTGCAAGAAGACTTGATATGGGAAATAAGAAGTAAGGCCGGTATGGTATTTCAGAATCCAGACAATCAGCTAGTAGCAACTATAGTTGAAGAAGATGTAGCCTTTGGACCTGAAAACTTAGGAGTGCCCAGTGATGAAATCAGGGCAAGAGTGGATGAATGTTTAAAGACTGTTAATATGTTTGAATATAGAAAACATGCACCTCACTTATTATCCGGTGGTCAAAAGCAAAGAGTTGCTATTGCAGGTATATTGGCTATGAGGCCAGATTGCATAATATTAGATGAACCTACCGCCATGTTAGATCCTTCAGGGAGAAAAGAAGTTATAAAAACTATAACGGAACTTAATAAGAAGGCTGGAATTACTATTATTCTTATAACTCACTATATGGAGGAAGCTGTCGAGGCTGATAGAATTGTAGTAATGGATGAAGGAAAGGTAAAGATGGAGGGAACACCTAAAGAGGTCTTTAGTAAGGTAGCGGAGATGAAAGATATTGGTTTAGATGTTCCACAGGTTACAGAAATAGCATATGAACTAAAAAAGCAGGGAATTAATATTAGTACCGATATCCTAACAATAAGTGAGATGGTGAATGCATTATGTCAATTAAAATAGAAAATTTAACACATATATATATGCCGGGAACCCCTTTCGAAAAGAAGGCCCTTGATAATGTGAATGTAGAAATAAAGGATGGAGAGTTTGTAGCCTTAATTGGTCATACAGGCTCTGGTAAGTCTACCTTTGTACAACACCTAAATGGCTTGTTGAAGCCTAGTAGCGGTAGAATTATAATTAATGACACTTGCATTACAGAGGGAAAGGTAAAATTAAGCGAAATAAGAAAGAAAGTTGGTTTGGTATTTCAGTATCCAGAATATCAATTGTTTGAGGAAACCATTGAAAAGGACATTAGTTTTGGACCCCATAAACTAGGCTTGTCAGAAGAAGAGGTTTTTTCTAGAGTAAGAAGGGCCATGGATATGGTGGGCTTAAACTATGAAAAGTATAAGGATAAGTCTCCTTTTGAACTTAGTGGCGGACAAAAGAGAAGAGTAGCCATAGCTGGAGTAGTAGCCATGGAACCAGAGGTCCTTATCTTAGATGAGCCTACTGCTGGCTTGGACCCTAAAGGCCGAGATGAGATCTTGCAGCAAATTAAGAATTTGCATAGGGAATATGGTATGACTATTATTCTTGTATCTCACAGCATGGAAGACGTGGCAAAACTGGCAGATAGAATTTTAGTTATGCACAAAGGAAAAGCTATATTAGATGGTGAACCTGCAGATGTCTTTAAAGAGAGTGAATTACTAGAGTCTGTAGGCTTGGCAGTACCTCAAGTTACGTATTTAATAAAGGAACTGAGGAAGAAAGGCTTTGATCTGTCAGAAGATATTTTTACTATAGACCAGGCTGTGGAAGCCTTGCAAAAAATCCTAAAGTAGATGGAAGAAGGTGGATAAGTGATTAAGAATATAACTATAGGTCAATATGTACCTGGAGAATCCTTCGTACACAAATTAGATCCTAGAATTAAAATTATACTATCACTAGTGTTCATAGTTAATCTATTTATTATTGATAATTTTAGCGGATACATACTTGTAATATTATTATTAGCTATTATATTGGCTACAGGAAAATTATCACCCAAGTTTATATATAAGGGCTTAAAGCCGGTCTTGGTCCTCTTGATAATAACTGCTATACTTAATATATTTACAGTAAAAAGAGGAAATTTGCTTTTTGAATTAGGCTTTCTTAAAGTCTATGATGAAGGACTAAAACAAGCAGCCTTTATGGCCTTAAGATTAATATTTTTAATTGCAGGTACTTCTATATTAACACTTACAACTTCTCCTATAGAGTTAACAGATGGTATAGAGAAGTTACTAAAGCCTTTTGAAAAAATCGGTGTACCAGCTCATATGATTGCTATGATGATGACTATAGCTTTAAGATTTATACCAACCCTTATAGATGAAACAGATAAGATTATGAAAGCCCAGATGGCCAGAGGGGCAGACTTTGATTCAGGAAATATCATAGCCAAGGCAAAGAGCCTAATTCCCTTGTTGGTACCTCTCTTTATTAGCTCTTTTAGAAGAGCAGATGAACTAGCTATGGCCATGGAAGCAAGATGCTATAAAGGTGGGGATGGTAGAACAAGAATGAAGGTTTTAAAATTAAACTACAATGATTTGATAGCAGTACTCTTTTTTATCTTATTAATAATAGCAACTATATTAGTGAATAAAACCAATTTGCCTTAAAGATCTATGGTGATAGAATGAGAAATATAAAATTAGTTTTAGAATATGATGGTACTGCTTATTCTGGCTGGCAAAGACAGAAAAATGCATTTACAATTCAAGAGGCTGTAGAGAGCAGTATATTTAAGATTACAGGAGAGGAGCTTTCTGTAACAGGTTGTAGTAGAACTGATGCAGGGGTACATGCAAAAGAATATATTTGCAACTTCTACACAAATAGCAAGATTGGAGAAGGCAAGTTTAGGGAAGCCTTAAATGCTAAGCTTCCTGAAGATATTCGTGTGCTTAAATCCTTAGAAGTAGAGAAAGAGTTTCATTCAAGATATGATTGCAAAGGAAAAACTTACAGCTACACAATACTGAATCAGCAAGTTAATACTGCTATTTATAGAAATTATATGTGTCATGTAAGACAACCTTTGAATATATATGATATGACTTGTGCAGCAAAGTATTTTTTAGGAAACCATGATTTTCAAGCCTTTAGAAAATTAGGAGGTTCTGTTAAAACAACAAGGAGAACCATAAGCCAAATGGACGTAATAAAAGAAGGAAATATCATAAAGATTTATGGAAGTGCAGATGGCTTTTTATATCACATGATGAGGATAATTGTAGGTACCTTAATTAAGGTTGGTCAAGGCAAGATGTCCCCAGATCAGATACCATTAATTTTAGAATTAAAGGAAGGAGTTAGGCCTGGAAAGGCAGCTCCAGCCAAAGGCTTATGTTTGGAAAAGGTTTATTATTAATTTAAGTGTTTTCTGAAAAAATACATTGACACGCCCGGCTGATTGTATTATAATGATAATGTTTGTTAATGAATGCTAATAAGATCCACTAGCCCCGGGTCTTTTAATAGAAAAGTAATAAACACAGGTTTTTATTAGGGAGGGAAAGAGATGAAATCATACATTGCAAAGCCAAATGAAGTAGAGAGAAAATGGTATGTAGTTGATGCTGCTGGAAAGCCTTTAGGTAGAGTTGCTAGCCAGGTCGCTACAATCTTAAGAGGTAAGAATAAGCCAATATTTACACCGAATGTTGATACTGGAGACTACGTAATAGTTATTAATGCTGAAAAAGTGGTTCTAACTGGAAAGAAATTAGAGCAAAAGATGATGAGACATCACTCATTATATCCTGGTGGATTAAAAGAAATTCCTTACAAAGATGTTTTAGCTAAGAAACCAGAATTTGCATTTGAAGAAGCGGTTAGAAGAATGCTTCCAAAGGGACCTCTTGGAAGAAAAATGCTTAAGAAGCTTAAGGTATACAGAGGTGCAGAACACGATAATGCAGCACAAAAACCAGAAGTACTTGAATTAAAGTACTAATGGAAGTTGAAGGGAGGAAAAATAATGGCTAAGGTTCAATATTGCGCTACAGGAAGAAGAAAAAAATCCATTGCTAGAGTAAGACTTGTTCCAGGAGAAGGAAAAGTTGTTATAAATAAGAGAGATATGGATACATATTTCGGCTTAGAAACTTTAAAAATAATAGTTAATCAACCACTTGTGCTACTTGGAGTAAAGGATCAATTCGACATACTTGTAAATGTTCACGGAGGTGGATTTACAGGTCAGGCAGGAGCTATAAGACACGGAATAGCAAGAGCACTTGTTAAATACGACGAAAGCCTTAAGGGTTCACTTAAGAAGGCTGGTTTCTTAACTAGAGATCCAAGAATGAAGGAAAGAAAGAAATACGGTCTTAAAAAAGCAAGAAGAGCTTCACAGTTCTCAAAGAGATAA
>JAAYTB010000070.1 GCA_012523855.1 Clostridia bacterium
ACTTAATTCTTGTTTTTATAAGCCATAATTCTTGAACAAATTTACTTTTCCTGGTAATATCTATAAATGATTGATTTTTACAATCCTTTGAAAAATCCAATAAAAGAACGGTTGGAAATTAGAATCAAAGGCCGATGAAATTGTTGCAGCAAAGAATACTGCTTTGCTACTACCCTAGAATATTCAGATTATGATTGCAAGGTACCTTTGGAATTACCAAAAGGAATATCAGAAAAATCTACTATCAATGAAATAATGGTAACTTATGGAGAACCTACCGATAAAGATATTTCTGAAGATTTTAGTTACTATAAATATGGAGATATTTTTGAAAGTGTTGAGTTTTCATTTAATGGGGATAGATTAACAAGGCTCAAGGTAGAATACGAACCAGATGACTTAAAATAGTTAGAAATATTCCAGTATCTTTTATTTTCTAACATAAACCAATATAATATTAATATACTTAATTTCACGGGAGGATTTTATTATGCACAATACCCTGACTGAAGAAAATATGAAAAAGTTACAGGAAGAACTGGAATATCGACTTACAGTAAAGAGGGCCGAAATAGCAAAAGAAAAGATGGAAGCAGCTGCTCATGGTGATAGGTCGGAAAACGCAGAATATAAAGAAGCTTGCGCCAACTATAGGGAAAATGATAACAGAATCCAATACTTAATGAACATGATTTCCACTGCCACTGTTGTAGATGAATCAAAAATTGACAGGTCAGTAATGGCCATCGGTAGCAGGGCTAGGGTTAAATTTGTAGAGGATGACGAAGAAACCATTATAACACTGGTAACTACCTTGGATTTAGACCCTGAAAACATGTGTATAAGCATAGAATCTGATTTAGGAAAGGCCTTGTCCGGAAAAAAGGCTGGAGATATAGTTGAGGTTAATGCTCCAGAGGATAATTATAGGGTTGAGATATTAGAGATCTTATAGGCAATGTAAAACTGGTAAACAACAAATTCCCCCCTCTCTGTAATTCATAAGCAAATTCCTTACCATCCATCCCTTCAATACCCTTTATCACTGCCATAATTTCCTCCTAAAACTCATTAAGAAATGTAACTTACCCTATATTTCTTACCTAAAACTTTTTTATACGAAAATGGTTATACCATTTGTCCTAATCCCTATCTTACCTATCAACTCTTTTTTGAAACAAAGCAACATAGTAAAAAAACAGCTACGCAGCTTTTAGAGGCCAGATACCTGATTTCAGAGTTTAAGGATTTTAGAATTTCCTGTACAATAATAAAAGCTCAGGATTACTCCTGGGCTTTTACTAATATGGCGGAGAGAGAGGGATTTGAACCCTCGGTACGGGTTATGCCCGTACAGCGGTTTTCGAGACCGCCACCTTCGGCCACTCGGACATCTCTCCTCATAGTGTCAACTTAAGATTATACTAAAGTTAGGCTTTAAATTCAATATGTAAAATTTAATAATGGATGAAATTCAGACCGCTAAATTTCATCCATTATTGTCAATTACCCATTTTTAAAAGCTAAATACTTTTAGCTTTTATAGCCACAAAACCCAATGGTGGCACCTTTGTTTTTATATGATAAGGTTGACCATTCCACTCTTCATCTATAGCATGCAAACTAGCTTCCACCCTTTGGCCGGAACCACCGTATTTATACTCATCACTATTAAATACTTCATGGTACTCCCTTAACTCAGGCACACCTATTTTATAATCATAATAAACCACTGGTGTGAAATTATACAATAAAATTATATAATCTCCTGCCTCGTCTTTTCTTATAAAGGCAATTACGCTTTGCTCACAATTTTGATAATCCAGCCAAGTGAAACCCTTTGGATCATGGTCAAGCTCCCATAAGGCTTTCTCATTCTTATAAAAGTGATTTAGGTCTCTAGAATAACGATGGAGTTCCTGATGAGCCGGATACTGGAATAACATCCAGTCTAGTTCCTTCTTACAATTCCATTCTGAAAATTGTCCGAATTCTCCACCCATAAACAAGAGTTTTTTACCTGGATGTCCCATCATGTATCCAAGCAACAACCTGGATCCTGCAAACTTCTGCCAGTAATCCCCACTCATTTTGTTAATAAGGGAACCTTTACCGTGTACAACTTCATCATGAGAAAGTGGAAGTAGGAAGTTTTCAGAATAGGTATAGGTCATGGTATAGGTTATACCATCATGATGCCACTTTCTATATACCGGGTCCTTTTTTACATACTTTAATATACTGTTCATCCAGCCCATATTCCACTTATAATTGAAACCTACCCCACCTAAATGGGTTGGTGCAGTAACCATGGATTTTATAGAGGAATCTTCTGCCATCATGAGAGGATTTTCAATCTCACGAAAAACAGTTTCATTAAGCTTTTTAAGAAAGTCTAAAGCTTCAAGATTTTCGTCTCCACCGTGTTTGTTTTTTATGTTCATGCCCTGCTTCATTCCGTAATTTAAGTACATCATATTAGCAACAGCATCAATTCTAATGCCATCTATGTGATATTTCTTAAACCAAAATAAGGCATTAGAAATTAAGAAACTATGTACATGCTCCTTGCCAAAGTCAAAATTGGCTGTTCCCCAGTCGTAATTTTCTCTCTTTACTTCATCTAAACTTTCGTATAAATAAGAGCCATCGAACTTATATAGGCCGTGTAGATCTTTACAGTAATGACCTGGCACCCAATCCACAATTACTCCTATACCCTTTTCATGACAGGTGTTTACAAAGTACATGAAGTCTTCTGGATTTCCATAACGGCTTGTTAGAGAATAGTAACCTGTAGTTTGATATCCCCAAGATTCATCTAAAGGATGCTCTGTTATAGGCATTAACTCAATATGGGTATATCCCATCTCTTCTACATAGCTTACTAGCTGGTCAGCTAACTCTCTGAAATTATAAAACTTTTCATATCCATGAACCTTCCAAGAACCTGCATGAACTTCATAGATGTTTATGGGACTTTTATATAAATTTTTATTGGCTCTTTCCTTAAGCCATTTTTGGTCTGTCCATTGGAACTTATCTAAGCTAGTTACAACAGATGCATTACCAGGACGAAGCTGACTGTAAAAGCCATAAGGGTCAGCTTTCAAAACCCTTTCTCCCTCATATCCAAGGATTTCGTACATATAGTAGTCACCTTCATTTACTCCTTGGACAAAAAGGCTCCAAACTCCGTTGTCATCCCTTTCCATAAGGCTGTTTCGTCCGTCCCAATTATTAAAGCTACCTACCAATCTAACTTCTTGAGCTGCTGGTGCCCAAACTGCAAACCTAGCACCCTGTACTTGATTATTAGTTACTAGATGGCAACCAAAATAGTCATAACAGTTAAAATTTTCTCCTCTTATAAAAGCTTCATAATCGAAGGCCTTAAGAGATTCATTAAAATGCTTACTCATGTTTCATCTCCTATTTCTAAAAAAATTAGTTATTATTTCACCACAGTCTTCATTATATGTCCAAAACACCTTTACATGATTATTTATGGAATCTTCTTCAATAATATTTATTACAGAACCACAGGCTCCACCTTCTATATCTGGTGAGCCTATATATAAATTCCTGATTCTGCTTTGTGCTATAGCTGAAGCACACATGGCACAAGGTTCAAGAGTAACATACATACTACAACCTGTTAATCTCCAATTATTTAGAATAGTGGCGGCCTTTCTCATTGCTAATATTTCTGCATGTGCAGTAACATCCTTTAAAGTTTCCTTTAAATTGTGAGCGGCAGAAATTATCTTTCCATCCTTAACAATAACAGCACCTACAGGCACTTCCTTTTGGTCAAAGGCAAGTTTTGCCTGTTCTAATGCCAGTTTCATAAAATCCACCTTTAGCCATCCTTTCTATTTTGTAATGATAAAGGCTGAAGGCAAGTCCCTAGGACCATATTTACTGCTAGGTATGTTTACAATTCTATTTTCATAAACCATGGTACTAGAAGAACCTCCGTCAAGATTTGCTGCATTATAGGCTCCATACTCCAGCATTATGTCTTGTACATCTCTGAGAGTGGCTCCAATACTGCTAAGCTGCCTACCATCTATAACAAGCATTATTACCGTACCATCTCTTCTTTGCCCTATAGCAGTTCTGGGAGCCAATCCCCAACCACCATTACTAGTGCCCTTTATCAAAGGTTCCCCGTTAACTATTAGGTAGGGTCCAAAGCTTACCGCATCTCTGACTTTTAGTTCCTTAGCCTCTTTAATAGTATAGCTCCCAAGGATCAAGACTGAGTCTTCATTAAAAGCTATGATGGAATACTTTTGATTTTCATTTCCATATAAAACTTCTCCATCCTTCATAAGGAGACCCATAGGAATTCCTCCGGTACCTACACCGCCGGCATCACCAAAACCTCCTGCATTGATACCTCCTATAGCATTATTATCTTTAACAATATCTAGAAGTTTCATGCCTCTAACCCCTAGCTTATTGGTAGTGGCTACCTTTACCATGGAAGGATTCTTTACCAGAAGAATATAACCCTTAACCTTTTCATTACTAATATTAATAAGTTGAACCTGGCTTTCATCCTTTTGTACCTCTTCATCAATAACAGCTATAGCCTCCACATCTGTTTCCTTGTCCTCATACTGTATCTCAGATTTCTTCATGATACTACTTATTTCTTCATCACTTAAAAACCACTTAACTATAAATTGATGATTCAGAGTTGTCATTGCGGTATTTACCAGTTCTTCTCTAATAGTAGCAAAGGGGCCGTAATAAACCATGGGCATACTAAATCCAATTCCAACTAATATTTGTGCAGCTATAAATAATGAAATGTTTGCAAAAAACTTTTTGATTTTAGTTATTTTAGAAGACTTTTTATATCTTCTTCCTCCCACCGATATCCCCCTATCGTTATTATGCTAATCGTATAAATACATTTTACCATACTCCCAAGGTGGCCACCAGCTTTATTTTAGGCCATCCATGGAATTCCTAGGGCTAAGAGTAATTTTATAGACAATGTACTTAAATCTAAATTAATAAAAAAACTCCTTGACCTTCGTCGAATATGGTATAATATTGTCAGATATAAAGATAAAAGAAAGCGGTGATTCTTAATGGATAGAGTAGTTCATGTAGGTCTCATAGGTTTTGGCGCAGCCGGACAAGTTTTTCATGCTCCAATTATTAGTTCTGTACCAGGTTTGAAGCTTAGAAAAATATTTGAGCGAAAAGATGAAAATATAGCTATTATAAAGGAAAAATATCCACAAACCATAATAGTAGATAATGTAGATAGCGTATTTACTGATGAAAACATTGACTTAGTAGTAATCGCAGCCCCTAATGCCCTCCATCACCAATTGGCCAAGAAAGCTTTAGAAAGTGGTAAACATGTAGTAGTAGAAAAACCTTTTACCGTTACCTCTTATGAAGCAGAAGAACTAATAGCCTTAGCCTTAAGAAATGGTAAACTTATAACCGCATTTCAAAACCGACGATGGGATAGCGATTTTAAAACAGTTAAAAAAATAATAGAAGGCGGTCTTCTAGGAGATGTAGTAGAATACGAGGCCCACTTTGATAGATTTAGAAATTACTTTAAGAATAACTGGAGGGAAAAAAACCTTCCAGGTTCAGGGATTCTTTACGATCTTGGCTCTCATCTAATAGACCAAGCTATAAGTCTATTTGGAAATCCTATAGAAGTCTTTGGCAATCTCCTTATTCAAAGAAAAGGTGGAGAAAGTGTAGATAATTTTGAGGTAATTTTAAAATATCAAGATAAAAAAGTTACCTTAAAATCCGGTATGCTTGTAAGGCAGCCCCTTCCTCGTTTCTTAGTCCTTGGAACTAAAGGCTCCTTCACTAAGTACGGCATGGACGTACAAGAGGAAAACCTAAAGAAAGGCAATAGCCCAACAAATTCTGATAATTGGGGCAAGGAACCCGAAGACTTATGGGGCTTTATTAATTCAGATGTTAACGGCCTTCATATTATAGGTACAGTAGAAAGTGAGCTAGGAGACTATAGAGGTTTCTATGAAAATATCTATAAAGCTCTTTTAGGTAAAGAGGACTTGCTTGTAAAACCTATGCAGGTTTTAAGCACAATAAAAATTATAGAAATGGCTATGAGAAGCCATAAGGAAAGACGATGGGTTGAGTTTTTTTAGGGTCTTTTTGATAATTAAAACAAAACCCAGCAATCCTCAAGATTGCTGGGTTTCATGGTATGCCCGAAGGGAGTCGAACCCCCGACACGTGGTTTAGGAAACCACTGCTCTATCCACTGAGCTACGAGCATATATGATACTTTAATATTTTAGTATAAAAACTTTTGAAAGTCAACGGTTAACTTTACATTTTCCTTATGATATATTTAAGAAAAGATGCCCATGCATCATAGTATAATTTGTAGGTGATTTTATGGTATATAAAAATTCTGTCCAAAGGTTTCAAGAAATAGTTAAAATCATGGCCTCATATGGCTTTGGTTACTTAGTTGATACCAAAATAAAAAAATCAAAAAGTGCTCCTTCCAACCTAAGAAAGGCCTTTGAAGACCTTGGACCTACCTTTATCAAAATTGGACAGATTTTAAGTACCCGGCCAGATATACTTCCTACTGCTTACATAGAAGAACTTGCTAAGCTGCAAGATAGTGTACCTTCAGAAAGCTTCCAGGCAATAAATGAAGTGTTTCTTGAGGACTTTTCAAAAGACATAAAGGACTGCTTTTTACACTTTGATGAAGAGCCTTTAGCCTCTGCTTCTATAGCACAAGTACATAGAGCTGTATTAAAAGACGGTAGAGAAGTAATTGTAAAAATTCAAAGACCTCATATATACGAAAAAATGAAACTGGATCTTTCTATATTGAGTAGGATTCTTAATCTTACTAAAGCCCGATTCAAGGAATTTTTGCTGGATCCACAGGAGGCCTTAGATGAGCTTTTTACTTCTACAGAAAAGGAATTAAATTTTGAAAACGAAGCCAATAACATAGAAAAGTTCTTCAATTTCAATAAGAGTGTAGGCTTTATGTATGTGCCTTATGTGATAAGAGAGTTTTGTTCAAAACACGTAGTAACCATGGAAAAAATAGATGGTATTAAAATTTCCGACATACAGAAACTACATACTGCAAAAATAGATCTAGACCAGTTAGGCAAAACCCTGGCCCTGTCCTTCTTTAAACAAATTTTTGAGGACGGCTTCTTCCATGGAGACCCTCATCCAGGCAACATACTAATTAAGGATAATAAAATTTGCTTTATTGATTTTGGTATTATGGGAGAACTTCCAAACAGCTTAAGAAATGCCCTTAACGAAATGGTGATTTCTATAGTTTTTGAAGATATAAATAAGCTTATTTCTGTATTAATGTCTATTGGAGTTAAAACAGGTCAGGTAGATAGAAATCAGCTTTATGACGATATCGACTACTTGATGGCCAATTATCTTTCCACCTCCTTAAGAAGTATAAAGGTTTCTCTAATCCTAGAGGATGTTATGGATGTGTCCTCTAGAAATAATATAAAAATGCCAAAGGAACTAACCCTATTGGTAAAAACCTTGGTTATTGTAGAAGGGGTTGTTGCCAAGATAGCTCCAGATATAAATATATTAGATGTAGCTATCCCCTATGTTAAGGCCAGCACCAAGAAAAGCTGGTTAAAGGACTTAAGTCTAGAGGATTTGGCATTAAAAACCTTTCGCTTTTCTAAAGATTCATCAAGGCTACCCTCTAAGCTTATTGAGCTTTCTGACAGCATAATACGAGGCCGAGCCAAGATTCAATTTGAACATAGAAATCTAGAAAAGCCTTTTAGCTCACTAGACAGAATGATCAACCGTTTAGCCGCTACTTTGGTGGCTTCCTCTATGATAATTGCTTCTGCCTTGATTATAGATTCTAATGTAGGTGGCAAAATTTATGGCATGTCCACTGTTGGGCTTATAGGCTTTATAGTATCTGGCTTGATATCTCTATGGATTTTAATTAGTATTTTCCGTTCTGGAAAGATGTGATGTTATTAATTAACAAGCTAGTGTTACAATGCAAAAAACATTCATTTTCAACATAATATATCAACTGTTTTTTGCATAAAAGAGGTGCTGCTGCATAACTAACAAACAGTTAATTATGCAACAACACCTTTTCTTATACTATAGCATTGCCTCTAGTCTCTTTTTAATTTCATATAAGAATTCTTCTGTATTTACAACAGTCTTATTTGGAGCCTCAGAAAGTTGAGATAAATCTCCTGTCATAACCCCTTCTTCTATAGTTTTTATAGAAGCTGCCTCTAACTTGTCTGCAAAAGTTATTAAATCTTCTATGCCGTCCAGTTCTCCTCTCTTTCTTAGAGCTCCTGTCCAAGCAAATATGGTTGCCATGGAGTTTGAGGAAGTTTTCTCACCCTTAAGGTGTCTATAATAATGTCTTTGTACAGTTCCATGGGCCGCTTCATACTCATAGTAACCTTCTGGTGAAACAAGAACTGAAGTCATCATTGCAAGACTTCCAAAAGCTGCTGCTACCATGTCAGACATAACATCACCATCGTAGTTCTTACAAGCCCAGATAAAGCCACCTTCAGATTTTACCACTCTAGCTACAGCATCATCTATAAGAGTGTAGAAGTATTCTATGCCTGCTTCTTCAAACTTTTCTTTGTACTCAGCATCGTAGATTTCTTGGAAAATATCCTTGAATCTATGGTCATAGATCTTTGAAATTGTATCCTTGGAAGCAAACCAAATATCCTGTTTAATGTCAAGAGCATAGTTAAAGCAAGCTCTTGCAAAACTTTCTATGGACTTATCCAAGTTATGCATTCCCATAACTACTCCAGGTCCTTCAAAGTCATGTACAAGTTGCTTTGTAACTGTACCATCAGTAGCAGTGTGGACTAATTCCACCTTTCCTGCTCCTTCAACCTTATATTCTGTGTTTTTGTATATATCACCGTAAGCATGTCTTGCTACAGTTATGGGCTTAGCCCAAGGTTTTACAAAAGGTTTAATGTTATTCACTATAATAGAAGTTCTAAAAACAGTACCATCTAGAATTGCTCTAATAGTACCATTAGGACTTTTCCACATTTCCTTAAGATTATATTCCTCTACTCTAGCAGCATTAGGTGTTATAGTAGCACATTTTACTCCTACACCATACTTTTTAATAGCATTAGCTGCATCAATAGTAATTTGATCGTTAGTTTCATCTCTTCTTTCAAGCCCCAAATCGTAGTACTCTGTCTTTAAGTCAACATATGGCTCTAATAGTACATCCTTAATCATCTTCCACATGATTCTAGTCATTTCGTCTCCGTCCATCTCTACCAATGGAACAGTCATTTTAATTTTGTTCATCTCTCTCGCCCCTCTTTCTTTTAAAATTGAAACCCTTTATATTTCATCTTTCAAACAATGCAAAGAAACACCTATAATTATAAATGAACCCCTTAGCTTATGCAAGATTATAAGCCAATTTATTCATTTGCTTTACAGCTTTGTTTTTAACACTCAACCCTTGCAGTTCATTTTATATCCCCATTAATGCTGACGCAAGCCAGAAGTAAACCATAAGGGCAACTGTATCAACAATGGTAGTGATTAAGGGACTAGCCATAATAGCAGGATCTAAGTTTAACTTTCTCGCTCCTATAGGAAGTACAACTCCTACAAGCTTTGCAAGAATCACTGTAGTAAATACTGTGATGGATACTACAATTCCTACGGTAAACTCAACTTTATCAAAAACTAGTATTCTCACAAGGTTTACTCCCGATAAAACTAAGCCTACTAGGAAACTTACCTTTAGCTCCTTCCATAAAACCCTTAGTGTATCCTTCGGCTCTATCTCTCCCAAGGCTAATCCTCTGATAATAAGGGTTGCTGACTGTGAGCCTGCATTACCACCAGTATCCATAAGCATAGGTATAAAGACAGCAAGTACAACAACAGACTGAAGTACATCTTCAAACCTTCTTATTATTGCCCCAGTAAAAGTGGCAGAGAACATCAACACTACCAGCCACATTATTCTATTTTTAGCAAGATAGAATACGCTACTTTCCAGATACTTTTCCTCCGAAGGTGCCATTGCGGCCATCTTCTGAAAGTCTTCAGTGTTTTCCTGCTCTATTACATCCACTACATCATCTATTGTAATAATCCCAGTAAGCCTATCTTCATTATCTACAACAGGAAGGGCTATCAGGTCATATTTCTTAAATTTAGCAGCCACTTCTTCCTGGTCATCCAAGGTGTGTGCACTTATTACGTCAGTATTCATTATATCTCCAATAATTACATCCCTGTCTGAAAGAATCAATCTTCTCAAGGAAATTATTCCTTCAAGTTTTCTGTTGCCATCAATTACATAACAGGTATATATGGTTTCTTTATTGTAGGCTGTCTTTTTTATATGATCAAGTGCCTCTTCAACATTCATTTCTTTTCTAAGGTCCGCATACTCAATTGTCATTATGCTGCCTGCAGAATTTTCAGGGTAGTTTAAGAACTGATTTATAAGACTCCTTTCCTCAGGCTTTGTATGCTTTAAAATCTTTTTAACTAGGTTTGCAGGCATTTCTTCAAGAATATCAACTAAATCGTCAAAATAAAGTTCCTCTATAATACTCTTTATTTCAGCATCTGTTATGGCTTCTATTATTGACATCTGTCTTTCATATGGAAGATAGTAAAAGACCTCAACTGCTGTATCCTTTGGTAGCATTCTAAAAACTATAAGGGCATTATTTTTATCCAGGGCATCCAATACTTCTCCTATATGCACTGGATTCCACTCACTTATCATTAGTTTTATTTTAGCGTATTTCTTATTTTTAATTAATTCTTGAATATCTTTTATTTCATTCATTTCTGTTCCTCCTCTGCTTCATTTCTCACAATTCATACTTTCAAAAAAGGCAATAGAAAGCTAAGGTTAAAATAATACTTTTTTAACCATAAAATATTGCTTGATTAGGTGCCAATGGTATAGGAAATTTTCATGAAGAACAGATGGAGATTTTAAGATTGGATTTACAGAAATGCATATATCAGAAATCATCTGTGATATTTAGGAACTTGGCTCCGATAAAAAAGAATGGAGCTTGTTCTGCAAAATATAAATGAATTTTTCTAACATACGCTTATCTCCACTGTTCATACTCGTACCCTCAGGCTCCATTCTTTTTCACCTCCCAAATTCAAAATAAAAGCCCTCGTCAAACTTGAACATTTGACGAAGGCATTGTAAACAATACTTTCCCGTTCAAGTTTTGGCTCTGCAAGGCAATGAAGTTGCGTTAGGTTAAGCCTTCTTTGTTCGGCAAAACCTGCTAACCAATTAAGAATGTTTCCACTCTTTCACGGCAGCAACCCGTATCCTTGTGGTAACCTCACCTACCGAGATATACTTTTTTCCATTAAAGTATATTATTTTTATTACAGTAAGTCAACCCTAAAACAGTGTCACAAATTTAACTATCAATAACTACCCCCTCTACATGCCTCTTAGTCATAAGCTTCTTCTTTTTTCTCTTTTCCTTACTTTCAAATACAATATCAAAGTCATAATCCTCAGGATAGAGCTCTTCACTGTCTATATACAAGGAAAGCCTCTTATGGTTAATCTTAAACTTTTTCCTCATAACCATAACAGTAAC
>JAAYTB010000071.1 GCA_012523855.1 Clostridia bacterium
AATCTGTTTTCTAAGATTCGATTAATCCGAAAAGCAATGTCTCTACAATCCTTTGATATCATTGTTGCCATATTGTAATAGTTGTGAACACCTATTACATTTGAATTATACCTATCTATAAGAGTGTTTGTTTCTCTTTGGTTTTTAGGATGTTGAATCATTTTTATCAAATTAATTAAATTCTGAGTTACCTTACCTTTTGCTTTATCAGTCATGTATGAGGTAATAAAATATTCCACCTTATCCCCTCTTTTGGTCTTCGCAACTTTGAACCTTATTCCTAAAAATTCAGAGTAATGTTTTTTAAGATTAACAATTTTGGATTTCTCCTCATTTATTTCTAATCCTAATCTTTCTTTCAACCATTGTTTAGTAGCATAAAACACTTTTTCAGCATCCTGACGATTTCTACAAAATATTTTAAAATCATCAGCATATCGAACAATGAAACATTCTTTTAATCTTGTTCTTCTTAATGCACGAAATTTATGGCTTCTATTTACCGACCCACTCGGGTGGATATAATATTTGTAATTATATGATGCAGGAAATTCCTCCCATTGAGAGGCTATCCACCAGTCTAATTCGTTCAACACTATATTGGATAATAATGGTGAAATAATACCCCCTTGTGGTGTACCTCGTTCTGGAAATCCTATGCCTGCAACTTCAGCCTTTATCATGACAGAGATAATTTTAATCATTTTCTTATCTCGTATACCTAAATTCCAAATTTGCTTGAGAAGTTTCCCATTTCCTTTGGGTATTTCTACCCTTCTTACAGTTTGGGGTTGATACCACTGAAATTTTCTTCTGTATGCTAGTTTAATATTTTCCTCCGATGAGATTAAACTCATCAAATTCTTAAATGTCTTGCCATTTTGACTCTTTGCATACAATTCGTCAAATTCTGATTGTAGGTCATAATACTCGGTATTTCGCAGTTTGGTTTTCTTTAATGTTTTTGCATTTGCCAAAGTCAGTTAATCTCCATTCTGAGACTGGATTTCGCTTTTCTTAGTCTTACTCGAATCTTTGGAGATTACTATTTATTGATTTAATGAAATATTGACTAGTGGCCTTCCCTCCATTGTATTTCTACAACTTCTTCAGTACCATGCCACCGCTTTCACCCAGATAAAAACAAGTTATATCGAATAATACAACTTTCCTTGTTAACGCTTCATAGTGTGTAAGCACTCCACGTTCCGGGCTTTCTGTGTTCCGATATTTCTATCTGTACATATATACCGTTAGGACTGTCCTATAAGCCTGTATGATTGATAAAAGCGAGACCTTTGATGGTACTGCAAACCGCCTTTATATGGCCTTGTTCACTGGGCTTCTGACATTCTCTTACTTACATATGATTTAGCCAGCCAGTTAAGAGTTGGCGTTTCGAGTTGCTATTCCCTCATTCCACCAATCGAAATATCAGTTCGTAAATCAATTATTTTACGCCTAACCTTTTACTAGTTAGAAACACATCGCACTTTCACTAAACATTGGCCCTGTTATGACCTTTAATCCCACTTCTTCTATAAACATCTGTCTACTCCCCTTGTATGATAGTTAGATTTATCTTAAAAGATTTTACCTTCCAATTATATAAGCTACTCTCAATCATAGCAAGCGCCTATTTTTACACAATTCTATTCTTGATTCTATATTTTGAATTATTAATTCTCTTTCAAATACTTTCCTATGATATTCATTAATATTCTCATATTCATAGGTTTTACCATTCCTTACAAGCCTATCAAATTCACTTTTATATTGCTTTAGTAATTTCTTTAAAAATCGTATTTCCTTATCCCAGTCCAAACAACCCCCTCCAATATTCCTTTTTAGTCACATAAATTCATAACTTTTATTGTGCTATTATTTTTTATGTTTCTATAAATTTATTTATTCCCTTCTAATCTAAGCTTAATATTTTGTTTGTTTTCAGTACATAAAATATTTAAAAATTTGCTAATCCTCTAATTTTGCCTAAATCTTATTTATTTCTACACAGCAAAAAAAGAGATTCATCCCTGTGAATCTCTTTTTTATAAATTTAAATTTTCAACTAAAACTTTTATATATCTATTATTAAATTATAACTTTACATATTCTTATCGGGAAGGTCATCTAAAGTTTTAAACTCATAACCTCTAGCCTTCCATTCCTTAATAAGGCTGTCCAATATCTCTGCATTGGTCTTTGATTGAGGATGCAATAATACAATAGAACCAGGTTTAGTTTTTTCCAATACCATCTGCTTGGTCTTTTCAGGATCTGGTTGATTATCCACATCATAGTCCATATATGCAAAGGAAAAGAACATAGACTTATAGCCTAACTTTTGTGTGTAATACAAAGATAGCTCGCTAAAATCCCCCATTGGTGGTCTAAAGTATTTAGACATTTTTAAACCTGGCACAGCCTTTATAGCTTCTTCCACCCCTACTATCTCCTTAGCAAACTCTTCTTCATCTTTTATGGAAGGCATAGACTTATGGTTCACTGAATGATTACCTATTATATGCCCTTCATTTACCATCCTTCGTAGCAAGTCCACATTTTTACTACCCTGATAGGAACCCTTCACATATGGTTCTGTTACAAAAAAGGCTGCTTTTACGTCATTGGCCTTCAGGGTATCTAATATGGATGTGGTATAGCCATTCTCATATCCCTCATCAAAGGTTAAATATATATATTTTTTCGATTTATCACCATCTGAATAGCCCTGATACTTATCTAGCAAGTCCTTTGCCTCCGTAGGCGAATATAACCAGGACCAGCCTCTTCTTTCCGAATTAAGACTAGAAACATTAATAGATGTAGCAGGTACTGTTTCCTTCTTATTATCTGAATTATTATCAAGGGTCTCTTTATTTATAGATTCATCCTTATTTTTATCAGTCTTATCCAAGTCCTTTTCCTCAGACTGCTTCGAGGAGTCTTGATCAGGCTTTTCTGAAGTCTCCTTAGAATTCTTTGCCTTTTCATCACTAAGATGAACAGCATTTTTCCCACCCTGTTCCGCTGCTGATGTTTCTTCAGTCTTCCACCTACAACCTCCTAATATTAAGGTAATAAGCAAAATTACTATAATACTTTTATTAGCCTCTCCTCTCATAGCTCTCATCCCCCATCTATATACTTATGATTATCTTGTGACTTATTATACCATGTATTACTAGATTTTGTAATGTATCTTGAAGATATTTTAATACAAAATTCATAGTAATTTCTTATCAGGCTAAAACTATATATAAATTGACTCTAAGTATATTAAAAGCTATAATATCTATAATTATTATTAATTAGTTTAAATTATCCGAAGACTTTTAAAATCTATTAGAAACATTATAACAAAACTCCTATAGAATATAAAAGTACTATATAATATATATATATTAATTTTGGGGGAGGCTGAAATGAATAACATACTATTTGCATTTGGATTAACTATTTTTGCTGGTTTATCTACAGGTATCGGAAGTGCCCTTGCTTTTTTTACTAAGAAGACCAACACTAAATTTTTATCACTAAGCCTTGGCTTTTCTGCCGGGGTTATGATTTATGTATCTATGATTGAAATTTTCTTTAAGGCTAAGGATTCCCTTACAGCTGAATTAGGATTAAAGAAGGGTTCCTGGATCACAGTTATTGCTTTTTTCGGAGGAATGCTTCTAATTGCTCTTATTGATAATCTTGTACCTAGTGGTGAGAATCCTCACAATGTGCAGAAGATTGAGGAGCTTGATACAAGCAAGAAACCTTCAGATTCTAAATTGCTAAGAACTGGCCTATTCACTGCCTTGGCTGTTGGAATTCATAACTTCCCTGAAGGCCTAGCAACATTTATTTCCGCCTTACAAGAACCATCAATCGCTATACCAATCGCTGTAGCTATAGCTATCCATAACATACCAGAAGGAATAGCTGTATCTGTGCCGGTTTACTACGCTACAGGAAGCAGAAAGAAGGCTTTCCTTTACTCTTTCCTATCAGGCTTATCGGAACCAATAGGAGCCTTAGTAGGATACTTAGTATTAATGCCTTTTATTAACGACCTGATGTTTGGAATTATCTTCGCAGCAGTAGCCGGTATTATGGTCTTTATATCCCTTGACGAACTTCTTCCTTCAGCCAGGGAATATGGAGAACACCACCTTTCCATCTATGGCCTTGTAGCTGGCATGGCGGTAATGGCCGTTAGTCTCTTACTATTTCTTTAGATTATATTAAAATTTCTAAAAAAATCACCGGATATTCTATACATATCCGGTGATTTCTATATGTTAAGCCACAAGCTTTAAAAACTCGTCCATAGTCATAGCATACTGTATTTCTTTAGCCAACTGCTTGTCCTCTTTAAAACCTACCTTATCAAAAACCCTTATGGATCTTTCATTTTTAAAGTTAATTTTAGCAATAACTTCATCGGCTCTCCAAGAGAAAAATGCTTTCTTCAAAGCTTCCTTGATGGCATTAAAGCCAAATCCGTTACCCCACTTGTCCCTATCGCCAATAACAATTACTATTTCAACAGATTTATTCTTAGGCACAAGTCTTAAAAAACCTATAGGCTCATCTTCATTTATAGTTATAACAAAAAAACTGCCCTCTTGGTTAAATAGAGGTGTTAATATTGGCATGTTTACTCGATTTATTACCTGCTTAATAGAATCAGTAACATTTTGACTTTCATTCAAATACCTGCTGACTTCATCATCTTCTAACCAATCAATAATCTTCCAAGCGTCGGAACTATAAACCTCTTGTCGTAATTTCACGCTCCCATTTCCCATTAGTATATCCTCCCAAAAGATACTAAAGCCTTTCAAGAATGATTTTAATATCCTGACGGTTCTTTTCCAAATACATGGTAATGTTAACATGATAGTTTTTCAATGTAAAATAGATTAATCTGTATTACAACAGAATAACTATAAAAATATGCAAAAAACTAAACTTTTCTCCGAAATTGACACTGATTTAGGGGGCAGAATCCAAAACTGCAGCAAGAGTTTATAGACTTTTTTCAATCCCAGGGTATGATTGCAATAATTTCTTATTTGCGGCTTCCACTTTCACGGAATACTTGGCATAGGAGCTACTTAGTCTTTTCATAGCAGGTATAAAGACATCATAATATCCACTTGTATTATTAAACTCTCTAAGTATTCCTTGAAATTTATAAACAGCTGAACTTTTATACTCCTCAGACTCTCTATAGTCTAAATATTGTTTAAGTACTTCCTTGTTTTTAGATAAGAATTTATCAGGATTTTCAATAGATTGCCTTGTCTTCTCTATAATATCTCTTATACTTTCTGTACTAATATGTTTATCCATCTCAATTAGAAATTCTTGTATTTCTTCTGGGAAGTTTATAGAAGGCACATTATCTAAAAACTCTAGGATTTCTTCATAGGCAGCTTGCTGAACATCACTACTAATAGGTTCATTCAAAAATCTTGAAAAATGCAAACAAATAAATCGCCCATAATATCCAGGAAATCCTTCCAATAACTTTTCTCTTATAGTTTGACTATGTTCAATAGCTCTTAATTGTGCGTCTATTTCAGCATAGCTTTTCCCCATACTAAGCTCATCTATAAAGGCCTTTTTCGCCTCTTCTCTCTCTAAACTTAATTCCTTTTGTAAGGCTATCCTTTCCAATGCACTGTTTGTCTCATCCTTTAAAACAAGTCTAATTTCTTCCACACTAAGTCCAAGCCTCCGTAAAACAGAAATTTTTTTTAAAACTTCCAGATCCTCTTCCCTGAAATCTCTATATCCATTGTCTAAAAACACAGGTGAAACTAACCTTTGTTCTATATAGTAGTCAATTGCCTTTTTAGTCAAATTTGTTATCTTGCTTGTTTCATTAATCAACATATTACATCACCTCTAAATAATCATATGCTAGCCCCTAAGGTTATGGTCAATAGTTTTTTAAATTTTCCCCTTTGACTTAAGCCTATAAATAAATTAATATATATTGTAGGTAAATATAAGATTCTAATTGGAAACACGGCTTTTAATGAATAATAAAACTTTAATTTGAATATCTGAAAATCATATATAAGGAACGGAGTAGATGCAAGTGGAAGCAAAAACCCCCACTGACTTAAAAAAGCTAAAAGAACTGAAAACTGAACTGACCAGATTTATGATGTCCTATAAGTTTGGCCTAGACGAATTAAATACAAAAATTAATATTTTGCAACAGGAGTTTCAGTATATTCACGATTATAACCCCATTGAACATGTAAAATCTAGAATTAAAACACCAGAAAGTATCTTGAAAAAAATACATAGAAAAGGTTTCAAACTTTCTTTAAGCTCTATAAAAGAGAATATTCAAGATATCGCTGGTATTCGTATAATATGTTCCTTTGTCTCTGATATATATAAATTAAGCGAAATGTTGCAAGGCCAGCGGGATGTAAAGGTATTAGCTTGTAAGGATTATATTAAAAATCCAAAACCTAATGGTTATCAAAGCCTTCACTTAATTTTACAGGTACCAGTTTTTATGTCTGATAGAATGGAAGAAGTTTGCGTAGAGGTTCAAATTCGGACTATTGGCATGGATTTTTGGGCCAGCTTAGAACATAAAATTTACTATAAATATAACAAAAAGGTTCCGGAAAAGTTATTACAAGACCTTAAAGAAGCCGCTGAAACAGTAAATCAACTTGATCATAAAATGGAAAGAATTAATAAAGAGGTTACTAACTATAAATCTTCTGATATAACATCAAATGAGTTAAATGAAATATATCTAAATAATGAAAATTTCTATTTCCCAGATGACTTTTACCATCTTGTAATGGATTAAAATATTTTTTAAAGCTAACAGACCAGAATAAAAAGCAGCCTAAAGAAGCGTTCACTTAGGGATTGAAGAAAAAACTAAAGTGAACAGCTTCAAGCGGGGCAAAAGTAAAAGACCAGTCACATTTAAACTTAATGGCTTGATGTGGCTGGTCTCTTTATTATTTTGTAT
>JAAYTB010000072.1 GCA_012523855.1 Clostridia bacterium
TAAGCTTTTCACATAAGAAAAGCTTATTAGATATATTTAATTATCTAAACTAAGTAGATACTTTATACATTATAATTGTTGTACTTGTCAACATCGGTTTTATGTTGATTTACGTACATTAAGTGAAACTGGCACGATTATCTCTTTATGCTTAATTTCTTTCTTCCTCATTAGACTAAGTAGAGTCTCTGAAGCTAATCTGCCCAATTCCTTGGTGTTTTGAGTTATGGTCGTTATTGGCGGGTTACAAAACCTTGCGATGGAAACGTCATCAAAGCCTACCACCTTAACGTCCTCAGGAACCTTATAACCCTTGGCAATTAAAGCATGTATGCAACCTAAGGCCATCAAGTCATTGGTTGCGAAAACACCGTCAAAGTAACGTTCACTTTCTAAAATCTCAGCCATTTTACCTTTAGCACTTTCATAATCAGGGGTTACACTAACCTCGAAAGATTTAATGGGTTCCTTGAATTTATTATTCATCTCGTTTAGAGCCTTGACGAACCCCCTGTATCTGTGTCTTACTGGTGAAACTGATCTGCTATCTCTAAGAAATAATATCTTTCTACAACCTTTTTCAATAAGTTCCTTCCCTGCCAAGTATCCTCCCTTAACATTATCTGACTCAATAAGAACATGAGCATGATTTGGCTTTCTATCAATATATACAACTGGCATTGTGTACTTATCGTCTATTTCCATAACTTCAGTGCGGCCAGATATATAAATGATACCATCTACATTTTTTTCTATTAGATTGTTGATGTGCATGTCCTCCATTTGTTCATTCTCATTAGAGTCACATATAAATACTGAATACTTATTAGATAGAAAGAAGGTATCAATCTCTCTGACTATCTTTGCAAAGAATTCATTTGTTATATCTGGGACAACTACACCTACGCTTCTACTTTTGTTTGTCCTTAGGCTTATAGCGTTTACGTTTGGAGTATAATTTGACTTTTCAATTATATCTAAAATCTTTTTCTCTGTTTTTTCAGAATAACCACCACTATTATTTATTACTCTTGATACAGTAGCAGTTGACACTCCAGCCATCTTAGCTATATCTACTATAGACAATTTCTTGGGGCCCATTACCTCACCTCCCCTTGTCCATCTATTATTATCTAGAGATAAATCTTTAGTAAAGGCTTTCGTAAACTATTTACGTAAACCTTTACCTTACCATGTGACTATAATATCATCTTCAATAAAGCTTGTCAACATAATTTATTATTTTTTTTAAATGCTTACTTTAAGCTAAAAATCTCCTCTACCAAACTTATCAATAGATATAGATACATTAACATCTATATCTGAGTTTGAAACTACTTCATTCCAATCTACGCCGGTATTCCTTCCATACTTAGCAGCAGCAACTTTCCCAAGCTCCCAAGCATCTACTTTATACTCTGACTTAAACCATTTTATATAAGATCGTAATTCATCTTCTAGTTTAATCTTAATTTGCCCTTCAATTTCTTTCTTTTTCTCAGGTTTATTAATTAAATTAGGTTCATAATCGTTAGCTATTAGTTCTCCACTTATTTTTAAACTTATTAAAAACTTGTATTCATCCTTTTCTTTGTAACACTTTACTTTTCTTTTACTTTTCCCTTGTAAACACAAATATCTGTTTGGATCTTCTTGCAGGTTGATAACTCCCATAATATTATTTTCTCTTAACAAATTATTAAATTTGGTTTTTTGCATTGGCAAGGTTCCAATCATCTTATCTCCCTTAAAAAATGCTATTCCATCAATTTGGATTTTATCTTCCTTTGCTATAATATATGGAACCACTAAATTCCGTCCTTCAGAATTCATCCTAGTATAGGCATCAATCAATTTATAATTTTCAGGAAAAAAGTTCTGTTCTCTAGAGTATTCAATCAGACCTTCAATGAAGTCCCCAGCAGAAGGGTACCCCTTAATCTTTATCTTCATAATATCTTCCGGTTTACCTTTACAAATACAAAGATAGGTTGAATCCCGTAGTTCTGTATTTCTAAAAAACATATTCATAACATCTTCTATTCCACTTCTAGCATATCTTTCACTAATAATATATACCTTTTCTAAGCCAATCAAGATCCTCTTGTCTGTTTTTCTCTGTCTATCTTCCCTAGCTTCCATAATAGTATTACCTTTAGCTGAAAGAGTCATAGAATCCACTGAATTCTCCAGTATTATGTAACGATTGACAGTTACAGTCCGAATTTTAATTCCTTCCATGTTTTCCTCAAAGTCAAAACCTATGGCAGAATTTATAGCCAACTCTTCTACCGGCTCTCTACTGACTCCAGAAATAAAATACCATGTAACTCCTATGACTAATAAGACAGCAAAATTAAACTTATAAATTTTCATTCTTTTCACCCTTTTTAAAGAATATTACCATAGCTATAAGTGTTACAAATAAAATATTGAAAGCCGCTGCAGGGTAGCTTGTCATCTTTATGAAAGTTCTCCTTCGTGTTTCATTACGAATAGAGTTTACTGCCACAAAAATCACCGGAAAAAGAATTAAAGCTGTTCTTTTTAAGTTAAGTTTTATAGTAGAATTGCTTATTGAAAATGTCAAAGCATAGTAATAATTTATAACGGTTTTAAAGGTAACCATTATCCATAGATACATAAAGAAAAATCTAAAGCTATTTAAATAAGGTAGTTTCACAATTTCATTTAAAAGCATTACAGGAAAGTAAGGCTTTAAAATTAGATCAGGCCCCAGAAAATATAAAGTTAAAAAAGTAAGGTTAGTATATATAAGCATTATAACTAATACAGCCTTCAAGGCTGGCATAGATAAATTACCTTTTTCCTTTACATTGGGATAGATTAAAAGTAAAATTTCTATTCCAGAATAAGAAAAACAAGATTCCAAACTAGCCTTTAAAATATTACCCATACCTGAGCCAAATATAGGACATATATTTAGAATAGAACCAAAGTTTAATGCAATTAAAGGGAGAGTTAGCAAAAATACTGTTAAGTAGTACATAAATTCACTAATTCTCCCTATTACCTTTAAACCTAGAAAAACTCCATAAACCGCTAACAAAAGTAAAATAATAGAAACCTTCGCTGCACTCAAGAAAGGGACTATGTAAATTCTTGATAAACTCATAACTCCAGATGTAAGACTAATTAAGTTTACAAAAAAAACGCTAGTATATAGAAGGTTTAAAATGGACCCCAAAAAGTTTCCAAAGACATTTTTACTCACTGATAAAATGTTATCTTGTGGATACTTTTTTGATATTAGGATACACATAAGGACTATATACAGCGGATAAACTCCTCCTAGAGCTGCGGAAATCCAGCAATCTTGCTTTGATATTTCCGCTAATCTATTTGGCAGACCAAATATGCCCACCCCTAAAACTGTTCCTACTATTATACTAGTTAACTCCTGATAAGTAATTTCATTCTCTCTAACGTTTTTCATTTTTTCTTTCTCCACAAACTCTTTCTATTACTTTTTTTGCCTTATATTATCTTGGTGAGGAATACCCTGAGGTCTTTCATCCATTTTCCAAATAGGTGCCCTTATTATATTGTCCTGAAAATCTTTATAGTGGTTAATGGAAAAATAAGGCACTCCAAAACTATTTAAAGAGAATAAGTGCATTAATAGAAAAAACCATCCTAAGGCTATGCCAAAGAGCCCGAAAATATTTGCTAGGAAAAGCATTGGAAACCTAAGAAATCTTATGGATAGCGACATTTCATAGTTTGGAGTTACAAAGGAGGCTACCACAGAAATTCCAATTATAAATAAAGTTGTAGGACTAACAAACTTTGACTGCACAGCCATGTCACCAACTATAATACCTCCAACTACGCTTATAGTTTGTGCTATTTTACTTGGTAGTCTTAATCCTCCTTCACGTAAAAATTCTATTATGAGTTCCATTAAAAATATTTCAAGAAAAGGCGTTAGTGCTATTTCCAATCTAGAACGCATTATTGGCACTAGAAAGTTAATGGGTATTAATTCGATATTGAATTTAAGCAGCACCAAATAGGCTGGAGCTGTAGTTATAACTATAAAAATTGCCAAAAATCTTATTAGTCTAAAGGCGTTGGCTACTATAAATCTGTCATAGTAATCCTCCACTGAATGAAAAAATTCAATAAATATAGATGGAACAGACATTGCTATAGGGGTACCCTCGATAAGTATAGCTACTCTTCCCTCAAATATTCTTGCTGCAATTTTATCCACTCTCTCTGTAGTATATATTTGAGGGAAGATTGAAAATGTACTATCCTCTATCAGTTGTTCAATATGGCCAGAACTACTTGCCCTATCTACTTTAATAGAAGTGAGTCTATCTCTTATATTTTTTAAAACATCCTTATCCACTACATCTTGTAAATAAAGCATACATATATCAGTTTGAGTTCTCTCACCTAGGGTAAACTTTTCAATAGACAGATTTTTATCTTTTATCAATCTTCTTATCATAGTTATATTAGTGCCTAGATTCTCAACAAAACTTTCCTTAGGTGCTCGCGCCGCTGTTTCTACCTGAGATTCTTCTATAGCTCGATATTCTCCGCCCTTTGTATCTATAATAATGAAATTAGGTTGATTGTTAATGAACAAGATTGCCTTGCCTCTTCTGGCACTTCTAGCAGCTTCATTGATATTTGCTATAATTGCAGTGGCGCTCTTGGCAATATACTTTTTAGCCAAATAATCCGCTAAATTAACTTGTTGATTTAGGTCCTCATTTATATGAAGCATAATTGGCTGCAATATATCCCTATCAATGGAACTTCTATCTACCAGTCCATCTAAATACACAAGGGCTAAATCTACAGGTTGCCCTTTACCTGCTAAAATATGTTTCACTACAATGAGGCTTTCTGTTCCCAGCTCCCTTGTCATAAAATCTATATATTGTTGCAAGTTATAGGCATTGTCAACCAACTAAGCTCCCTCCCCTCTTATACTGATAGTATGTGCATCTACTTCTTTTTTTATCCTATTGATTTGAAATATAATTTATATTGAAATCATAGCTTGAGGGTTCTTGATATACTCTTAAATCAAATTCTGGAACAATAGCTAATATATGATCGAAAATATCTGCCTGAATGGACTCGTAATCTTTCCAAACAATCTTATTTATAAAGGCATATATCTCTAACGGCAAACCAGTTTCAGTAGGTGGAAGCTGCCTCACAATTCGAGTCATATTATCACTAATATTAGGATTGTTTTTAAGATAATTCTCTACATAAACTCTAAAAACTCCGATATTGGTTAACCGTCTCCCCTCTCCACTAGTATTGTTTTTCTCCCTATACTCCTTGTTATAATTAGCAAGCTCCTCTTTCTTGCTGCGAAGATATTCTTTTAAGTATGGGTTCTTTTCCAACCTTTCCAGTAACTCTTCATTGCAGAATTTTATACTGGTAATATCAATATTTATTGCCCTCTTGATTCTTCTAGCTCCCGACTCCTTCATTCCACGCCAATTACGAAAGGACTCTGATATCATCGCATAAGTTGGTATAGTGGTAATAGTCTTATCAAAGTTTTGAACCTTTACTGTATGTAAGGATATTTCAAGGACATCACCGTCTGCTCCATATTTAGGCATCTCTATCCAATCTCCGATTTGCAGCATATTGTTTGAAGTAAGCTGAATACTAGACACAAGCCCCAATATAGAATTCTGAAAAATAAGCATAAGCACCGCTGTAGCAGCACCAATTCCACTTAATAGTATTAAAGGTGATCTGTCTATCAATACACTAATAGTTATAATAGCACCAACTATATAAATAATAATTGATATAACCTGAAGATAACCTTTAATTGGTCTCACCTTTGAAATTTCAAAACTAGAATAAATTTCATTTATTGCATCCAAGGTCTTACTAACTGTTGGTAATATAATTATTACAATGCAAGTGAAGGCTATTTTCTGTATCAAGACTTGATAAGCAGGAAAAATAGATGCCGACACATGTATTATGGCAAAGGGCACTATGTGAGCTATGCTCTCAAAGACCTTCTTCTCTAAAAAAACATCATCCCATTTAAACTTAGTCTTTTCAACATATAATCTTACATACCTAAGTAAAATTTTCTGTATGGCCTTATCCGCAACCAAGCTAATTGCAATAATTGTTATCACCGCAATTACATTAGATAAAACCTGTGCCATTCCCTCATTGGCACCATAATCCATAAATATTCCTTTAATCATCTCAATCATAGATATCTTTCCTCCCATTTTATCTTATGTTTAATAATATATCAGTTTTCTAAGACCTATTCCAGTTTAGGCAGATATTAAATCTATTTGTTTTAATTTTTAAACTGTCCCTATAGATAATTTTCTTAACACTATAAGAACAAAAGGAAGCAACATTTATATACACCAATCTGTTTGCCTAAAAGAGCTGAAGCTATAAAGACTAAAATGCTACAAATATTAATAGGACTCCATTTTTCTTCATAATTATCATTAAAGAAAATACGCAATCTCTTTGACATACATGATATGAAGAGTTTCTTTATAATAAGGTGCCATAGAGATGCTGTGATAAATACTAATGGCAGATTAAAGTATAAAAAGCCACTAAAAGTATGTCCTATAACACCGTATGCTTTAAATTGGTTTTCTTACCTAGAAAAGGGATAATAGCAGCAGGATGGGCAAATGTAAAGGGCATAACTTTCCTCCTTTATTTATAACACTATATCAACCTATTTATAGTATGTATTGTTTAGGATATTTTTTCCAGAACCGATTTGATTTGCTTTCCAACATAAGCTACAAGAAGCAGGTTACACCCTATAGACCACTAGCCCAAAGGCCTAATGACAAGTATTATTAAAGGAAGTATAATTAGAATATAATCCATGAAAGGAGACAATATGAATGAATCAATTTATTAAGCCAAATCTTCTTTTACCAATAAGTCTTCATGATGCGGTAGTTACATCAATTGATGTCACACCTGCCACATCTAAATTAACAGATGAACGCCTAACATTCAAATTTGCAGAGGGTTTTTATCTAGTGGCTGAAAATAAAGTAGAAAGCTCAGGTGAGGCCGTGATTAAATTCTCCGGTATTGATTTCGATTTTTCTTCAGTATATTATTGTATGGAAAATGAAAGACAGGAAGTTACCTTTAATGATTTAGCCAGAGATGTTAGTAGATACAGCCTTGAAGTAATTGATGAAACTTATGGTTATAATCAATCAAAATTCAGTTGCCAACTTTTTAAGGAGGATAGCTTGTACTGGGTAGAAATTGAGATTTACCATTATGAAGATACAATATACGAATGGGAAAATGTTTATTAAGGAAAAAAATAAGCATATCACCTGAAAAAATCAAGGTTATATGCTTATTTTATAGTGTGCTGATAAGGTTTAAAGTTAAAAAATTTCAAGCAATTCCTTGGCTTTTGCTTTTAACTCTTCCTTTGTTCCATTATTATCTACTATGTAATGACATAAGTTTTCAACAATATATAAAACGTCCCTTTCTGTATTATGGTTACTATTGCTGTTCTTAGCTGTTTCAAGACCATCCCGGAGTACTAATCTTTCGAATCTAATATCTTTATCAACTTCTAGTCCTACTGCAAGAAAGCCTTTCTCAGTCCAAAAGTCAAAATCTGCAATGGTTCTGCCTCCTACAATTATTGGAATCTCAATCTCTCTTATACGCTTTATATGCTCTAGTAATTTACTTTCAAATCGATCCTTGTCCAGATCTGATATGTTAAGCTTAAATTTTCTTTTAATTTTCTCATAAATTACACCTATTGTGTATTTATTAAGGATATTAATATCTATCTCTCGAAGCTTATCAGCATAAATCTGATAAAGAGTCCTTTCATTTCCAATCCATTCTGGACTTACTGATGCATAAGGCTGTATTATTCTGATTAAGGCAGAAAGATTATACTTAACTGCTTTAGGTGATAAGA
>JAAYTB010000073.1 GCA_012523855.1 Clostridia bacterium
CAGCAGCTCTCCAACAGGTTGACTTAAAAATACTAATATAGTAGTATTATCTTATATAACAAATTGGAATACTATATATTAATTATTTGATTACAGAAGGTGATTATGGTATGAAAATCTCTACAAAAGGCCGCTATGGACTAAGAGCCATGGTTGACATAGCCTTAAATTCCAACGGTGACTATATACCACTGAAGCAGATTGCAGAAAGGCAAAATATATCAGAAAATTATTTGGAACAAGTCTTCTCCACCCTAAGAAAAGCAGGCCTAGTGAAAAGTGTAAGAGGTTCTCAAGGAGGTTACTGCCTTTCAAAAAAACCATCAGCTATAACAGTAGGTGATGTTCTAAGAATCTTAGAAGGGGAACTTAATATAAGCAACGATGATAAGGAAAACTCTAATTTACAAAAAACCATCGAGGATTGTATTAGAGTAACAGTCTGGGATGAAGTTACTAAGGCCATAAATAACGTGGTGGATTCCATAACCTTAGAAGACTTAGTAAATCAATATAAAAAATTTAACACTGAGTATATCCTAGATTTTATAATTTAATTCTAAGATAAAAGAGCTCTGAGCATTTATAATCAATGCTCAGAGCTTTTAATTACTGCCTTGCCACTGCCTTCGGTTTTAATTATTATAAGATCATCTACAGTGCTTCTATAAAAAATATGTTTATCAAAAAGATAAAAACATGTCAATGATAAGTATTATTCTATAGGCCCTATAAAATTTCCTTCTTCTACAAGATTTTAATAAGACTCAACTTCATCTGTCTGTACTCTTAGAAGTAAATTTGTTATTATAAAGAAGGTAGGTAAAAGAAAAGGCAAGGCTAACAAACCTAGTAACAATAAAAAGAATACTAAGAAGGATGAGAAGTAAAATAATAAAAGATAGAGAATACTAAAGATAGAAATAATTACTAGCTTTCGTTTCAGAGGAGGTTTTTATCTTGAAGATAGAATATATAATGCTGAAAAGCAGATACAAGTTTAGCCATGACAATAAAACTCCATTATATGATGTAGCCACCTTACAATCCTACAAAAAAGAAATCTCTCTCTTGCAAAAGGAATTATATATATATAACATTAGCTTTAAAAGCCTGGCAAAATCAGACCCACGACCTATTATAAAAGATGAATTGCTTAATATCGCTATAATATGCACAGAAAATGAGAAGTTTAGTAATTGGATAAAGGTCCGTCATTCCCTTCCCTATAAGGAACTCTGCTCTATTAGCGGTAAGCCCCAGAAATTTTTTGAGCGCTGGTCTGATTACATAATAACTTTATTTATAATATTTAGTAATAATTATAGTAATTTATCCTCATTCCTTAACATTAAGACAATGGATACCTTTGTTAATGAAAAAAGTGAAGTAAAAGAAGTTACCAATTTGAATAATAAAGAAGAAAAACTTGCAGGGATGGTTTTGAAAAACCTTTCTAAGGGTTGCTACATTCTTACTTCCAACGGTAGTTTTGCTCTAGTTTCTACCGATGATGATTATTCCCCTGGAGAGCTTTGCACAGGTAAAATAAAAAAGCACCGTGACTATTATAGTGCTCCTGGGAAAATTTTTATCTTCCTTACACTATTCCTTTTATTTTTTACATTCTCTTTATTTTTTAAAGAGGAAGGACTTATAGTTATTGATTCTAGTTCTATTTCTTTCAATATTAAAACAAACAAGTTGAATAGAGTTGTTGAGGTAAGAGCAATGAATGATCTGTCAGATAAGGTTAAGGACAGTGTTTCAACTTTTAATAAAAGCTTAGATTCGGTTTTACTTGCTATATTGGAAAACTCTGTAGACAATTCTTACTTGGAAGAATCTACACCTATGAATATCTATATATCCAGTGGCCGAAATTCTTCCCTTAATATAGATAAGACAAAAGAATATATAAAGAATAATAATCTTTCTGTAGTGATAAATTACGACGGCACAGTCCTTTCTTTCGAATAAAAAAACAGAGAAATTTCCACTTCTCTGTTTTTCTTTCTTATAGACCTAAAATATTATTAATAGCTTTTAGGTCAAAGCCCTTGATAAGTTCGTCACCAATTTTTATTACTGGTACACTCAATATTCCTAAATTCATCAGCTCTTTTCTATATTCAGCCTTAGCTACATTTCTTTCTTCAAAATCAACATTATTCTGCTTAAAATAATCCTTTGCTGCAGTGCAGTAAGGACAAGAATTTGATGTATATATTATAGCCTTTTCCATATGTATCCTCCTTAGATTATAGGGTATTATCAATTATAATCTTCTTTAGATCTTATTTCAAGTTTTTATCCTAAGGATAAGTTTCACTTCACATTATAGGATGAAAACTGTATAATTTTATGGAATAGGCCAAAAATTTAAGATAAAAAGACTTCTTGAGGTGAAGAAATTGAAAAAAACAGAAGGAATTATTGAACATAAGGAAAAAGGGGAATTCACCCGTATTAATAAGTATCTTAGTGAAAGTGGCTTTTGTTCTAGGAGGGAAGGAGATAAGCTTGTAGAGCAAGGCCGAGTGACAATTAACGGAATGAAAGCCCAGCAGGGAGATAAGGTTTCTGCAAAAGATACTGTTAAAGTTGACAAAGAGCTGATAACCTTGAAAAAGAAACTTGTTTACATAGCCTTTAATAAGCCTGTAGGAATCACCTGCACTACTGATCCAAAGGATAAGAATAACATAATAGACTACATTAATTATCCTGAAAGAATCTTTCATATAGGTCGATTAGATAAGGATTCAGAAGGCCTTATCTTTCTAACTAATGATGGGGACGTTGTCAATAAAATTCTTAGGGCAGGTAATAATCACGAAAAAGAATATGTGGTTACAGTAGATAAGCCTATAACTCCAAGCTTTATTAAAGGAATGTCCTCAGGGGTAAGAATCCTGGGAACTATCACTAAGGAATGTACTGTTAAACAGGAGGGCAAAAATGTCTTCAGAATAATTTTAACTCAAGGCTTAAACAGGCAGATTAGACGAATGTGCCAAGTCTTTGGTTATAATGTGGTTAAGTTAAAAAGAGTTAGGATTATGAATGTTACCCTATCAGATCTACCTATAGGAAAATGGCGTTACTTAACTGTGGAGGAATTGAAAACAATAAATAGGCTTATTTCTTCTTCAGCAAAAACCATTTAGTGTACAATAAATAAGAGATACTTGCTTCATTTAACTATGAGTCAAGTATCTCTTATTTTCTTTGTGGACTTTTTTCTTATATAGCATCTAATATTGTAGAGGAGGGTTCATAGTCTATGTTTTCTAAAAGTAGTAGGGAGCTTCCCTTGAAAGTAAAGCAACTTGTTTTATTTTCATCTTCTAAAAGCATTAAGAAAGGACTATCATTTTCTGGGCACATTAAAATTACCTGTTCTATAGGTACTTTGATTCCTTTATTTTTAGCTATTATTGCTGGAGATAATGGAATTTTTATAGCATAGCCCTTGTCTGGAATTGGGTTAAACTTGCTATAAAGTCCATCAATCCCTTGTATATAGTTATGGACTAACCTTTGTATTTCATAATCATTAGGGGCTAGCTTTACTATGGACTGTTGATTTATATCAAAGACTTCAATATTTTCTAGAGGCTTACCTTTTATTGTTTCTGTTGAAAAGCATAATAGTGAAAATAATATTACTAGTATTTTATTTAGCATAGCCGATCACCTCTATATGTCCTCTAGGGGATGATAGATGGGAGATTTTCTCTGTTGAAGTTTTACTGCTAAGGACAATTGTTAGGAGTTGGTGGAGATAATCTCACTTCTTCTGCATTAGTCATATCACTTTTAAACATTTTTTTATAAGTATATCTATGGTACAAAAGTCCTAACAGGGAACAAATTAGAAGGACTATTATAAAAACTATAAAAGATATATTAACAGTTTTCTTTTCCACAACAGAACCTCCTTTAACAATTAGTTAATGCTTCTGTTGAAATTATGCACAAGTTCTGTTGATATTATTCATTTTCTTGTGGAAAACCTGTTAATATCTTATGATTATCACTATCATTTATCAGGCCATTTACTTTTTATTACTTTCTTTATAGCAATAGTTTTAATATTATTATATATTATTGAATTAATCCACATTATCCACATTTGTCTTGTGTATAACTTGTGTAAGATTTGTTGATATTCACAATTTGTTCATTGTTTATACACACACTAAACATATATAAAAATATACTTAACATTAATAAGATGACTTTTACCCACATTATTCACAGGGCTGTTGATAACCTGTGTATAACTTTTTTTATTTGGGGATATTCTACTGTACTAATTTACCCTTTACAATTAATCTGTGGGTAGCTTTTCTTATAGGAGTGCAGGTAACCAATGTTATGATTGGTTCTTCTGTAGACATCAAGACTGAAGTTTCCTCTGGTTCTACTACCAGTTTTTCAAAAACCTTATAAGTGTACATTTTCCCATCTATTGTTTTAACCTTTATAGTGTCCCCATTTTCTAACTCATCTAATCTATTAAAGTACTCGTTGTATGTATAACTTCTGTGGCCTGCAATAGCAAAATTTCCTGTAGTTCCAGGCATATCCGTATCTTTAAAATGTCCTACAGCATATTTTATGTCTTTTGGATCTGTTCCTTCTACTACTGGCACCATTAAATCTAACTTTGGTATTTCAAGCATAGCTATAGCTTTACTGTTTGTAGCTGGCCTGGAGGGATTGTCCTGATTATCAGCAGAGTTTTCTGAACCTTCATCCCTATTTAACTCTTCCCATCCTTCCATAGCCTTTAAGTCTCTTTCAAAACTTTCAATTAAATCATTCTTAACTTTTTCCCCTTGATAATTCATATAAAATCCCCATCCAATTATAGATGCTCCTACTAATATTAATAAAATTCCAAATATTTTACCCTTCATCTCAGCCCTCCATGAATCAACCCTTGTAAATCAATATTTTTATATATTATATCACATAAATGGTAAAATTAACTACCAACTTTTAGCACAATTTTCTTTAAATCCTTAACTTTTTCATTAATATGTGTTAAAATATAAGTAAGAATAGCATATTGGTAATTCTAAAGGTTTACATTTGCTTAATAGCTATTCACTTTAGTCAAAGGAGTGACTTTTATGAATGGTAAAGTTATTTATGTAGACTTCAAAAAACAGACAAGAAAGTCTAAGGACAAACCACAAACTCCTGGGCTGCTAAAGGCCTGTTTCCATAAAATAAAAAGCTTTTTTACCTTTACCACAGGCAGCAAGCCCATATGCGAAGTTTCTCCTTACAAAGAAATGATGTAAATTTCAAATTCTCCTTTCATGTAATAATCTATATAACTAATACTCTGTATCTTTTAGATGCAGAGTATTTTTTGTTTTACACTTATCTTATTAATGCTATACTAGTGATTAATAATAAAATCAAATTGTTAGGAGTGATATTAATATGAGAATTGGTATGGGCTATGATGTACATAAACTAGTAGAGGATAAAGATCTCATTATAGGAGGGGTAAAAATTCCTTTTGACAAGGGCCTATCCGGTCATTCTGACGCTGATGTTTTAACTCATGCAATTATGGACAGCATTCTTGGTGCAGCTGCTTTAGGGGATATAGGCAGGCACTTCCCCGACACTGATCCCCAGTATAAAGGGGCATCTAGCATATCTCTTTTAAAGGTAGTTGGGAGATTAATTAGGGAAAATAATTATGAAATAGTTAACATAGATTCTACAATTATTGCCCAGAAACCTAAGATGGCTCCTCATATATTGACCATGCGAGAAAATATAGCTAAGGCCTTGAATATAGATATAAGTCAAATAAATGTTAAGGCTACTACCGAGGAAGGCTTGGGCTTTACAGGAAAGGGGGAAGGAATCTCTTCCCAGAGCATTTGTCTACTGAAGGAAAAGAATTAAAAAAACACAGGAGACCCTGCAGTGTCTCCTGTATTATCTATAAAAAGATTATATTGTGCTTTTTATAAGCTTCTATCATTTCATCTGGCCACATGGAGGCTTGCACTTCTCCTATGTGGACTTTTCTTAGGAAAAACATACATATTCTTGATTGTCCTATACCACCACCTACAGTATAAGGAAGTTCTCCATTTAAAAGTTTCTTATGGAATTCTAATTCCTTTCTGTCGGTACAGCCACTAACTTCTAGCTGATAAGCTAAGGCTTCTTCGTCTACTCTTATACCCATGGAGGATAGCTCAAGAGCACACTCTAATACAGGATACCAAAGTATTAAGTCTCCATTTAATTTCCAGTCATCGTAATCTGGAGCCCTGCCATCATGTCTTTGTCCAGATTTTAACTTATCCCCAATTTGCATTATAAAAACTGCACCTTTTTCCTTGGTGATAGCCTCTTCTCTTTCCTTTGGACTTAAAGAAGGATATAGGTCCTCTAGCTCTTGAGCACTTATAAAGAAGATCTCTTCAGGAAGTAATCTTGCAATTTCAGGATATAGATCCATTACATAATCTTCTGTTTTTCTAAAAACTTTATAGATGCCTCTTACAATAGACTTTAAGTTCTCAACATTTCTTTCTTCCTTATGTATTACCTTTTCCCAGTCCCACTGGTCTACATAAATAGAATGGGTATTATCTAATTCCTCATCTCTTCTTATGGCATTCATATCTGTATATAGGCCTTCACCAGGTTCAAATCCATATCTATATAAGGCCATTCTCTTCCACTTAGCCAGAGAATGGACAATTTCTATTTCTCCATCTATGCCATTAGCATCAAAGCTAACTGGTCGCTCTGTGCCATTAAGATTATCATTCATACCTGTATTTCTCTTTACAAATAAAGGTGCAGAAACTCTTATTAGATTAAGCTCATTAGCCAATTCCCTTTCAAAAAAATCTTTAACATATTTAATAGCCTTCTCTGTTTCCTTTAAACTAAATACACTGCAATAGTCATCAGGAATAGTAAACAATTTATCGTGCTGCAATTTTTTGCCCCCTTTAATCACATTTAGTCATAAGTACTTTGGATATCTATATTATATATATGGATAAAAAAAATCACTAAATTTCTTAATAATTATTTCTTTAAGCTTGTAAGACTATTGATAGCTTCTTTTATTTGTCCAAGTTTCCCTTGTAGATCTGTAACAGTAGTCTTACCTGTAGCCGCTTCCTTTACCACCCCATCAGATATATTGATTATAGTATCCAAATACCCCATATATGAATTGTGGAAGTTAGTAAGCCTTTTGCTATGGTCTAGCTTAGTCAGTTCTTCTTTACACTTATGAAGTTTTTGATTTTCTTCCTCTAAGGTTTTTATATCTTCTTGGTCTAATTTTTCATCGCCTAGAGCTTTCGATATATTGCCTACAGAATCTTTTATATCACCAGTCATTGTAGCAATGGTTTTTCCATACTTAATATTTGTTACAAATGCATTAAATTCATCTACTGGCGACACACCATACACTAAAATATCAACTAAAGCAATAGCTAATATTACTAGTAAAATAAACATAGCAAATTTTATAGCCTTTTTTACCAAGCATACTACAATTAATATAACAGCTAAGATCATCAAGGCCACCATCAAATAACTTTTATCCATATCCATCCCCCCTTGATTATAATCTTATATCTAACTCTTTAGATATTAAGTATATTATATATTAATTACAATTACTAGAAAACACTTTTTTATTTTTTAGATACGTAAGGATTATCCTTAATATAAAATCTCCATGGATAAAACCTAGCTTCCTCTGAATAGTCTATGTTTATTCTAGTTGTCCTAACTATTTCAAAGTCTGCCCTGCTTTCTTCATCTTCTGCTATATAAAAGTCATCTTGGCAAATATCCATGCCCCTTATAGGTTCTATAGCTCTAACAAGGACTCCCCTAGGTACATTTTCCTTTTCTGTTATAACATTAAAGCAATAATGCATGCCATATATAAAATATACGTAAATATGACCTTCCTGGCCATACATTACTTCATTTCTTTCAGTCCTTCGGCCTCCATAGGAATGGGCAGCCTGCATTACCTTGTTCATTCCCGGATAGGTGTAGGCATAGTGATATCCATTTTGCCCTTCCTCATTAAAGTAGTCCTTAATAATGTTTCTTTCTAGGCAAAGCTGTGGAAGACCTACACCGACAATGGCAGTTCCAATTAGTCTATCTCCTTTTAAGTCTATGCCTTCAGAAAATATGCCACCTAAAACCACAAAGGCTACTAGACTTTCCTCTGGTTCTTCTATAAAAGCTTCTAAAAATTCGTCCCTTTCATTTTCATCCATGTCCCCTTCTTGAAGGAGAAGCTTAACTTGTGGATAAGCTTCTAGAAAATAATTGTATACATCTGTCATGTATTTGTAGGAAGGAAAGTAGAAACTCTATCTGCAATTAACAAACATTGCCGCTCTTTAGGAAAAGGGGAAGGCAATCTCATAGTATAATCTTCTTCCTTACCACCTAATATATCCTTAAAATAAGTCATAGGGGTCAAAGTAGCTGAAAAAAACACTGCTGCCCTTCCCTTATTTATACTTTGCCTTAGAAGCTTACCTGGATGAAGGCAAAAGAGTTTTATAGTAAGATCATTGGCAGCTTCCTCTACATAGGTTATGTAGTCATCACTATACAATTCCCAAGCCCTAAGAAAGGCCAGTACATCAAAATATAGCTGAAGTAAATCTTCATGGCCTTGTCGCCCTTCATTGTTAGCTAGCCAATCCTCCGATAGCTTAACAAACTTTCTTAATAAGGGATAGATCTCCTCCGTCAAGGCCCTTTCCAGGTAAAAGTTTTCCCCTCTAAGGCCTTTTTCTGCATATTTTATCCTTGGCAGTAAGGGTAATTGACTTGAAACTTAAGTGACAGTCCCTCATTTTATTTATAGCTTCTTCTGCCACCTGCCTAGTAATGGTCTTGGCAGTTAAGTAGAATATTTTTGATATATGGCCTTCCCCCATGGCTTTTACCGTGGGAAAAATTGTTGAAATAGTCTTACCTATCCCCGTTGGTGCTTGAACAAAAATACTTTTTTCTTCTCTTATAGTCTGATAAACAGAAACTGCCAATTCCCTCTGGCCTTTTCTGTAGCTATCAAAGGGAAAGTTTAAGGACCTTATGGAAAGATTTCTAAGGTCTACCCACTGTTCCCATAAGTAGGCCCATTTATGGTATTTATCTATGATTCCTAGAAAATACTCTTCCAGCTCCTCTATATAAAAGTTTTTCACAAAGATCTTTACATCTTCATTTTCCACATCACAATAAGTTATCTGAATATCCAGATCTGTTAACTGCTGTTGCAGGCCATAAATATAACCATAACACTTAGCCTGGGCCCAGTGAAGTTCATTATAATCTTCATGAATTTTTTCTTATTTAATTTCTGAAGCTTTTGCTGCAATCTGGTTCCTTCCACCGCTCTGGAGGAAGTAGTAAATCTAGTATCTAAATCACCAGCTCTTAAGGTAAATTCCACTAAATTTCTAACGGATATCTTGACATTACTTCCACTATTCATCTTAATCAACCTTTTTATCTGTTCCTTTTACAGCATGTTTAGAAATTCACTAATTAAACATACTATATTATATCATACTTGTAAAATAGGATACTAAAAAGCACCCTATTTGGCCGCTTTTCATGTCAAATGTTAGATCTCATAGATTAAGGAATCTACTCACCTTCATATTCTGAAACTATTTTTTGCACCAGCTGTTTAATAGAACTTGCCTTAGCTATTAATGTCATTACAGTTAAAAATACAAATATTCTTTCTTCTTCCTTATCGGAAAGATTGTTATCTTTAATAAAGTCATGGAACTTCTTTTCATTAAAGTAGTCTACGTTAAGAAAGGTATCAAAACTTTTCTGCTGAATTTGTGAAAATATCTTGTAAGCATCTTCCCAAGATATTATATCATCATGTCGATCATTTATATCATTAAAAGCTAGTCTAAAAACCTTGCTAATATCTTCTGTAGTAAGTATGGGCCTCATATAGCTTAACAAAACTAACTGAGCCAAATGAAGCTTGGTATAACCTCTTTTCTTACCATATTCAGGTTTGCTTATTACCCCGCTTTTTATATAGTTTTGCACTATATTATTAGTGTACTTTTCATTTGAAAACTTGTCATTTAGATAGTCAATAACTTGTGACAAAAACAAGTCATATTTGGGCAAATCATCATATGGAACCAAACTACTCTTTGACACTTCCTCTGCTAGCTTCCTAATATACTGTACATCAAATTTTTCCTGTTCCATCTCAATTCATCTCCTTTAACTGTAAAAGCTATATATATTTCATTAATTATATTATACGGTATATATAAACTTATTACAAGTTACAAAGTGTTTTGTGACTAAAAGCTCCTATTCATTACTAATTATCTTTTCTTCTATCTCTTCTAATATACCTTTTCCATTAAACATAATAATATAGGCTATAATACTGGCAAAAAGCATGAACGCAATAGATGGAGCATATTCAGCTACAATAAATACAACAGCTACACCAGCTATATTTAAAAGAGTATTCTTAAATCTTTTTATAATATAGAAGGCTGATAATTTTAGAACATCTTTAGTTTTCAAATAAAATCTAGATACTATAGGAAAAGCGTATAAGGCTATAAGCAAAATTGAAAAAATACAGCCATAAAAAATTGGTAACAAAAAAGTTGCAAGGGAACTAGCTTTAATAATTCTAATATCTACTAATAAAAGGACTATTAATACAGTAAAAAGAGCACCTATAGAAAAAGCTTGTCTGAAATTTTCCTTGTAAGCCTTAAAATAATCCTTAGTTAAGTTTATATCCCCTTCCCTTACCAGTTTACCCATAACAGAAAGTAGGGCTGTAAAGGATGGAGCCACTGGTAGTGCTGCCACAAAAAGCATGAGGTAATAAGTAGGATTACTTAAGTCTACTTCAATAGCTAATAAAAAAAATATTAGTAATATGTTTAGTAATAAAAAATATATATTTGAGATAACAAACCAACTAAAATATGTCATTGCCACATATATTGGCCCTTCTGTAAATTCCTTTTTAGCCATTTAATTTCCTCCAATCATCTACTTGCATAAAAACAAAAGCTGCAGGTTATATAATATACTAACACTAATTATTCTAGAACATTTATTCAGTTTTATCAATGAAATATTTATAAAGCAAGTATAATTACTTTAAAAATTGTAAATAATTACGAATAAGAATAAAAATTAAAATATAAAGCAAAAAAATTTAAAATAAAATTCTCTTTTTTTTACAAGTTCATATTATATATAAGGAGAATCAATTTAATATTTTTATATATTTACCATTATTTATTATTTATGTTTTCAGATAACATGCTTTTCCTTGCTTTTCCCAAATAAATAAGGGCTTATTATGGGTTTATCGACGCTAAACGTGATTTTTCGACAAGCTATTTAGACTGTAATCCATATAATTACTATTTTTTAAAATAGACTTTTTTGCCTTTTAAAAATTTATATTTTAGCATTTTTTATTGGTAACCGTTGACAATAAAATAAGAGAATACTTTTATAAACCATGATTTCTCAAGGAATTTTGCCTTTTGTCAAAAAAACATAAAATTTGAAAAAACATATTGACTTTTCAATTATATGGTAGTATATTATTAATTGAGGAATGCTTCATCAAGAATTTTGTAACTTAATGAGGTTTTTTTAAAAAATAGCGTTTGACTATTAATTACATATTTGCTATAATCTAATTGCAAATATGTCGAAGTATGTAAAAAAGGGAGGAACAAAAATGAAATCAACAGGTGTAGTAAGAAGAGTAGACGAATTGGGAAGAATAGTTATTCCTATAGAATTAAGAAGAACTCTTGATATCGCTGAAAAAGACGCTTTAGAAATCTACGTAGATGGAGAGCAGATCATATTAAAGAAATATGAACCAGCTTGTATCTTCTGTGGTGATGCAAGAGATGTTATTAACTACAAAGGTAAAAACATTTGTAAACATTGCTTAGATGATATAAAAACAGAAAAATAATGTTTTAGGTGTAAAGGTTGAAAAGCCTTTACATGTTTTTTTTCAATAGAAAACCGAAGGCTTGTACCTTCGGTTTTATTATCTTAATCTTCTTGCTGTCATATAATCTCTTCTTGTTAATGGAGATATTTTTACTACGTCTCCTGTTTGTGGGGCATGAACATAGGAATTATCCCCTATATATATACCTACGTGATGAGGTGATCCATAACCAAAGAAAACTAAATCTCCTGGTTGAAGCTGACTTCTGGATACTGCTCTTCCTTCTTTAACCTGAGTATAAGTTGTTCTAGTTGTGTGTATGCCAAAATGTGCATATACATACTTTACAAAACCAGAACAGTCAAATCCTGCTGGTGTTGTACCTCCCCACTTATAGGGCACTCCCCTAAAGCTTAAGGCATATTGAACTAGAGCATCGCTAGAGTAGTTGGCAGATCCACTGTCTCCTCTGGACGTGATTCCAGGGTTATTTCCGCTAGTATAAATTCTATTTCTTAAAGTAGTTATCTGTCTATCTTTTTCCTTTTTCTTAGCTTCTAAATTAGCTATAAGATTATAGTAGTAGTTTACCTTTTCGTCAAATTCTTTCATCTTCCCTTGATTTTCAGCTAATATTGCTTGTTGTTTACTTTTTGATTCATCTAATTCAGCTTTTTTCAACATATTTTCTTGTTTCAATTCTTCTATTTTTACCTTTTGTACATCTAGAACAGCCTTTTGTTCTTCCAAGACCTTCTTTTGTTCATTCATTTCATTAATTATCTTTTTATCGTATTCAGCAATCTTGTTAACTGCTTCTATTCTAGAAATTAGATCCCCTAAGCCTTCAGACTTTAATATGACGGATATGTATCCATTTGATCCGCTCTTATATAGAGCCTTCATTCTGTCATCAAGTACGTCCTGCTTCTCTTGTATAGAATTTTCTTGTTCAGTAATTTCCTTTTCAGTTTTCTCTATTTCGTTGTTAGTAACTTCTAGGTCACTTTCATTTTTATTTATATCAATAATTAGAGTTTCGATTTTAGAATCCATCATTTGTAATTCTATCTCTATGTCCTCTACAGTTTCCTTAACACTATTATAATAATTTAAAAATGCGTCTCTTTGAGACTTTGCTTCATTTTGTTGTTGTATTATTTGTTGTTTTTGTTGTTGCAACTCCTCTATGGTATCAGCTAATACAGTTACGTTCATTGAAAAAACTAATCCCAGCGATAAAAGTGCTGTAAATATCTTCTTTTTCAAAATAACCCACCCAAACTTATGCTACCTAGCCAGAGTGGTTCCACCTCCCTTATGTAATCTTTTTCATGTTGTTTTAATAATTTCCAATTTTCCTAGTTTTTCTGACAAAAACTTATTAAATTAGATGCTTGTCTTGAACTCATTTATATTATACCATCATAATAAAAAAAGTTACAACATTTTTGTAACTTTTTTTTAAACTTTTATAGATTTATTGAATATAAATAGATTTCTGACTTAGAAACGCCCCTATCTTTCGCCACAATTTTTACTGCTTCCTTTTTACTAAGGCCTGTTTCCATATATTTTTTAATGTGTTCTTCTATGGTCAGATCCTGCCATAGAGCCTCTTCTTCCTTATCAATTTCCTCTTGGCTTTTACCTTGAAGGACCAGGACATATTCCCCTCTTGGAGAATGGTTCTGATAATGTTGAATAGCTTCACTTAAATTCATACGCAATATTTCCTCATGGAGCTTTGTAAGTTCCCTACAAACAGAAACTTTTCTATCTCCAAATGATTGCAGTAAAAAGTTTAAAGTTTCCTTGATTCTGTGAGGTGCTTCATAGAAAATCAGAGTTTCTTTTCTATCCTTTAATTCTTTTACCAGCTTAGCCTTTTCCTTCTTGTCCCTTGGTATAAAGCCTTTGAATATGAATGCACTAGTATCCAAACCAGAATATACTAGGGCAGTAGTCACTGCAGTGGCACCAGGGAGGACTTCAAAGTCCAAGGTTTCTTCAATGCACATTTTAACTATTACACTACCAGGGTCTGAAATCCCAGGGCTACCAGCGTCGGAAACTAAGGCGATGTTTTCTCCTTTTTTCAGCCTTTGAACAATTTCTTCACCTTTTATTTTTTCATTATGTTGATGATAGCTTATTAAAGTTTTTTTAATTTCAAAATGATTTAGTAGTTTTAGAGTTTGTCTTGTATCTTCTGCAGCAATTAAGTCTACATTTTTTAAAACTTCCAAAGCCCTTAAGGTAATGTCCTTTAAATTCCCAATGGGAGTTGGAACCATATATAGCTTACCTACAGACACTTCCTCACCTTCTTCCATAAATTTCATTTATTTCATGGCTATAGCCACCGTCATCCTTGTAAACATAAAGGGGTGGATGCCATTTTAAGAAAGCTCCCCCATCACGTTGCCCTTCTACCAAAACAATATTAGGAGCCTTTTTAGAATTAGGGTGGACCATTCTAATAGCCTTAGGTTCAATTTTATATTTTCTCATAAGACAAAGAATATCTGCTATTCTCTCTGGCCTATGAACCATGAATAACCGTCCGTTATCCTTCAATAATATTCGACTGGCCTTAATTACATCTTCCAAGGTGGCCAGGATTTCATGCCTTGCTATAGCATTTTTATCTTCAGGGTTTACAATTCCTGAACCTCTTAACTTATAAGGAGGATTTACTGTGACTACATCTGCCTTTTCCATAGATTTTAGGAGCCTTTCATCCTTTAAGTCCCCAGCAATAAAATCAAGGCGATCCTCTAGCTTATTATATCTAACGCTCCTTAAGGCCATTTCCACCATTTCCTCTTGTATTTCTAAACCAGTTACCTTAGCTGCCTCTGTCTTACCTGCCAGTATTAAAGGTATTATTCCTGTTCCAGAACAGAGATCTATTACCTTCATGGATCTTTTTATCCTAGCAAAATTGGCTAATAGTGCAGCATCTACTCCAAATCTAAAGCCTTCTTTTTTCTGAATTATATGTATGCCTTTCAGCTGTAAATCATCTAAAGTTTCATCTTCCCTAATCAAATTTTCCATTATATCACTCTTTCACCTTTTCAATGCAAAATAAAAAGTGATATGAAAAACATATCACCATAAACATAATATACTATTTTATTTCTTATTTCAATTTATATTCCAATATTGTATCACTGCCAGCCTTAACTTCACCCTCTATGTTAAAGGAAGTAAAAGTCACTATATCATGGTTAGTTATTAACACCGGAGTTATTAAGGAACAACTTCTTGAAGTAATATATTCTCTATCTACCTTTAGTATAGGATCACCAGCTTTTACCCTCTCCCCTTCTGCCACTAATCTTTTGAAACCAGCTCCTCCAAGAGATATAGTATCTAGGCCAATATGAACTAAAACTTCAACATCATTATCCAAAATCATTCCAAAGGCATGGTTAGTTTTAAAGATTAAAGTAATCTCACCATCTGCAGGGGCAACTACTAGATCATCTGTAGCCTCTATAGCTATCCCCTCTCCCACCATCTTATCTGCAAAGATCTCATCAGGAACCTCTGACAAATCCATAACTCTTCCACTGACTGGTGCCACAAGCTTAAAAGTCCTTTTAAAAAAGTCCAACATAAAATGTTCCTCCCATTTTATATAAATAAACTAAACATTAAGGTCATTATAAGGCTGGCAGGATTTCTTGTCAACGTTTAGTCCCTATATATGTAGCTTTCCTCTGGCTTATCTATAGGATTAAGACTTTCTACTATAATTATAGGACCTTGCTCAACTCCTTCAAACTGCAGTTTTCCTTTCACTTCTAGCCACTGGCCATTAGCTATTAATGGCGTATCTTTGTAGATAGATCTAATACCTATAACCTCCGTATCTGCAGCACAGCAAGAAACAACCATTCTTGATAGGATAAAACTTTCACTTTTACCTTTTTCCTTTATAACAAAACCTTTAATCCTTACAGGCCTTTCCTTATATTCCTCTGTATTTTTATAAAATTCCTTAAAGCTTGTAAAGAAGTTTTCATTATTTACTATTACTTCCCCATTTTCTATTATAATTTCTCCATCTCCGTGATTATGGCTATGTTGATCTTCATGGTGATGATGATGGTGGTGGTGCCCACCTTTGCCTTCCTCTGCCATAAGGCTTTTGTAAAAATATAAATTTACTCCCCTATTAATAGCAGCACTTTCAGTAAGGCCGGTAGGTTTTACAATCATATATATAATCACTGGGATAAGAAAAAGAATATAACCATACCTTACTTTTACCTCTTCAGCTTCACTAAAGGTGTTTAAAAAATTATTTATCAGCATAATGCCTATTGCTATAGCTCCAAAAATAGAATACTTAATCATATTTGGATGAATGAAATTTTTAATATCGCCACTATATATCATTTTTACAAAGGTATAGAAAAGCAGTAATAAGACAATAGACCATAGGGCTCTATCTGGATTGAATACTTTTCTCATTTTCTCACCTCCTATAGTCCCAGGGCCAGCATAGGCAGAAGTAAACAAGTAAGAAAGCAGATTGCGAAAATAACAAAAATTAGCTTTATTATAAAGTTCAGTTTAAAATTGGATACTAGCATAATAGTATTTTTTATGTCTACCATAGGGCCAAATATTAAAAAAGCCATGACAGAACTGCCAGTGAATTGATTAAAAAAGGTTCTAGCAATAAAGGCATCTGTCTCAGAGCATATTGATAAAGCAAAGGCTAAGAGCATCATCATTAATATGGAGGATACTTGACCGCTACCTAAATTTAATATGATATGTCTTGGAATTGCTGTTTGAAAGAGAGAAGATAAAAGAGCTCCTAATATAAAAAATCTTCCTATTTCATAAAACTCTTCGCTGACATGTCCTATTATAACTTTTATAGTACCTTGCTCCTTATGAGCCCCATGATTATGGTCATGTCCACAAGAGCAGTGATGATGACTATGGTGATGTTTTTCTTCCTTTAAGGGGTTTTTGTCTGTAAGTTCTCCCATTAAATAGCCAATAATAATTGAACAAAATACTCCTAAAGCAAATCTTAAAAAAGCTATGTATGAATGACCTATAAAAGCATAATATGTAGACATAAAAACTACTGGATTAACTATTGGTACTGCTGTCATGAAAGTTATAGCCATACCTATAGGCATGCCCTTTTTTACAAGCCTTCTAACAATAGGGACCATAGCACATTCACAGATAGGAAAAAAGACTCCAGCCACTGCCATGGCTAGCAAAGATAAAAATTTGCTTTTGCACTGAAATCTACCTATCCTATCTTCAGATACCTTTAGTTGTATAAATGAAGAAACTAGTGCCCCTAAGATTAAAAAAGGAAATCCCTCAAGTATTAAACTTAAAAATATGGTGCCGAAATTTTTTAACTGTCCCATTTGTCCCCCTCTTATTAATTGATAAACTAACTGTTCATAATAGTCTATGAAGCTTCCTCCCAGTTAAGTATTTCTTTCCACTAAAAAAACTTGCAAAAAGCTCATTTTGAGGTATACTTAAGAATAGGTTATAAACGGAAAGGATGGTGTTTTAACATGGAAAACATATTAATAAAGGAGCTATATAGAAATACCTCCAATTACTTAGATAAAACCATTACGGTATCAGGTTGGATAAGAAACCTTAGAGCTTCCAACGCCTTTGGCTTTATCGAATTAAATGACGGAAGTTTCTTTAAAAATATACAGATAGTTTTCGAGCAGCATTTAGAGAACTTTAAAGATATAGCAAAACTAAATATAAGTGCTTCTATAAAAGTCACAGGAAAATTAGTAGCCACTCCACAAGCAAAGCAGCCTTTTGAAATTCAGGCTTCCCAAGTGGTTATTGAAGGGCTTTCCTCTCCAGACTTCCCTCTTCAGAAGAAGAGACACAGCTTTGAATTCCTTAGAGAAATTGCCCACTTAAGACCTAGAAGTAACACTTTCTCTGCAGTATTTAGAGTTCGTTCATTAGCAGCTTATGCTATCCATAAGTTCTTCCAAGATAGAGGCTTTATATATACTCACACTCCAATAATAACCGGTAGCGACTGTGAAGGTGCCGGCGAAATGTTTAGAGTAACAACTATGGACTTAAAGGGTGCTCCTTTAAATGAAGATGGATCCATAGATTTCTCACAAGACTTCTTTGGTAAGGAAACTAACCTTACTGTAAGTGGTCAATTAGCGGCAGAAGCCTATGCTTTAGCTTTTAGAAATGTATATACCTTTGGACCTACTTTCAGGGCTGAAAATTCAAACACTACAAGACACGCAGCTGAGTTCTGGATGATCGAGCCAGAAATAGCCTTTGCAGATCTTGAGGACAATATGCATTTAGCAGAAGACATGATTAAATATATCATTAACTATATAATAGAAAATGCTCCAGAAGAAATGGAGTTCTTTAACAAGTTTATAGACAAGGGACTACTAGATAGATTAAACAACGTAGTAAACTCAGAATTTACTAGAATAACTTACACTGAAGCTATTGATCTATTAAAGAAATCCGGTGAGACCTTCTCCTATCCTGTAGAATGGGGTGCAGACCTTCAAACAGAACACGAAAGGTACATTACAGAAAAAATCTTTAAAAAGCCTGTTTTCGTAACAGACTATCCAAAGGAAATAAAAGCTTTCTACATGAGATTAAATGACGATAACAAGACTGTAGCAGCCATGGACCTTCTTGTTCCAGGAGTAGGTGAAATAATCGGCGGTAGCCAAAGAGAAGAAAGAATAGATTTACTTGAAAAGAGAATTGAAGAGCTAGGACTTGACAAGGAAGATTATTGGTGGTACCTAGAACTTAGAAAATACGGCGGAACCAAGCATGCAGGCTATGGTTTAGGCTTTGAAAGAATAATAATGTACATTACAGGTATGGGTAACATAAGAGACGTTATACCATTCCCAAGAACACCAAAACACGCACTATTCTAAAAATAAGCTATTGGAGCTCAAGCTCCAATAGCTTATTTTTTATCTCATACCTATTATCCAATCTCTGTTACCTGACATCTGCTACCTGTTACCTGACA
>JAAYTB010000074.1 GCA_012523855.1 Clostridia bacterium
CCTCCACCATCACCGGTGCCACCTCCGCCAGCAGCAGCGCCACCTTGACTGGCTCCTGTTTCATCTATTTGAATTATTCCTAGATAGCTACTATTTTCATCCTTAGTGCTAACAGCTATTCTTTCTCCATTATAGCTAAAGGCCATCATACCAAAGCTTTTCCTTGGTACTGGCGCCTTGTTAATCATAGAACCATCATTTTTGGGAAAAGCATAGTAGGGTATACCTGACATATCCACTATTAGATTGTTTTTTACACTATTCTTATCCTTTAAACGTATACCTTCTCCTTCTAAAAACGCCTCTTTCTCTGTATTTGAGCCTATTTCTGTTAGCTTATATTCTTTATCATTAAGCTCAATCTTAATATTATAGTTATCTAATACAGAAATAACTTTATCTGCAGCCCCCCTTACTACCTTTACCTTAAAGACCCCACTTCTTCCAACTTCATTAACTTCATCTGTCTTATAAGATAATATTTTTAAATCTGTGGGATAAGGTTCTATGCCTTTTTCACTTATCTTCTCTGAATACAAGTCCTTAGCTCTTTCAATATCTCCGCTATACATATATCCCATATAGGTATTTAATATATTTGTAGCAATATTTATATCGAAACTTTCCTTGCTTTCCTGTCCTTCTTCATTAGTCTTTTCACCTTTGCAACTTGTTAAGTTAACCATGATAAATACGGCCATTATAATCCTTAAAATTTTTTTCAAGCTAATACCTGCCCTTTTTTTATAGTAGTGCAGGCTTTTCACCTACCTTTCCTTTAATTGCCCACTTGCGACTATTTTTATTTTTTCACAAAAGATAAAAATAATTTATCTTTTTAACTTTTATTTCTCTATTAGGCTAATTAATTTACTAATCCTCTAATATATTAGTACAGAAGTATTTTCAAGGAGGATTAGGATTGAAAAAAAGTCTATCTGCAACATTTCAAGTAGCAGCGGTGTTTATTGGCACTATTGTAGGTGCTGGCCTGGCATCCGGTAAAGAAATAACCCAATTTTTTACCACCTATGGATACAAAAGCTTTGCAGGAATCATCCTCTGCGGAATCATATACATAGGTGTATCTAAAATGTTTATAGAAATATCAACTAGATATAAATTAGAATCCTATAACCAACTGATTAATCTTGTTAGTCCAGGATTCTTAGGTAAATTAACAGACATATTTACTAGTTTCTTTCTCTTAAGCGGTACTGCCATTATCTTAGCCGGCAGTGGAGCCTTACTTAATCAATACTTTGGTATTTCTAAATGGATTGGAATTGGCTTAATGAGTTCTTTAGCCTTGATAATATTAATGAGGGATACTGATGGCTTAATAGAAGTAAACTCTATAATAGTTCCAAGCCTAATATTCGTCATTAGTAGTATTTTTATACTGTATCTGGTATTCGCCAAAGACCTTATCAGCTTTGAACATATTAAATCCATCCCCTATTCAAAAAACCATTGGTTTTTTTCCACCATTTTATATGCAGGATTTAATTTGCTCAGTTGTTCCGGAGTACTAGTCCCCTTATCAAAAGAAGTAAACCACAACAAAATCTTAATATGGGGTGTGTCTATTGGGGCCCTAGTATTAACTTTATTATGCGGAGCAATAAATTTAATGCTTATGTTAAACGTACCCTACATATATCAATATGAAATTCCTCTTTTGTACATATCCCACCGTTTTGGTAGCTTCCTGCAAATTATGCTACTATTTATAATTTGGCTTGAAATGTTTTCTACCGTTGTATCAGACGTATACAGTGTAGCAAAAATGCTTCAAAGCCTTTCAGATAAAAATCGATGCCATGGAGGCAATTACTTTAAAAGTTCTTTATTGAATAGATTTTTTAATTACATTAGCTACAAGAAATCTGTAGTCCTAATATTACTGTTAGCACTTCCTATTTCCCAAATTGGTTTTTCCAACTTAATAAAAGTGCTATATCCTGCCTTTGGAGTTATAAGCTCAGCTTTTATAATCCAATGTTTTATTTTTTATATTAATAATAAGTAATAAAAAGCAGATTCCCACAAATTTAAGGGAATCTGCTTTTATCAGAATTTCATCCTCTATAAGGTTTTTAACTATGTATAAATCTTCTAACTTCTAAAACTTATACTTTTTCAAGTTCTTATCAAATTCTTTAGTAATATCTTGAAATTCCTTTATGCTGTTCATAAGCTTTTCTAATTCATTTGTATAGCTTGCTACGCTAGCACTTACTTCCTCAGAAGAAGCAGAGTTTTCTTGGGCTATAGCCGCTAGAGATTCTATGCTATCATATGCTTCTGAAATGTTTTCCGCCTCATTGTTTAACTCTTTTATTGTAAGATCCATGGAAACAGCAACTGCCTTAATAGCTTCGTTAGCTTCAAAACTTATAGATCTAACATCTTCCAAACTCTTTGTTTCTTTTTGTAAAATATCATACTGAACCTCTATACTATCTACAAGTCCATTAATATCATTAACAAAGAGAACTAGGTTAGAGTTTATATCCTCTACCGCTTCCTTAGACTGTTCTGCAAGTTTTCTTATGGATTCAGCTACTACTGCAAAGCCTCTTCCATGTTCCCCAGCTCTAGCAGCCTCTATAGAAGCATTTAAAGCCAATAGATTTGTTTGTTCTGCAATACTGGAAACTATAGAAACTATTCCTGTAATGTCTTTTACTTTACCCTCAAGATTTATACCTAGATCTTTAACTTGCTGGAAACTCTTTAAAGTACCTAATATATTGTTACTAGTACTCTCTACATTTTCATAAGAGTTATTAATCTTCTTCATGGCCTCTTCCAGCTTTTCTTCGTTAGCATTTTCATTGGCAACTATATTGTTTAAAGCTTGTATATCTTCATTAAGTCTATAAGCAGCTCTTCCTGTGTTTTCTGCTTGAGATACTGCCCCACTAGCTACTTGCTCCACTACACCAGCTATATCCTTTGATGTAAGTGTCATAGATTCTGATATTTGATTAATATTAGCTACAAAGGTATTCATTTCATCGGTAATACCTTTAAAACCAAGAAAATCAGCTGATAAAACCTTCTTATATTCCTTTAACAGCTTGTACATTTCTTCATAGTGGTCCTTACTTTCAATGTCTCCATCGTAGATATATTCATTGTTTTTCAATCGCTGAATCTCTTCAACAATTAGCTTCTTTGGACTATTTAAAAGCATGTTACCAACAGTTGCTGCCACAGCTCCCCCTAAGGCACCTAGCAGAGCCTTTACCACATTATCTAAGCCCATTAATGGTAGCAGTACAGCTGAAGACACTATAAAAGTAAATATACCTGTTTTTATTGGAATACTCTTTACAAAACCTAAAGACATTATTTTATTAAAGATAAACTTTTTCTTAAAATAAATATCCCTTTCAAAGGTAAGAATCAATTTTAAACTAGTGTCAGTTCTTTCAATTTCCTTTATTTCAATTTTCTCATTGAAAAATTCACAACTTCCATCTAATAAACCTAGGAAGTAATCGAACATACCTCTGTTAGACTTATAACTAAAAACAGCCTGTCTAGAAGAAATAGGGTTAATTTCTACAAGTGGTGGCTTTGCTCCTTTGAACTTTTTAGTCATAACTACATGTATATCATAAAGTGCTCTTAAAAAAGAAAATAAGTTGTCATGGGCGAAAAAGGCAGGAAAATCTCTATGGAAAGCCTTGATATTATCCTTTCCTATACTCCTCCATAATTCATTTATACCTGTATTTGTTGCCTTAGCTATGTTGGATATCACCGTTCTAATCTCTTGGTCTTCTACATTTTCCATAGGAGAAAATATCTTATAAGTACTCCAACCAACAGACTGCATAGCTTCATTGACTACTGAATCTCCGTACAATGATCTACAAGTTTTTATCCATGTTGAAACGACGGTTCCCTTCATATCTTTTCCTCCTTATATAATCGTCATATAGGATTCCGGTTTTAACTTATATACTTACACATGATAATAATGATTGAAGATTCTGTATTTTGGAACATGTATAACTTCAGTTTCATATAGGAACCCTACAACTATTATATAACATTAATTGCATTTTGTTAACAGTTGTCACATTATATATTTTTTTGTTGAATTCACCTAGAATACTATTTACTTTTTATATATAATTAAATATACAGACATCTTTTGAGAATAGTGGCAATAATAATATAATAACTTTTTATTAAGGGGTGAGTTTGATGCGCTATAGAGTTAAAAGTAATCGATTCTATTTTATAGTAGCATTTTTAGTTCTAATTCTTTTATCAGTGCTTTTTTGGCCTAGGAAGATTGAACACGCTATCCTCATTGAATCCGATGGAAAAAGATCTACTTTTTTTGTGGGAGATAAGCGTGTAAAGTATAAAACCGGTAATATTGACTTTGAGAAGTTTTCCGTAATTAATTTCAAACGAAATATTTTCAAATGCTATGGTTTTACAAAGGTAGATCCTATGCAAGAGCGAGTTATGTCTAAGGCTGAGGACCAATATGATTTAGAAATCAGTGGCCCTAAATCCTTAAATAAAGAGGCCCATTACTATCAGATAGATCCTAAGGGGAATATTAATTATTCTGCCCCTTCTAAATTAATTGTTGGTAAAAACAATGTACGTATCTATAAAAATAAAAAAGATCAGTTAACTACCTTTATCATGACTCCAGTAGATTATTCAACTATAAGAGTTGGGATTTCTACCACAGACTTTAAAGACCTATATCATAAAAACATAGACATTAACGCTAAGTCATCCTTGAAAGTTTACAGCAAAAGAGAAAACTATTCTACCTCAATACCAGAAAACACTGCTTTACATATAGAATTCGTTGACAAGAAAATAAAACTAACTATAAATGGCTTATCAAGAGAGTTTTCTAACAGATTATACATAGAAGGAGAAGGCTTGGAACTAGCAAGTGTAAAGCGTAAAAGTGATAATTCTATGATACCAGTCTATAATGGGGTTTTAGAAATTACACCAGCTTCTGACAAGTCAGCCCTATTGATGATTAATGAGGTTAATTTAGAAAACTATCTAGCAAAAGTGGTACCTTCAGAGATGCCAGCCAGCAGTGCTTTAGAAGCCCTAAAAGCTCAATCAATTGCTGCTAGAACCTATGCTATATCTGATATGTTGGCCAATAGATTTGCCAAACATGGTTTCCACGTAGATGATAGCCAGAATAGCCAGGTTTATAATAACATAGAAGAACAAACTAGAGCTACAGAGGCTGTAAATGCTACAAAAGGCCTTATTGCAACCTACAAAGGCAGTCCCATAGATGCTAAATATTATTCTACCTCTGCCGGTACAGGAGCAAATTATGGGGAAATTTACTTTAAAGCTGATGGCAGCAGCGATAACAAACCATACTTAAGCTATTCCTCATATATTTCAGGAACTTTTACCATGCCTAGTTCAGAAGAAGAATGGCTAGATTTTTACAAAAGAAAGGATATAGTGGCAGTGGATAGTTCCTACGACCTTTTCCGCTGGAAGGTTACTTATCCAACAGAAGCCCTTACTAAAAACTTAAATAAAACTCTTAAAAATACACACTCTAGAAAAAAGGATTTTATGACTATAAAAGTTGATAAAAAAGAAGTTGATAGTTTACCAGAATTAAAAAATTTAAAAGATATAAAGGTACTTAAAAGAGGAGAAGCAGGAAATGTTGTAACTATAAACTTTATCTTTGAAAATGCTGAAGTTCAGCTTTCTGGTGACGGAAATATTCGACCTTCTATAAAATGTTCAGAAGAATACGGGGAAGAGACTATAACATTATATGATTCTAAAAATAAGGCTAGACCCAATTTCGGATCATTACCTTCCTCCTTCTTTGCAGTAGAGAAAGAAGAAAATGCCTTCATAATCTACGGCGGAGGCTTTGGTCACGGTGTAGGAATGAGCCAATACGGCGCCATTGAAATGGGTAAGAAAGGTGAAAAGTACGACACAATTTTAAACACCTTTTATAAAGGTATAGATATAGAGACTATATACTAGAGGGCCTATGGTTATTCAATGACTAATAAACAATAAATACAAATAGAAGACCCAACTCTGGGTCTTCTATTTTTTCTCAGCCCTACTGGCAAAGCCTTATTACATTGATACTAAAAATATCAACTACTGTAGCAGCAGTTATTTTACAGTCTACAGCTTAAACTCTACTCTATCCAGCCTTGCTATTATTTTTACATCTTTAATAAAGACAGTTTCAGTTCTAACACTACCTTTATTGCTAATAAGCAAGAGCTTACTGCTGTCTAGCTTCTTAATTTGTCTTATCATTCTCTCACCATGTCGCTCAATTAAGCAAAAGGTATTATTCTCAGGTTCATTAATATAATGAGCAAAAGCCCTATCACCTTTGGCCATCCTAAAACCAATCATATCATCATCCATGATTTCAATGTAAAGAACCTTGTCTTGAGAGTATCCCTCAATTTTATTGTTTTCTATAGGCATAAGCTTTGTAGATAGTACTTTGTTCAAACTATAGTCATATACTGGAACAGATTTTAACACTGATGCCAAAGCCCCACTCCAAGCATCGCTAATTTCCACAGCTTTCTTTGGAACAGCTTCCTGCTTTTTTGAAGGAGTCCTTCCTGCAGGATTATTATATATATCCTCCATGCTTTCCACTTCCACAGACATAGAGATATCATTTATATCCTTGTTAAATATTTTAGATATCCTCTTAATCATATTTTCATTAATTATCTTACGACCTAGCTCCACATCGTTAATAAAGCTTTCAGCAACCCCCAGCTTTTTAGCTAGAGCCTTTTGGCTCATACCAGCTTCTAGCCTTAAGCTTTTAATTTTTTCTGCTACTCTACTCACCCATCGTCCCTCATTTCTGTCTGTTTCTAAAAAATTCTCTTTCTTCAATAAGATGTTCAAGTAAATCTGCAAAGGTCCATTCTATAGAGGTTGGCGTAACTATTGCAAAAATAGGATGACCTCCTACACTTCCTCTAATTGACTTTATGGAAGCCTCTAGTTCTTTATCGCTAAGATTATTGAAGAGAATAACCTTTTCCTGAGGCAAGGCCTTAGCTAGCACTTCCAAATGTAATCCATCAATTAAGTTTCTAACAGTCATAGAAGTCATAGTGTCAGTAATTTCTATGATTTTTCCTAGACCTTCCTCTTCCTTAATCTTTTCTAGTTTTTCTTTTTCATCTTGATTAAAGCCATAAATAAGTAAGCACTTGTTGTTATCCAACCCTTTCACCACCTTTACTATTAAACCCTTTCCGGCTCTTCAATTTCCTGGCCGAAAGTATCTACAGTTATACTTTCTATAACCTGGTCCTCGTAAGGTTTATCCCATCTATCTGTAGCTACAGCAACAATCCTGTCCGCTACATCCATTCCCTCTGTAACCTTACCAAAAGCAGCATACTGGCCATCTAAGTGTGGTGCGTCTGCTACCATTATAAAAAACTGACTGCCTGCAGAGTCAGGATTCATAGCCCTTGCCATGGACAAAACCCCTTTAGTATGTTTTAAATTATTATCAAAACCATTGGCTGTAAATTCACCCTTTATGCTATAGCCTGGGCCTCCTGTACCATTTCCTTCTGGATCTCCCCCTTGGATCATAAATCCAGGTATTACTCTATGAAATATTAAACCATCGTAAAAACCTTTTCTGCAGAGGCTAACAAAATTCTTAACAGTATTAGGTGCTATATCTTTATACAGTTCTGCCTTAAGTATACCTCCATCTTTCATCTTTATTGTTGCAATTGGATTCATAATAAGTTCTCCTTTCAGCATGTTAAAAATGCATTAATTTTGATATATCAAAGCCGCCAGCAAAAATAATTACTAAGGTATATATCATGTGCTGAAGGCTCCATATGGTAATATCTCCACTTTTTTCGTAAACTAATACAGGTAATCCAAAAATAATTACTTGTATGAAGGCATTGCCGGGAAAATCTACAGGCAAGAACCTACAGTAATTACTCCAAAACACAGTATACATTATAAGAATATTAGCAGCTACAGCTCCATAGCCTAATATTTTAATTCTACAACCTGCTAAATCATAAATATTAGCTAAAATTAAAGGTTCCATTAAACCATTAATCAATACAAATATAATTACGCTCAATAGATATTCAAAGACATTATTTTGCCCTGGAGTATAATAAATTATATAAAGGCTTATGCCAATAGCTGTGAAAATAGTTATTGCCAACAATTCTTTTTTAACAGAACTAAGCCGTAAATTGAAAATAGGAATCCTTGTGCCAATAATCCCTCTTAAGACTATGCCACAAAAATACCAGTATGGGATTATAGCTATTATTGCTGCTGGCCCCTTGTTTGCCATAGTTGCTACTGCAGTAGGTAGCGCTATTCCCAATGTCCAACCTAAGAATTGCTTTAGCCTAACATTTTGTTTAATTGCATTAATTTTTGTACTCCCTGACATACTACTCATCTCCAATTTATTTCCATGTATCTTAAAAACATTATATATCATTTTTTAACATATTGGAATATTGACTGTAGCTATTTAAACAAAAGAAATTCAGCCTTTTGACTGAATTTCTAATATAATCATCAATTTCCACCTTTATATATCCAGCAAATTCTTTTTATAGGCTGAATAAATCTCTCTCAGAACCTTCATCTTCATATCCATCTCAATCTGAAGTTCTGAAACCTTGTCATAATGGCCTGCTGTGGCAGTTTCCCTTATTCTTGTAAATAAACTCTTAGTAGTATAAGTATCCTTCATAAGATATTTCCTTAGCTCATTAATGGTCATCCAATTGGAAACATCCAAATCTAAGGCGCTGTCTGGACAATGAAGTCTCTTATATCTTCTAATCTCATCCATATAATTATGAATTATTCTATTAAGGATTTCTGTAACCCATCTCTTTTCAGCACCTAATCTGAAACTATTTATCAATTTATCATCAAGAACATCACCCTGCTTTAAAACCGCAACTTTCTCTGGATACTTTGCAAAGGCAGATAAATTCTCATATACAGTAGCTGGAGCCTTGCCGAAATAGGCTGTTCTCTCCTCTTCTGTATAGTATTCAAATACATCTTCCTCTGATCTATATGCCCTATCCTTATCTAAATAATCTGCTTCTTCTCCTGGTTTCTTGGAAAGTTCCTTGAGAAGATCATCTTCATTTTTATTGTTTAGTAGGGCATATCTTATCCCATCTATCATAGATAAGTATAGAGTCGCAACACATAAGTAGGTATTAGTATGAGGGTTAGGTGATCTCAATTCAAATCTTGTAGAATAAGGATTTGAAAAATCTCTTATAAGGCCAAGTAAAACCGTTCTGTTTCTCGAAGGCTCCTCTATGGTGTGTCCTAAGGAGGTTACTATACAAACCGGTGCCTCAAAGCCTGGCTTTAATCTTCTTAAAGAATCATTTGTAGCAGATACAAAGGGATTAATAACTTCGTAATTCTTTAAAACTCCCATAGCTGCCCCATAACCAAATACACTTAAAAAATGATTTTTAGTAGCAGTAAAGAGATTTATTATTTTTCCATTCTTAAGTTTTAAGGCTATGCCTACATGAGTATGCTTACCACTTCCAGCTACTCCATCGATAGGCTTAGCTGCAAATGTAACATCTAGGCCATTTGCTCTAAAAACTTCTTTTATAAGAATTCTAACTTGCAGGTCATTATCTGCTGCCTGAACGGCATCGGAGTACTTCCAATCAATCTCTAACTGTTCCATAATATGAGTTAAACTTCCTGTTTCGGTGAGCATAGACTTTACTCCACCTACTTCCTTATGGCCCATCTCCGGTTCTAAACCATACCTTTCCATAAGGTCCAAGCACTGTTCCAATGCTGTTCTAACACTGCCTTTTGTCCTCTTCCAGTACTGTTCCTGAAGCATTTGTGAAGTAGAAAGGGCCTCTAGCTCAGCTTCGTCATTTGGAGTCTTAACCCAAAATTCCAGCTCCGTAGCTGCAGTAGCCACTACCTTTTCAATATCTTCTGCTTTTATACCATAATCCTCTATAGCCTCAGGATGATTCTTTAACATTTCAAATAGGGTCTTTTCAAAATATTTTATAGAGCTCTTTAATATATGTCTTGAATCAACAGCCCTTCCGTCATGCTTCAAAAAGCAAGGTATTCTAAGGGTTCCAACTGGCTTTCCAGTATCTTTATCTATGTTTTCAAAATTATAGCTTACAAACCAATCTGCATCTGAATCTGCTACCATTTCTAGTTTTGCATTGTTTATTGTAGCTATACCTGGCAAGACCACTGAGGAACCATCGGTTTGAATAGCACCTTCAAAAAAAGTATCAATATCCTTTAAAAATAACTTTACTGGAATTCTTTCATCTGTATCATTACCAGATAAATCAATACCAACTAATGATACAAACTTTATTTCCTGATGCTTTTCTAAAAGTCTAGTAATCTC
>JAAYTB010000075.1 GCA_012523855.1 Clostridia bacterium
AAGTTTATATCAAAGTTTTTTATTTAAAAGTAACATAAAGTTAACAAAAAATAATTGCTAATAAATGGTAAATATTGTATATTGGATATATAAGGAAATTAGGAGGGGACAAATGAAGAAGATTACTTTATTGAATAAAGAGGAAAGAGTTATATTTCATGACAAGCTAATAAATCTTCCTTTAAAGGAAAAGGTTATCATTGATAAAAGTATTTTTTACTATAACGATCCAGCTCCTTGTTATATCCATAGGTCTTCTATAGTGAAGAAATTGCTTTATAAGTTCCAAGTATCTTTAGAAGAACAGTTATTAGAAGGAAAAAGGGAATTAATGTGGAGTGATATCCCTTTGGAGAATAGGGAATTTATTGATTTGGACAATATTGTCCATAAAGTAATAATAAAAGATTATAATTCTTGAATTTTTAGATGGACAAGTCTTATATAATGAATATTTATCATGGCTAATAAGGTTGCTATATACCTATGGTAACTATTATTACAATATAAGACGAAGGGGGGATAAGAGCTAATGTAAACTAAAGAAAAAAGTTTACACAATGCAGAGGATGAGTATAAAAATGATTAAGGGGGGAAAAAATTGGCCAGGAAGAAATCAAACAGAGTATTAACAACGCTAATTATAACGGTGTCCCTGTTGATATCCTCAACAGTGGTATACGCATCGGAGAATGGAACCTTAAGTGGTTCTGATTGCAGTAACTGTGACTATGTAGGCTTGCAGTCTTACAAGGCTCCAGTAGGTGGCGGTCTTACTTCCACTGAAATAGAAAATATGAAGAAGGATGTAAAGAGGAAAAAGTATAAGTTTACTGTTGGTAAAAATTCTGCAACCCTATATCCTTTGGAAAAGATAACTGGAGTAGAATCTCAAATACAAAAATCTGTGAAGCCTAGTGTTAATGAACCAGTAATAACTTTAAGTTCACTGCCAAGTTCTTTTGATTGGAGAGCAGAGGGAGGAGTAACTCCTGTTAGAAACCAAGGGGGCTGCGGAAGTTGTTGGGCCTTTGGTACAGTTGCAGTAGTAGAGGGGATTATTAAGATAAAAGATAAGAAAGACGTAGATCTTTCAGAGCAATATTTGGTGTCATGTAATAATAAAGGATATTCCTGTAATGGTGGATGGGCTATTTTCGATATGATTCAAAGTTCTGGAATAGCATTAGAAAGTGATATGCCTTATACAGGTACTAACGGTTACTGTAAATCTACAGACAAGCCTTATAAAATTGACCGTTGGGGATACATAGCTGGACAGAATGGTATACCTTCTGTGGACCAAATTAAATCCGCCATATATCAATACGGACCTGTATTTAGCGCCGTAGCAGCAGATAGATATTTCCAAGCTTATACTGGTGGTGTATTTAATACTAATACTAGCAGCCAGGTAAACCATGCCGTAGTTATAGTAGGCTGGGATGACAGTAAAGGTGCCTGGATAATAAAGAATTCTTGGGGAACAGGCTGGGGAGAAAGTGGTTATGGCTATATAGGTTATAATTGCAATAAAATCGGTTATGGAGCAGCTTACGCAGTGTACGGTGGCTCAACACCGGATCCACAACCAGAACCAGATCCAACACCAGATCCAACACCGAATCCACTGCCAGATCCAACACCAGACCCACAACCAGATCCGCAACCGAATCCGCAACCAGAGCCACAGCCGGAACCAGAACCAGAGCCAACACCGGATCCACAACCAAGACCAAGTGAAACTAATTTATCTCTAAATAAGCCAGTTTATGCTTCATCTACTTACTATAACTATTATGCAAAGTATGTTAATGATAATGATCCAGATGTTTCTAGATGGGCTTGTGTACCTGGTAGAAATAATTATTTAATTATGGATTTAGGCGCTCATAAGACAATCACTAGCATGAAACTAAAATGGAGTACAACTAACTATCCGAGAATTTATGTAGTCTATGCCTGGAACGGAAGGGCATGGGAAAATAAAGGTACTGTAACTTGCAAGGGTGGCGAAGAAGCCATTAAGTTCTCCAAGAGCTTTAATGCAAGATATGTATCTATAAGTCTAGCAAGACCAAATTCAAGCTTTTTCTGCCTATATGATTGGCAGGTATATGGTAAATAAAATAATTGCTGCAGGTTGTTGAACCTGCAGCATATATTCAACTTTAAAAGTTAAGGTGAAAGTAAACATTGAGGAGTGTATTTGGATGAAAAAAGGGTATTGGATACTTGTTTTTATGCCTATTTTTATAGCCATTCTATTTTTGTGGCCTATAAAAGTAAAAGCAGATGTAACTAGAAGAATAGATGTTATTATTTTCTATTCTAATACCTGTGAATCTTGTCTTGAACTAGAAGGATATTTTGAAAATATTTCTTTTAATTATCCTAATGCGGATATAAAAAAATATAATATAGGAATTCCAGAAGAAAAGGCTCTTCTAGATAAGTATGAAGATATGTATAAGGTTCCTGAAAGTGAGCGAACAATAATTCCTAAAGTCTTTGTAGGAGATAAGTGCCTCGCTGGAAAGGAAAACATAAAAGAGTTACTGGAACATGAGATTTTATATAGTGAAGTTGAAACTTTCAAAGTAGATGGCTCCAATGTGGATAATTCGAAAACTTTAGAAAAGTTCCAGAGCTTTAAACTGCCAGGAGTATTTGCCGCTGGCTTTGTTAACGGATTAAATCCCTGTTCCCTATCTATGCTATTATTTTTCTTATCATTATTATATTTAGATAACAAAAGAATAAGAAAATGTGGAATTGCCTTCGCCATGGGAAAGTTCATAGCATTTTTTCTACTAGGTACTCTGCTTTGTGGTCTATTAACAAGGGTTGATCTATCCAAGTATACTATTATTTCCAAAACACTGCTTCTGACATTTATTATTGCCCTTATGTTAATAAATTTAAAAGATATTTTTGCAGCTAGAAAAGAAAGATACGGCGACATAACTTTACAAATGCCTGAAACTTTAAGAAATTTTAATCATAATTTAATTAAAAAAATTACTGCTTTTGGCCATTCAAAATTTCTGACACTTATTAGCTTGTTTTTTGGTGTAGCAGTCTCTTTAGGTGAATTTTTATGTACGGGACAACTTTACTTGATAAACATAGTTACAGTTATTCAGACGGAAGAACTATTAGCAAAACAGGCCTTGCTCTATCTAACTATTTACAATGTAGCTTTAATTTTACCTATTATTGTAATAACATTAATTATAGCCAAGGGTAAAGAAGCAATAGATGTGTCAGATAAAGTAAGAAGAAAGCTTCCAATTATCAAACTTGCAAATATAGTCTTACTCTTAGTTTATGTGTTTATCTTTTTTAAAAGTTAAATAGTTAATTTCTTTTCTACAGTTTAAGGCAAAAAAGTTCTCCCAAGAAATGCAATTTTATATTGCACATTCTTTCTTTTATTTGTAGAATACAAAAGGGGAGTATTTATAATTAACAAAAATATCGTAAGAAAAAGTATTTAAGATTCATTTAAGCTAACAGTCTTATAATATAACGATAGATGGGCATTATTTAAGTAGCTATACATATAATCCATCAAGGGATACCCCAAAAATGAGCAGGAAAGGTGAGGAGAATTTTGAATAATAGCAAAAACAAAAAAGATGTAGTAATTTTTGCACTATCAATAGCATTAGTGGTAGTCTCAGCAGTAGCTTTATTTTTCGTATTAAGTACATATAAAGCTAAAAAAGATAACATAGTAGCTCGAGTAGGAGATGCAGAGATAACTAAAGAGGAATTGTTTGAGGTTCTATCAAAGGTTAACGGAGAGTCTGCCCTAGATAGTATAATAAACTATAAAATTATCGACTTAGAGCTAGAAAAAAATAAATTGACGGTAACTGATGAAGAAGTAGAAAAAGAATTGAAAAAAATAATAGAAGATGCCGGTGGACGAGAAGCCTTTGATCAAATGTTAGCTTATTACTCATATACAGAAGAGGACTTTAAAAAGGATATAAGATCTAATACAGGAATTAGAAAATTGATTGAACCTAATATAAAAGTAACTGAAGAAGAGATGAAAAAATTCTTTGAAGAAAATAAAGCTAGTTTTGATCAACAAGAGCAGGTAAAAGCTAGCCACATTCTTGTAGATGATGAGGAAACTGCCAAGGAAATTAAATCAAAGCTTGATAAAGGTGAAGATTTTGCTAAATTAGCAAAGGAATATTCAAAAGACACTGGAACTAAAGAAGAAGGTGGGGATCTTGGATACTTTACAAAAGATAGTATGGTTAAAGAGTTCGCAGATGTTGCTTTCGCTTTAGAAGTTAATAAAATAAGTGGTTCAGTAAAAAGTCAATATGGATATCATATTATTAAAGTAGTAGATAAAAAAGCAGCGGTAGAAGCTACTTATGAAGATAATAAGGATAAGGTAAAGGAAACAATTACAGAACAGAAGATTGCTGCAGAAGCAGAAACCTGGTTCGAGAATAAAAAAGAAGAGTATAAAATAGAAAAGTTCTTATAAAAACCAAGGGACATTTTGGAACCACTAAGAGATGGCAAACAAAAGGTCCCTTGTTTTATTTTTGTCAAGGTTGGTATAATATGAGATAGAACAAAACTTTATCCAAGGAGGATTAAATTTTGAAACTATATGGTGTGATAACAATAGATATAGTAAAATCCAGAACAATTCCTAACAGGGAACTAATACAAGAAAAACTCAATGACTATTTCAAGGTTATAGAAAGTATATATTCTCAAGATATAGTTTCAGATATATCCTTTACCCTTGGAGATGAATGGCAGTTAATAACAGATAAGCCTCAGAACTGCTATAGAATTGTTCACGATTTTCAAAAACTTTTATGGCAGGATAAGTTAAATATTTATGCTGGTATAGGCATAGGAGAACTAAAAACTAAAATTTACAAGGATACAAGAAGAATGGACGGACCTTGCTTTTATATGGCGAGAGACGCTATTAAAATTGCAAAAGAAGGCCCGAAAAAGAAGAATTCTCCCATTCAAAGCAAGCTTAATAGGGTATACTTAAAATCAGTAGCAAAGGACCTTAACCAGCAAAAGATAATAAGACCCAACACAGAAACTGATAATTTACAATTAAGTGAAGTAGCCGCAGATATAGAATTAGGTTCAAAAATTCATATAGAAAATCTTATTAACACTATTATAGAAAACAATGAAATTTTAACTGGCAGACTTACCAATAAGCAAAAGATAATTTATGTTGAATATCAAAAGCTAAAGTCTTACAGAAAGATAGTTGAAGTCAACAAAGGCAGGTTTAATGAAACCATTGGAGGCATAAGCCAGAAACTAAACAGCGCCGAATACTTCACCATACAAAGAAATCACGTAACAATCGAAGCTCTCATAAATTCATTGCTATTACAAATAAAGAAATGTAGTGAAAAAATATAAATTTAACCAGTCTTTATTATTAAGGACTTATTAAGGACTTTAGCTTCTTTGATAGCTTCTCTAGCTAAGTAAAAGGAGGGCCCGTCTAATTGATTAACTGTTAACTGAAAATTCCTTATAGACACAGGCCCTATACCAATACCACAATAAAAATCTAAACCATTCAGTCTTCTATGAAAAAAATCTAGTATTCTACTAAAGTCACAGTTGCTCCTTAAGAGCCCCTCCCACTCATCACCTATGGTTATAATAAAAGGTACTACGATCTGGTGAGAAAATAAAATGTTAGCCACCTTCAGCATGTCAATAATTTGATACTGAACTTTTTCCCGATTAATTAGCCTTCTAGACCTTTTTAAATCACAAATTATAGTCATATATTCCAACTAACACACCTCTATAAAAAACAATAAAATTTACCTTTAGCTATAAGTTCATCAATTGAAGTTGCGCTGGAATGGCTCTGGAATGTGTTCATATCTAAATACAAACACCCCTTATGTTTAGCTACCAAGCTTAACGGGTCTTTACCAAAAACTATCCTCAATCAAATTCTATCCTTGATAAATAAAAGCTATCAATATTATCTATCAATATTAGCATATAGAAAAGTTATAAAGAAGTGCTTATAAAACCACAAAAATACCTTATAGAATTAAAAGTTTTAACAAAAGCCCACCTGAAATTCCTAATACGGTACTCATTAAAGTACCAATCAAATAATATTCTACAAAGTCCCTATTATCCAACTCCCTAAATCTAGCTAAGGACTTGGCTGTAAACACAAAGCTTATAGCGGAATAAGCTTCGCTAATGACCAAGGTAAGTATAATAAATCTCTCAAAAATACCTATATAATCGCCAGAAATAGGGGACGGTTCAATAAATCTGATAGTCTTTTGATTCATAAGGGCCATTTTAGAGTTTAGCTTTAAAGCTTCGATAATGCAATTTATGGCAAATCTGCCACCAAAGCATGTAATGGTATATACAATTAAGTAATTCAAAAGATTGATAATAAGGGGACGGTTAAACTTTATTAACAATATTTTTAATTTCCAATTGGAAAAATTAAGAGCATGAAAAAGTCCTCCACTTTCTATATCAATCAAGTGCCATAACAGTAAAATCACAAGTAAATGAAGTATTTGATCAGTAATGAACAGTAAAGTATCCTTCCATCTAGTAATGAAGGTTGAATAGATTTCTAGTAAGTAATTAGAATTCCCCTTTCTTTTATTGGAATCCTCTTTGGAAGGCTTGCTTTTAACCATTAGAGAACTTTTAGTGAAATCTATTATAAAATGTGCTAACCATATACAAAAGGTAAAGGGCAAAACGGTAGATGGCTTGTACCATAATATTAAAATAAAAAATAGTAAAAGAGCTACACTGGAAGAATGCAGAAGGTTAGCTTTTAATCTTTGTCTTAAGTTTTTACTTCTTCTTTGAGCTGTCACTAAGCTACTTTGAAAAATAAAGTCAGTTAAGCAATGAGATAGAACGGTAAGTTGTAAAAAAAACACTTTAATATCCTCCAAAATTCTAATAGATTAATTTTAGTTATGTAATAAGGTAATATATTCATATATTATAACAAAAATTACCATCAGTGAAGGTGGGAGGTGCCAATATTTACAAATAATGGGTAATTAACAAAATTCATTAAAAATTTTTTCCTTTAATATTTTATAAAAAATTGTTTTTTAGTCGAAAAATGATGTAGAATTAAATTAAGGGACGGTTTATTAACCTTAAGATTAATTAAAAATCTAGGCCTATGTTGAAACTAATGCTGGAATAAGGTGAAAAAGTAGGCCAGCTCTGCTATAATATAGATAAGGTGGGATAATTCAAATACATAATAGCTTAAAAAACTATAGGGCTAGTTACTAATATAAGAGAGGAAGAAAGAGATGGAAAGATTAGATCCTGTGAAGGGAATTTTCATCAAAGGTAAAGATGACAAGGACATTTTTCTATACTGTTGGAATAAAGTATCAAACCCTAGAGCTGTTGTGCAAGTTTTTCATGATATAGGGGAACATGCTGGTAGGTATAAAGGATTTGCCGAATTTCTTAATGATAATGGTATAATCGTTTATGCTAATGATCATAGAGGTCATGGTAAAACAGCTGCTGATGAACAATCATTAGGACGAATTGAAGGAGATGCTTTTAATAAAATTTTAGAGGATGAACTTATTATAAGGGATCTTATTGAGGAGAATCATGGCGAATTGCCCATAATAATTTTAGGACATGGCTTTGGTTCTTTTATTGCCCAAGAATTTATTATTGAACATGGTCGAGAGATAGACAAGGTTATACTAAGTGGAACTGCAGTGATGACCGGTTCAGATATAAAGGCAGCTTTAAAACTAGCTTCAATGCAAAAGCGTATGTTTGGCGATGACAGTAATGGAAAAATCATAGAGAATTTGCTTTTTAGAAATTATAATAGTAGGTTTAAGGACACTAGCAAGTCTAGATTGGCTTGGCTTAATTCCGATCCAGAGGAGGTAAAGAAGCAGGAGGAAGATCCTTTATGTAATGTGACTTATTCAGTAGGTTTTTATTATTACCTCTTGGAAGCCATATCTAAGCTTTACATAGAAGAAAGATTAGAAAAGATACCTAAAGAGCTTCCTATACTCCTATTGGCTGGTGAAGAAGATCCTATGGGAGGTTATGGTGAACTAGTAAAAAGATTATATAATATTTATAGATTTAAAGATATAAAAGATGTTCAAATGAGTCTTTATGACGGCAAAAGACATGATATACTTAATGAGGTCAACAAAGATGAAGTGTTTGAGTACATATTGGACTGGATAAAGAAAATTTAACATTTGAGATAAAAAATCTTTTTAAAAAAGGACTTCTTCCTATAATAAAATTAAGGGAAGAAGTCCTTTGAAATTATTGTAAAACTTTTCTGTAATAATCTGTTTCTAATATTTTAGTTGAATAGTAGAATTTACTGTCTACTAAGGTTGATATGTTTTTTACGTAGGAGTTATCTGCAGTAACCCCTGGATTGGGTGTAAATTTCCCTGTTACAGAATTATAGCGACCCTTGCTTGTAATAAAACTCTTGTTTAAGAAAATTACTAAAGGTTCTGAGTCAGAGAATACATCTGTACCCATTAGAAGCCTTGAATCAAATTCCAATCCTAATAAGTTTGATAGTGTAGGTATAATATCAAGACTTGAAATAGGTTTATCTATTGTTTCGGGAGTCATTCCTTTTGCATATAGTATAAAGGTGCTTTTGTAGAGTTCAAAGTTTTTTTCTACAGGATGACCTGCCAATTCTTCAATTTCTGCATGTTCTAGCCCGTAAGGATAGTGGTCTGGGCTTAAGGCTATAAGTGTATTTTCCGCAAGACCAGCCTTTTCTAGCTCATTTAACAGATACTCTAAAGCTCGGTCTAATTCTATTTGAGTAGCTAAGTAAGCCTTTGCAGGTTCTGAATAAGGAAGATCTTTAACATATTGCTTATTCTTGTTTGCCATGCTATTCCCTGTAAAAGAGTAGAGCATATGTCCACTAACAGTCATATAGTATGCATGAAAAGGCTCGTTGCCAATGTATTCATGAACAGTTTTCTCCATCATTTCAAGGTCAGATTCTGGCCAAGTGTTCTTTACCGTCAAACCATGTCCAACTGCTTTATAGTCGTATCCCATATTTGGATGGGACAGATCCCTACGATAATAAGTGTAAGTGTGATTATGATAAGCATTTGTGCTGTAATTTAATTTTTTCAGTTGATTGCCCATGGCAAAGGGCATATAATTATTAGCTGATTTGTAGAAACTCCACACACCACTTTTAGGAAGTAAGCTTGTACTAGCAACATATTCCCCATCAGAAGTGCTAACACCCCATAAGGGATTATAAAAATTAGTGAATTTGTAACCTTCATTAACCATTTTATACAATGTTGGCGTAACATCCGGTATAACTGCGTAAGATGAAAAGGCTTCCGCTGTTATAAAAATAAGGTTATATCCTTTATATTTACCTGTATATTCATTTTTCTTACTAGCTTGCATGTTTTTAAAATATGTGTGCATATTTTTAATAACTTCGTTTTTTTCCTCAGAAATTAATTTGTCGAAATCAATTTCCATAGTATTGTACTCAATTGGTTTTTCTGTAGTTTCGTCCACTTGGCCGAGAAGAGGGTCATCATTGGGATCAAGTGGGTAAATAGAGCCAAAATCTAAGAAGTCATCCTTCAATGTAGGTGACCATCCAGTAGCAAGTCTTTGAACTTCCAGCCTCATAGTTGTAATAAGTCCCAGTTTATTAACTGAAAGTAAAGGTAAATTGCTGTCAAAATATAGATCATAAGCTGAATTTTGTCCTTTGCTGCCAAAATAAATACCAGCTACTGTTGAGCCGTGAAATATAAGAAGAAGTATAAATATAAGACTTCTAAAGCCCCAACCTATCTTGTTACTATCAAAGAACTTTTTTCTTAAGATGATTATCAATATAGATGGAATTAACAGAATAATAACCCAGTAAAGATTTTTCACTGTAACGTTAAGGATGTCCTTCCAAAATTCAAAAATTTGCTCAGAATTACCTGCAGAGTATAGGGTGTAAAAGGTTTTGAAAAATTTGTAGTAAATTAATTGGGATGAAAATAATATGCCTAAGAAAAATAAGGCTATAAAAATAATAATCCATTGAAATTTCCCTTTGAAAAAAGATGCGAAAATAAAAATGCCCATAGTTAAACATAGTGAAAAAACAAATAGAAAAATAATTGATGAGGAAAATATATTATCTGAACTATTTAGTTTTAAGATAAATTCCATAGAAAAAAGAGATAAAGTTAAGTAAAATAATAAAATAGCGGCTTTGGCGTTTTTTGTCATGATTATAGCTTCCTTTCATAAATCTAGTTATCTTACGTAAAAAATATTTAATGATACCATAAGTTGTTAACATAGTGTAAACTGAGTTATATTAAGTATACGAAATATGTTGTCCAAAAATTCGATAAGTTAATTAAATATTAAATAATTATTAAATAATTTCAGTGTAAAAGTGAAGGTAGTTTTGATCAAATATTTAGTGTATAGACCATAATATCATATTGTAAAATAAAAAAATATGAATAGAAAAAGTTCTACTTGCAACCTGCAAAGAAATGTCATAAAATATAAATGGATAACAATATAAGGAGCGGAAGGTAAAAAATGAAAAAAGCAAAGTTGCCACTTATGATTCTTATTGCCATATTCCTTGGCGCAGGATCATACTTACTTTCTAGCAAATACCATGCTAGCAATAATAAGCTACAAGCCAATAAGCCTAAAGAAGAAGTAGTCAGCCATAAATTTCAAGACTTTTATAAGAATAAGTTAGAGGATGTACATAAACTACGAATTAGTAACAGCAGTGATGGTGTTACATTAGAAACTACAGATAAAGAAAAAATAAAGGAATTCTTTGAATTAGTGAATGGGACAACCTTTCTTCTAGATGATGATCAAGAAGAAAAAGAAGGTATAACCTATTATGTTGACTTAGTAGAAAATGAAGAAGGAAATAAGTGGTTTAGAATAAATTTTCCTAGAGCGAAATTCATAACTTATTCTCCTGATAAGAACTTAGAGGCTAGCGAATATTATAATATGGAAAAGACAGATGAGGTAATGAAAAAAATTGAAGAAATGTATAACTCTCTAAAGGGTAAAGTAGGGGGACGGTTCAACAAAATCGAAGTTTCGATTTTGTTGAACCGTCCCCTTGACTTAGAAGGCAAAGTAAAGATAATTGAGATAGAAGATAAAGAAAAGGTGAGGAAGAATATGAGAAACTTAAAAATGTTAATACAGTATGATGGTAGCAGATATAAAGGATGGCAGAAGCAAAAAACCACAGATCAAACTATACAAGGGAAAATGGAGAATATATTGACTAAAATGTCTGGAGAAGAGATTCAGGTAATAGGTTGTGGCAGAACTGACGCCGGAGTTCATGCAGAAAATTACGTAGCAAATTTTCGTATAAACTCTGACATGACAGCAATGGAAATACTGGAATATGTGAATAAATATCTTCCAGAAGATATAGTAGTAAAATCAATGAAAGACGCAAGCGAAAGGTTTCATGCAAGATATAATGTAAAGTCAAAAACCTATGTATATAAAATAAACAATAATGAGTATAGGGATGTATTTAACAGGAGGTATGTTCATCATATCACTGAAAAACTAAATCTAGGTGATATGAGAAAGGCATCGGAGTTCTTGATAGGAACTCATGATTTTAGAAGTTTTACTAACTTAAAATCTAAGAAAAAATCCACTTTGAGAACGATAAATTACATAAATATAAAAGAAGATAAGGGTAACATAGAAATCGAAGTTAACGGAAATGGATTTTTAATGAATATGGTGAGAATAATCACTGGTACCCTTTTAGAGGTTGGTACAGGCAAACTGGAGGCTGTAGATGTAGAAAAAATATTGATGGAGAAGGAGAGAGCACTGGCAGGACCTATTGCTCCAGCTAAGGGCTTATGCTTAAAAGAGGTAAATTATTAGGGGGACGGTTCAATATTTTTAATATTTCTATTATAACTAAAGTAGTAAATAACTTAATGTTTTTACCCATGATATGATTTAATTCATGGAAAGTTGGCAATAATTTAGAAAAAACGAAAGGAAATGATTATTATGCCAAGAGTTGCGCGAGTAAAACATGAAAATGGAATTTATCATATTATGGTGAGAAGTATTAGTGATATTCCTCTTTTTAGAGATTCTGCTGACAAAGATAAGTATTTGCAATTAATTAAAAAGTATCAAGGAATATATCTATTTAAAGTGTATGCTTACTGTTTAATGACCACACATGGTCATATGGCTATTGATTGCTGTGGAGCTGATATTAGTAAGATAATGAAATCCATTAATCAAAGCTACGCAGCCTATTTTAATAAAAAATATAATAGGCATGGACATGTTTTTCAAGATCGATTCAAGAGTGTCTTGGTACATAATTACAAGTATTTGCTTGTTCTTTCTGCATATATACATAATAATCCTAAAGACATAAATAAATATAAGAATTGTGTAGAGAAATTTAAGTACTCTAGTTTTGGAATTTATCTTGGAATATTTAAAGATAAGTTTAAGATTCTGGATGTTGACTTTGTTTTGAGTTTCTTTGGTAAGAAGATTAATAATGCAAGAAAGGTTTATATAGAGTTTGTTAAAAGAGCTCCTAACTTAGAGGAGAAGATTGATGTGGAATTTCAAGATGAAGGTAGTCAATGCAGAAGTGAAAGGAAAATATTGATAAGAAATGTGAGTCCCAAGGAAGTTGTGAGATTTATTTCAAAATATACTGGGACTAATTTCAATATTCATGTAAAATATAATCATAGGCATTCAAAGGAAAGAAGCTTATGTGTTCTGGTAATGCGTAGTTTATGCAACTTTAGTTTTAAGGAAATATGTCACTTTATAGGGAATATAGCTATATCCAGTGTTCGACAAATGTGCGAGAAGGGATATAAGCTAATTACCCAAAATAATAAATATAAAACATTAATAGATGATATGATTTCTGAATATTCTATAAGTTCGGTATGGTTTTAAAAAAAATAAATTAATAAAAATTTTGTTTTATACAATAAAAGTGGACAAGCATTTCAAAATTTATAAATCAAGAGCTACGGTTAATAAGTAGTTAGCAAACAATTTAATATAATAGTCAATAAACATACTTTAAAGTCTAAAAATATCCTATAGAATTATGGAATTTATAATTAAAACAAGTTCTTCTTAATTTAAAATATAGTTAATTAAAGTTAATGAACCGTCCCCTTTAAAAAAGGAAATTAGATACTTTTGTAGAATTATGCTATAGAATGACAATTTAAGAGTTAAAGGTTAGGTACAAATATAGCAAATTTATTGTAAATATATTGTAAATATGGTGAAGCATAAGTACAGTAGGAAGGAGGTAGGGCTATTGAAAGGGAAGTGGTTTAAGTATATAGTCTATATATTTTCTGTAGCTGCTATTGTAATCCTTGGTAGTTTAATTCATCAAAAAAGTTTCCATGGATTCCATGGATTGAATGGAGTGTTTGATGGATTATTATATAAATCAGCGAATATTTCCTACTTATTAGGATATATATTTATAGGAGTATCTTTTGTCGTTTTTATTTTCTTTTTAGATTTAAAGTATGAAAAATCTCTTAAGGTTAATGAAAAGTCTCTTAAGGATAAGGAATTAGAGTTGCTGAAAATTGAAGAAGATTTCCATAGGTATACCAAGGCATTAATTAATGCTGAGGATGCTTTATGGGAGTATAATTTTGAGAAGAAGAAGTTTTCAGCTGTTGGGAATTGGTTTGATATAATGGGCTTTAAGCCTGAAGAGGTTGTTGATTTTGATTTTATTTTTAATAGTAATATTCATCCTGATGATAGGGAGAAAATCAAGAATGAAATTGAAGAGTGTATTGCTGGAGATGTAGAGCTTTATAAGACTGAGTTTAGAATTTGTAAGGGCGACAGTGATGATAAATATAGATGGATTCTAGTGAAGGCTAAAGTTGCAAAAGATGAGAGAGGTAATTTGACTAGTTTTTCTGGCAGTATATCGGATATAACAGAGATGAAGAATATGGAGGAACAGGTTAGTTTTCTGGCTTATTATGATGTTCTTACCAAGCTGCCTAATAGGACTCAATTTACTGAGATGTTGAAGGAAGAAATTAATAAGGCTTTGATCAATAATACATCAGGGGCTATATTGTTTATTGATTTGGATAATTTTAAGAATGTTAATGATACCTTGGGTCATAATTATGGCGATGAGCTATTAAGGAAGATAGCTGAAAGGTTAAGAAAGGTATTAAGGGAGCAGGATATAGCCTGTAGATTAGGTGGAGATGAATTTTTAATCCTATTAAGAGGGATAAATAGTGAGAGTGAAATAGTTAGATGTGCAGAGGAAGCTCTAAAAGTTTTGGATAATATGTATGATATTAATGATAAGCAGGTTTATGTATCTGCCAGTATTGGAATAGCTACCTTTCCTAAGGATAGTATAGATCCTAATGTATTGTTAAAAAATGCTGATGCTGCAATGTATAAGGCTAAGGAGTCTGGAAAGAATAAGTATGTATTTTTCAATCAATATATGCTTCATACTTTAGAGAGGAAAACTGTTATACAGGGTATCCTTAGAAATGCTATTAAGAATGATGAGTTAAGGTTATATTATCAGCCTCAATATGATATTAAAACAGGGGCCATCATTGGTTTGGAAGCATTGCTAAGATTACATAGTAAAGTGTTAGGTTATATTTATCCTAATGAGTTTATACCTATAGCTGAGGAAAGTGGAATTATAGTAGAGATAGGTGAATGGGTCTTAAGGAAGGCCTGCGAAAAGAATTTGGAATTAAGAAGAAAGGGCTATCAATATGGATGTATAGGGGTAAATATTTCTTCTATACAGCTACAGCATAGTGATTTCACACATATGGTGGAAAGAGTCTTGTGCGATGTTGGTCTTGAGCCAAAGTATTTAGAACTTGAGTTAACGGAAACAGTGCTTATGAAGTCTTTAGATAGTAATGTACAGATACTAGGTGAGCTGAAGAAAAAAGGAGTTAAAGTTGCTCTAGATGATTTCGGAACTGGATATTCCTCCTTAAATTATTTGAGAAAGATTCCTTTGAATAGATTAAAGATAGATCGGTCTTTTATAGTGGACTTAATCAATGTAAGCAAGAATCGGGATATCTGTGAAGGTATTATTCAAATGGCTCATAATTTAGGTCTTGAGGTAATAGCAGAAGGGGTGGAGAAAAAGGAACAATTAGAGATATTAAAAGAGATGATGTGCGATAGTGTGCAGGGATTTCTATATTCAGTTCCCCTTCCGGAAAGTGAATTGGAAGCAGTACTCCAAGAAAATAAGGAACAAATGGCTAGAAATAAAACAACTAAGAAACATGAGTTTAAGTATATTGCATTATATTCTAGGATGTCTAAGTTAAGAGAAAAACAAAGAAAAGAAGAAGAGGAAAGAGAAGAAGAGGAAGAAGAAACTACTTGATGAAAGTTTTTGTTAATGAATATGAATGAAAGGTGATTGGATATGAGTACACTAGTTGTTTACGCTAGCAAACACGGTACTGCTAAACATTGCGCTGAAATATTGTCCAGTAAACTAGTTGGACAGGTTAACTTGTTAAATGTTAGAGAAGAAAAGGTTCCAGAGCTTTCACAGTATAGTAAAATAATTATTGGCGGATCTATTTACGCTGGGAGAATTCAAAAGGAAATTCTAGAATTTTGCAATAAGCATATTAAGGAGTTGAACAGCAAAAAGTTGGGCCTTTATATATGTTGCATGATTGAAAAAGACGCAGATAAGCAGCTTACAACTGTATTTCCTAAGGAATTACTGGATTCTTCTATAGTGAAGAAAAATTTTGGTGGAGAATTTAAAATTAAAGAAATGAGTTTTTGGGAAAAGCTTATGTGTAAAATGGTAGCAAAAATGTTAGCAAAAGAAGATCCAGACTTAGTTTTTGATATGAAGGAGGATCTATCTAAACTTTCCATGGAGAATATTGATGAGATGGCAAAGATTATGAATACTGCTTCATAAGTATAATGTAGTGAGTTAATTAGAATAAAGCAAAGGGGATATTTTGTTTATTGATTATATTACAAAAGTCCCCTTTGCTTTCTAATGGAAGAAAAGTTTATTCCTAGGCTACTTTTACCACCATCCCCAACCTAAACCGTAGCCTAAGCCACGACCCAAGCCGTATCCGTAGCCAAATCCAAAGCCACCACCTAACAAACCTAGAACTAAAACAGTACCTAGTAGCCCGCTCCAACCGAAGTTGCCGTAGCCTAAATATCTGCCATCAATGGTATAAAGTCTAAATTTGTCATCATAGTAACCTAGGGGAGTGCCGTCCATGCTGTATACTATTCCACAGTCTAAAAAGGCCAGTGGATTACAACATTTGTCATAGATTACACAGTCTTCGAAGTAGCCTATACGACAATGGTTTTTGTCATAGATCTTGTTTTTTTTCACATATCCTTGAATATTACCGTAACAATCATATGCTTTTTCCATTAGTCTACCACCTTTTTAATTTATTTGTTATTATGAGGAAAGAAAAAACTCTTGCAATTTTAATATATGATTGCAGTAAAAATAAGGTGACCATTAGCAAGGATAAATCTAAAGCTTAACAGACAACTGTTAGCTTTTATTTTTTGCTATAAAGGACCTTGTTTTCTTTTGCCTATATAAAAAAATATTGACAGGGATAAATATAAGTGTAGAATATAAAAGTGTAAAACATTTCGTATACGAAATATAAGTATGCGAAATGTTTCTGATAATTATAAAAAGTAAGTTTTAAAAAGAAGGGGAGGCACTATTGGATAAAGATAATAAAGGAATTGTTGTGGTAAAAACTTTAAAGGGTATTATGAATGCTATTAAACAGGGTATGGAATGTCACTTTAAGGAGCTAAATCTTACTGCTCCTCAAGGGATGTTGATAACTGTTCTTGCCAGAAATAAAAGAATGAAGGTTAGTGATTTAAGCCAACAGCTTCAGTTGTCAAACAGTACCGTATCTGGCATCATTGACAGACTGGAAAAGCAGGGCTTGGTGGAAAGAACTAGAAGTGAAGAGGATAGGCGTGTAGTTTATGTCAATTTAAGTGAAAAGGCAAAAGAAGAGGCTATGGAACATTTTAAATCTATAGAAAAAAAACTAGAAAACATGCTGGGCAATGCCACTGATGTAGAATTAGATGAAATACTTCATGGTTTAGCAGTATTGGAAAAGGTCTTAGAGAGAAAAAGTAATAAAAATTAATTCAAAAGGAGTAGATGACAGATGTATAGGTTAGCAAAGTATTTAAAACCTTTTATGGGATTAATTCTTGGTGCTATAGTGTTACTGTTTGTGCAAGCTATGTGCGACTTGGCCTTGCCGGATTATATGTCAAATATAGTTAACGTAGGATTGCAGCAGGGGGGTATAGAAGATGCAGTTCCTGAAGCATTAACAGAAGGAAGAATGAAAAAGATTCTTCTATTTATGACCGAGGATGAAAAGGAGCTAGTGTCCCAAAATTATACAAGGATTGATAAATCAAGTTCAGATTATAAGGTGTATTTAGAGAAATATCCTATACTTTCAAAAGAAAGTATTTATGTGTTAAAAAAGCGAGATGAAAATAAGATAGAGAAATTGAATCCAGTGATGGGTAGGGCTTTACTTATGACCAATGGTATTGAGCAAAGTCAGGGGGAGGCCATTAAGGCAGGTAAAGATATAGAATTCCAAGGTGTTAAGTTTTCACCAGATACTGATCTCTTTGCCCTAGCGGCTCAGATGCCAGATGAGCAAAGGATTGCCATGTCACAGGAGGCAGTTAAGGAATTTACCGCCTTAGGGGAAGACATGATAGTTCAAGCAGCTGCATCGGCAGTTAAGGCTGAGTACAAACAACTAGGCATGAATACAGATAAAATTCAAAATAGATATATATTAAAAATAGGACTATATATGCTGCTAATTTCATTAGTTAGTGCCGTAAGTATAGTTCTCGTTGGGCTTTTTTCTTCAAGGACAGCAGCAGGTTTTGCAAGGGATATAAGAGGTGAAGTATTTAAAAAAGTTCAGAGATTCTCAAATACTGAAATAGACAAGTTCTCTACAGCCTCCTTAATTACGAGAACTACAAATGATATCACTCAGATACAAATGTTTATAGTAATTATGATAAGAATGGTATTCTATGCGCCAATCATAGGCATAGGAGGGGTTATAAGAGCAATAGGTAAGAGTTACTCGATGTCCTGGATTATTGCATTGGCAGTGGCAATTCTGTTAATTTTAATAATAGTGGTAATTAAAGTGGCCCTTCCAAAGTTTAAAGTTATACAGAAGCTTATTGATAAATTAAATCTAGTAACTAGAGAGAATCTTTCAGGGATGATGGTAATTAGGGCCTTTAACACTGAAAAATTCGAAGAGAAACGTTTTGATAAGGCCAACAGTGATGTAGCAAAAAATAGTCTTTTTGTAAATAGGGTAATGGTAGTAATGATGCCTGTTATGATGCTGATTATGAACGGTATTACCTTGCTAATAGTTTGGGTAGGAGCTCATGAAATTGAACAATCCTCCATGCAGGTAGGGGATATGATGGCCTTTATGCAGTATGCTATACAGATTCTATTTGCCTTTTTGATGATGTCCATGATGTTTATTATGATTCCAAGAGCCTCCGTGGCAGCACAACGTGTGTCAGAGGTCTTAGAAACAGAGGAAGTTATCAAGGAGCCTCAGTCTGCTAAGAACTTTGATGAAAGTAAAAAGGGAATGGTAGAATTCAAAAATGTTTCCTTTAGATACCCTGAAGCTGAGGAAGATGTAATTAAGAATGTAAGTTTCACAGCTTATCCTGGTCAGACTACTGCTATTATAGGATCCACAGGATCAGGTAAAACAACCTTAGTTAATTTAGTTCCCCGTTTTTATGATGTAACTGAAGGCCAGGTCTTGGTGGAGGGGGTAGATGTTAGAGAGGTAAGTTCCCATAACCTTAGGGACAAAATAGGATATGTGCCTCAAAAAGGCTTCCTCTTTAGCGGAACTATTGATTCTAATCTAAGATATGGAGATGAAAAGGCATCAGAGAAAGATCTATCCTTAGCAGCAGATATTGCTCAGGCAACCGAATTTATTAAGGAAAAAGAAGATGGCTTCCAGTCAGAAATTTCTCAAGGTGGAAGCAATGTTTCTGGAGGACAGAAGCAAAGATTATCCATTGCTCGTGCCCTAGTGAAAAAACCAGATATATTTATATTTGATGATAGTTTTTCTGCCTTGGACTTTAAAACTGATGCAGCCTTAAGAAAGGCCTTGAAGGAAAAGACAGCATCTAGCACTGTAATAATAGTTGCACAGCGTATTTCAACTATCAAGAATGCTGAGCAAATAATAGTTCTAGATGAGGGTAAGATAGTTGGAATAGGCAGCCATAAAGAACTTATGAAAAACTGTGAAACCTACAAGGAAATTGCCTTATCACAGCTTTCAAAGGAGGAATTAGCATGAGCCAGCACAATAATGAAGGAAAAATAAAGGATAGAAAAAGAGCAGGTGGCGGATTTGGCCATGGCTCTGGTGGTATGATGGGTGGCGGAGAAAAAGCCCGAGATTTTAAAGGTACTATGAAAAAGCTAATAGATTATTTAGCTGTTTATAAAATATCCATACTCATAGTAGTGATCTTTGCTGCTATTAGTGCAGCCCTTGCCGTTGTGGGGCCTAAGATCTTAGGAAATGTTACAACAGAGCTTTTTAAAGGGATTATAGCTAAAATCCAAGGAACTGGAGATATAAACTTCACTTATATTAGAAACACCATGTTGAAGCTACTTTTCATATACCTAATAAGTTCAATCTTTGCCTATATTCAAGGATGGATTATGTCTGGTGTATCTATGAAGGTAAGCTACAATCTTAGGAAAGAACTTTCAGAAAAGATTAATAGGTTGCCTCTTAAATATTTTGATAAAACTAACCAAGGAGAGGTGCTATCACGTATAACAAACGATGTAGATACTTTGAGTCAAACTCTTAATCAAAGTTTTGGCCAAATTATAACATCGGTAACTACTGTAGTAGGTGTCTTTATAATGATGCTCACTATAAGTTGGAAGATGACCTTGGTAACCCTTTTGATGCTTCCACTATCTACTATACTTATAATGATTATCGCAGGCCGTTCTCAAAAATATTTTAAAGAGCAGCAGGACTACCTTGGCAATGTAAATGGTCATGTAGAGGAAATGTATGGCGGTCATTTGGTAGTGAAGGCTTTCAATGGCGAGGAAAAAAGCATTAAAGAGTTTGATAAGCTCAATGGACAGCTCTATGGATCAGCCTGGAAGTCCCAATTTCTAACTAGTATAATGATGCCCCTAATGAACTTTGTTGGTAACTTAGGCTATGTAGCCATTTGTATTTTAGGAGGCTATCTAGCAGCCCAAGGAGCTATAACAGTGGGAGATGTTCAAGCTTTTATGCAGTATGTTCGTCAGTTTAATCAGCCTATAGCCCAGATAGCCAATATATCAAATATCTTGCAACAAACTGTTGCCTCAGCTGAAAGGGGTTTTGAATTCCTAGCTGAAGAAGAGGAAGCAGCAGATACTTACAAGCCTCTTAAAGTAGAAAATCTTGAAGGTAGAGTAGAATTTGAAAATGTACATTTTGGATATAATCCAGAAAAACCTGTAATAAATAATTTTTCAGCCAAGTTTACTCCGGGGCAGAGAATTGCTATTGTTGGCCCTACAGGTGCAGGTAAAACTACTATAGTTAAGCTTTTAATGCGTTTCTATGATGTAAACCAAGGTGCAATATTAATAGATGGCCATGATATAAGAGATTTTAGTCGTGGAGATCTCCGTTCCAGCTTTGGTATGGTCTTGCAGGACACTTGGTTATACAATGATACCATAATGGAAAATATCCGATATGGAAGACTGGGTGCTAGCGACGAGGAAGTTATTGAAGCGGCAAAGGCAGCCCATGTGGATAGTTTTGTTCACACCCTTCCTAATGGCTACAAGATGGTTTTAAACGAAGAAGCTACAAACGTATCACAGGGACAGAAACAGCTAATAACAATTGCAAGAGCCATCTTAGCAGATCCTAAGATTTTGATACTAGACGAGGCAACTAGTTCTGTAGATACTCGTACAGAAGTTCAAATTCAAAAGGCCATGGAAAATTTAATGAAGGATAGAACTAGTTTCATAATAGCTCATAGACTTTCAACTATAAGAGATGCAGATTTAATTCTAGTTATGAACCATGGAGACATTGTAGAGCAAGGTAAACATGAAGAACTGCTAGCAAAAGACGGGGTATATGCAAATATGTACAATAGCCAGTTCCAAGTAGCAGGCTAGTTATATTATTATTAAATATAATCTTGACTTTCTTCTTTACTTTAACACAAATATAGTATTAATATGAGAAAGGCTTTTCTTGGAATTTGCAAGAAAAAGCCTTTTCTAATTTTATAGAATTTCAGCAGGAATGATTTTACTTATACCTCTTTGTCTGAAGGGTTTGGCTCTCTAAAGTTTTTACACTTTGGCTATTTGCCTTATTACTGCTAGGAGCCTTATTTGACATTTGATTTTCTGCCTTATTCTTGTTTTTAGTCATTTTTCATATCTCCTATCTATGATAAATTTTAAAAGATACTAGCTATATTATTTGCAGATAAAGTTTAAATATGAGTATCAAATTTTGCGAAATGGTATAAAAAATAGCTCTGTGAGATATTCTATACTTATTAGAGAATATCTCACAAAGCTATTGTTACATGGAAATTCCTTTTTTTAAAAGTTTTAAATATTCATCCCTACTAATCATTACTGCACCTAAGCTTTCCAGATGCTTAGTATAAACTTGACAGTCTATAAAAAGATAGTTATTTTCTTCTAAAACCTTGCAAAGAGTTATAAAAGCGACTTTAGAGGCATTGCTCATTAAATGGAACATAGACTCACCAAAAAAGCATTTGCCTATGCTTAAGCCGTAGAGGCCACCTACTAGTTTATCCTGGTACCAACACTCTACGCTGTGGGCAAGGTTTAGTTCATGAAGCTTACAGTAGGCTTCTATCATTTCATCTGTAATCCAAGTTCCTGTAGTGTCCTGACGTACATTAGCGCAATTTGATATTACATCCCTAAAACAAGTGTCAAAGGTTACTTTGAAAGTGTTCTTCTTTAAAATCTTCTTCATAGAAGAAGATATCCTTATATCTTTAGGATATAATATAAATCTTGGATTCGGTGACCACCAAAGAATAGGCTCACCTTGGGAATACCAAGGAAAGATACCGTTGCAATAGGCCAAGAGCAGTCTCTGAGGAGATAAGTCACCATATGCAGCTAAAAGTCCATCACTATTAGCTAAAGAGGGATGAGGGAAAATCAAATCCTCAGTTAAACGGTAAACAGCCATAGTGCTACCCCCTAAGCCTACCATTCACCAGGGTAAGCAACAACATGAAGGGTAACAGGACGGATACCCCATCTATAGCATTCTTCTACAGTATTTAAGTATAAATCAATTTTATGACCCTTTATTGCCCCACCGGTATCTGCAGCTATAGCATAACCGTAACCAGGTATATAAACCTTTGTACCTAAGGGGATAACTCTAGGATCTACTGCGATTGTACTTAAGCCATTTGGGTCTCTAACAACTTTTATACCCATAGCAGTTAATCCACCACCACTATAGGCGGTAGCAGTCATTCGATAAGTAGCTTTATATGAAGAAGAGCCACGATCCAAAGAAGTATTTTTGGAACTGGTCTTGGCTACACTACGTGATGCAATTTTTTCATTCCCAATGGAAATATATTTTTCAGCCTTTTCCCTTACAGACTTAGTATTAAGCTGACCAACTAAGCTTTTTAAAGTTGAAACAGCAGTCTTTAGATCTCCATCACTTGAAGAGTTGGACTTAATAACTGAAACTGAGTGTGCTATTAGCTTTTCTTCGTTTTCAGCTATTGCAGAAGCAGCAGCTGCCTTTTCTTCATTAAATTGGGAGACTAAGACCTCTAAACTATCCTTCTTAGTATTTAGCTCTGTAAGGTTTACTAAGTTGCTTTTCTTAAGCTCTTCTAATTCTTTCTTTTGTGTATTTAACTTATCCATACTTTTGCTAAGCTCATCCTTTGAGTCCTGAAGATCTTGCAGCAGATCTCTATCTACTTCTGAAATTTTCTGGGTGGCTTCTAATCTTGAAAGTAAGTCAGAGAAACCATTAGAAGTAAGGAGTAAAGCTAAAGTGCTCTTGCTATAGGAATTTTTATATAAAGCCCTTAATCTCTTATCTGCAATTTCTTGAGATTTTTTTAATTCTTCATTTAATTTATTTAGTTCAACTTCCCTTGTTTTAATTTCCTCTTCAGTGGTAGCTATATCTAAATCATTATTGCTTATGTCGGTTTCAAGTTTCTTTATATCCTGGTTAAGCTTTGATACTTCTTTGTTTATTTCCAAAATTTTAGAGTTGAGCTCATTAAACTTTGCCTTGTTCTCAGCGATAGTATCCTGAGGTGAACTAGCAGCCAAAACTGATGTGCTAGAGCAGAATAAAAGTATAAAAGAAATAAACAAAGGTAGTAGTTTCTTAGACAATTACTACACCTCCTTTAATAGATTACAGGGCTAAGGAAAGAATCCAATCTGAAGAATAATTTTAATTTAAATCATTAAAATTGGATACCTATAGCTCAATGTTTAATTATATTACATAACCACAAACATTATAACACAGTTAACATAAAAAAATCTAGTCTTTTATGAAAACGTTGTAATAAAGTGGCAAAAAAATGGACTGTATTTTACCTGATCCTGCAAATTTAATGGAATGTGTCAAGATTATACATGAATATACAAAATATGACTTTCAATAAGGTGTATAAGGTGGTATAATTTATATATTAAGGTGAAAGGTAAGTAAGGGGGGGAAAATATGAAGATAATTAGTATTGCAACACTAAAAGGGGGAGTTGGAAAAACTACCACTGCTGTAACACTATCTAGCATTTTAGCTACTGAATATAATAAAAAGGTTTTACTAATAGATGCAGATCCCCAAGCTAATACAACTACTTACATGAGGAAGGATGAAACCGAAGCAGGATATCTAAGTATTAAAAATATTTTTGAAAATGATGATTTTCCTTTGGAGGACATAGTTCAAGACACCTTTGTTGATAATTTAAGTATTATAGGGAGCACAATATTATTAACAGGCTCAGAAATGAAGATGGTAACAACTCCAGCTAGAGAATTTGTACTAAAAAGGTATTTCAAAAATAACAAGGACTACTTTAAACAATATGATTATATAATTATTGATACAAATCCTAGTATGAATGTAATAAATCAAAATGTATTTATAGTTTCTGACTCAATAATATTAATGAGTGACATAGGCATGGGTGCCTATAAAGGCATTGAACTTTTTGAATTTCTATGGCAAGATATTGCGGACAAGCTATGTATAGAAAATAATATTAAAGCAGTGCTTTTATCTAAGGTAAAAGATAGAACTATAATGGCAAGAGAATATAAGAAAATGCTAGAGAAAGATGAATTTGGATCAAAAATGCTACTAAAAACTACTATTAAAGATAGTATTAAATTCGCAGAAGCAGAACAAGCTCAAACACCAATAAATTTCTATAAAAACAATCCTGGAGCTGATCAATACAGGGAAGTAGCAAAAGAACTTTTTGAAAGAGGAGTACTTTAAGAGAGGGCAGAAATCGACGATTAGATAATAGAGGTATAATTACTTATATAAAAAGACTCCTTTTTAGAATCAACATCTACTAGGCAGGTGTAGGCAATTGTCTTTATACCATCGATTATTTCATTATCCCGCCTAATAACTCTATCAACTATGTAGGCTGTAGGCCCTTCTAATCCATCGTTTATAAATATTAAGCTGGGTATTAATAAGCCTGCAGCGTCAGTTCTAGTAGATACTATTATTTCTAACAATTCATTCGTCATCTCTCACTCTCCTGAATTAAGATGAGCTTAGAAACAAGCTCCTTCCATTTTAGTAAAGTCATAATTAACCCTCCTAGATTAAGATTAAGTCACACAAGTAAAGTTTGTCAACATAGGCCACAATATATTCTTGTCACTAGCTAAATTTATAGTATAATTAGAGAGTTACAGCTGGAGGTGATAAAATGGCTATTAAGAATGAAGATTTACAATATGAAAAAATAATTTGAAAAAGACCAATGAATGGCTAGATAGAAAAATTAAAAATAAAGAAGAAGAACATTTACAGTTAGAAAAAAAGCTGGCTATCCTAAGAAAGGAGTCTGGTGGTTCTTATAGTCATGAGTTGGAAACTGCTATTAATGAGCACTATATTAGCAGTAATATATTGAATGGTTATATGGAGATTAAGCCTCAACCTTATTTTGCACGAATTGACTTTCAGGAAACTAGAGGGCCCTTGGATAGCTTTTATATAGGTAAAATTGGATTGATGGATGAAGAAAGTGGATATGAGAGGGTAGTGGACTGGAGGGCTCCAATAGCAGATTTGTACTACAGTGGCCTTACACAGATTAGCCTATTTGTTATATAAGTACAGGCAAAAAATGAAGGGCAATGATGTCTTGGTGCTGGCGCCTAACAAGCTGTTTTTGGATTATATATCTGACATATTACCTAATTTAGGAGTTGAGGATGTAAAGCAAAAACCTTTGAGGAACTAGCTATGATAAATGAGGAAATTGATCTGCATTATGCTAGTAAAATTACAGCTATAAGAAATTCAATGGAAGATAGTGTAGAAAGACGTGAAATTCTCACAGGCCTATATAATGAAAGAGATAATAAAAAGGCTCTATTAACAGATCAAGCTAAAAAGGCTATAAATGATTACTTAGGAAACTGGCAGCAGGATGACATAGTAAAATTATACTTAAACTTGTTTAACGATGACTTTATTTTTGAAATGATCACTGGGGGAAAGATACCAGAAAAGCTTGCTAAATATATGATCAAGGAGATTAATGATAACTTTAGTAAAGGGATAATTGATAGTGATGATTTAGCGGCCTTGCTTTATCTTAAATTTAAAATAAATGGTTTAGCAGAAAAGTATAAATTTCAGCATATTGTAATAGATGAGGCTCAGGATTACAGCATCTTTGAGCTATCAATCATGGCGGAGATGGCTATAGGTTCTTCTATGACAATAGTAGGGGATACTGGCCAGAGCATCTATTACTATAAGGGGATAGATGATTGGAAGAAGCTAATTAAGGATGTTTTTCATGAGGAAAGCTACTATACTCCTTTGACTCAAAGTTACAGGTCTACTGTAGAAATAGTAAACTTTGCTAATGAGGTTTTACGAAAACAAAAGAATAGTTTAGAGCCTGCCAAACCAGTCTTAAGACATGGCATGGAACCGAAAATTATAGACTGTGAAAAAGATAAAGAAGTGCTAGCTATAATAGATAATATTGTAGAGGAAGTAGAAAAGGCAGGAAAGAAAAATGTTGCGATAATTTGCAAGACCTACGGACAGTGCAAGGAGCTACAAAAGCTACTAAAAAAGAGTGCTTATAAATGGAAACTAGTAAGTGATAAGGACAAGAAAATTGATTTAGAAAAGATAATAATAGCTTCCTATATGACTAAAGGTCTAGAATTTGATTGCAGCATAGTTTATGACTGTGATGATACAAGTTATGGCCATTCAGAGCTGGATAAAAGATTATTATATGTGGTCCTAACTAGGGCGCTCCATATGGAGTATATTTTATATAAAGGTGAAAGTATAAACAAAAAACTATATCCCATACATAAGTGTTAAGGGATATAGTTTTTCTCAATTACATAAATGGCATTTTTACCTGATTTTTTTGCTGTGTACATAGCCTCGTCAGCATTCTTCAACAACTTGTCCAAACTAAGAAGGTCTTTATTTTTGGAGTTTATACTGGCTATACCAATAGAACAAGTTAATAAGTTTTCCCGGTTAATGATAATATCCTCTCCAAGAAGACTCTGTATTTGAAGCTGGAAGGAGCTTGTTCTATCAGACATTTTACGTAAAATATTTTCCCCTATTAGTTTGGCAGTGCTTTTATTTGTATTTGGAAGAATTATGATAAATTCATCTCCGCCAAATCTAGCTACAAAGTCTGAAGAACTGAAAGATTCCTTTAAAAATCTTGCGAATATTTTAAGTAAATCATCTCCCAAATTATGACCAAAGTTATCGTTGTAATATTTAAAATTATCTAAGTCGATAAACATAAGGGAAAGTTCTGAGTTTTCATTCTCGCTACTGTCTTTAATTTTTGAAAACTCATCCTTTAGAGCCATCTGAAGAGCTTGTCGATTACCTAAACCAGTCAAGATATCTGTCCTACTCATTTCAAGAAGTTCTAATTCTTGTATAACTCTCGATAAAATAGTTATAAATTGTTTCATAGAAATTGATAAAATATTCAAATCGTCTTCAGTTAGGCTGCTGTGTGGATTTATGGTAGCCACAAATAGATTTAGGGTACCATGGGGTTCCCAGTTTATAGGAATATTAATAACGAACTTTAAATCGTTATCTCTAGTAAGGCTTTCGCTGTTGTTAGTTAAATTCAAGAGAACTGGCTCTTCTTTCTTAATCAAGTCCTTAATATATTCCATAGGTACTTCTACTTTGGCTATGGTGCTAGACTTAGAAGCTAAGCATTTATATTTATCACCCTTTTTAGAGTATATGTTAGTTATATCAACAGGGAAATTTACATGGATTAAGTCTAAGTATGAGTTTATTATGGTGTCTTTATCCATACAGCTGTTAGATAGTTCTTGAAGTTTGCTTATAAACTCAATCTCCCTAATTTTCTTTTGCAATTTATTTAGGGTAACATCTTGTCTAGCTATCTCTATTATGGAGTCTAAATTCAGCTTTGTATTAACTAGATTAAAAGTGGTTAAAGGTGAATTTATATCAGTTAAGGAGGCTTCTATCAACTTCTTATGGTATTGGTAATTTTGTTTATTGCAAAAGGCTATACCTTCCCCAAGTACTTTTTTACCATCTTCCTTTTTACCTATGGAAATTAGTTTTCTACCATATTCTAAGTAATAAATAGGTAACATGAACTTACTTGAACTATTTGATGGATCCAGCTGGTTGGATGCATCTTCAAATAAGGCAATAAATCCATCAATCTTGCCCTTATCTGCCCTAATAAGACCCTTTAAAATGTTGTAAAGGAATCTATGGTTAAAGGTTAACTTAATTGATGACATTGAATCTACTCTATTTAATAGATCAATTGCCTTAAAAGATTCACCAAGTTGATAATAGCAAAAGGCTTTTATCAAATAAATATCTGTAATAGTTCTGTAAGGCAAGTAAGTCATATTAAAAATTTTCATTATCTGAAGAAGCTTATCTAATGTTTTAATACAATTTTCATAATTTCTACTCATAAATTGAAGAAAAGCATGGTTGAAGAGTGTAGCAGAAATTTCATTAAAGTCATGAATTTTAGTTAATTGGCCGATTGCCTTCTGATAATGCTTTTGAGCCTCTTTGTATCGCTCTGTAATTAGATAAAGGTAGCCAATAGCATTATGAATTTGAGTTAAATGTATAGGATAGCCTAATTTTTGTCTTAGATCCTTACTCTTAAGGAAGTACTTTATGGCATTTTCATAATCCTCACTGTAAGTATATAAAATCCCCTTTTTGTGATAGTTAACAAATAAGGAAAATTCATTTTCACTTTCCAAGGAAATTTGAATACCCTTATCGCATAGAGAATGTAGCTCCTCTAACGAAAAGAATTCGGTGTATAAGGATGCATCTTGCAAATAGTAGGCATAATTATTTTTTATATTATACTTTTCTAGCAACCTTAGTAAGGTAAAATAGTTATTCTTATTAATAGAACGTGAACTTATATCTGCCAATAGATACATCAAATAATAGGCCCTCATAAGTTGGAGATCATCATCGATAAGATTGGCAAACTTTAAACATTGATTTGCTAATGTAGTAGCAGTTTCTATATCGTATTTTTTTATATAGCACATAGCAGATTTTCTATAAGCTTCTGAAACTTGTTTGTAATTTCCTTTCTTATGAGCTAATTCTAGGAACATACGATAATAGGCTAAAGCGTTTTCAACCTTATCCAAGTAATAATAACTATCACCTAAAACTTGAAGAACAGTGTAGCTTAGATTAATATCTTCCGTATCTTTTAATAGAGCTTCTGCTTTTAAGCCGCTCTTAATAGCATTATTAAAGTTTAAGAAACTTAAATTTAAGGCACTAATAGTTGCAATTTTATGGATAGTCATATTTTTTTTAGACTTGAAACAAGTCCAATCAGCTTGTTTTAGTATAATATCTTTTCCTAAATTTAATATGCTGTAGTTTTCTTCGGCAAAAGTAATAAAGTCATTCCAAACTTCATAATGATCTGCATTAACAAAGTATGTGTTTTGATTGTAGCCATGTATAAGCATTACCTTACTTTTGTCTAGACTTTTCTTAAGAGACTTAATTAGTTCCAAGGTTGCGAAATCTGCAAATTGTAGTTCTGCAAGGGCAATGATAATAGGTTGATAGTCAGATAATGAACATAGTATTCTGCCTATTGACTTATGTAACTGAGATACCTCGTAAAGAATTTCTCCATCTACCAGTTCGTCTAATCGAACTGGCAATTGACCCTTAAGATAGCTTTCAAACAAGATCTTATGGGCAGGATACACCTTGGATTTATCTAGCAACTTTTTTATATCAATATTAAATTTTTCTACAGTGTCACGTATTATAGATAAGAAAGGTTCGTAAGGCTCCAATATATCAGTTTCTGTGTATTGGTATTTAAACAAAAGGTAACGGTCATCTACCTCATTAAAGGCGTTGTCTACTAAGTAACAAAAGGTAGTGATATTAGTTGTGTGAAAATGAAGAATTTCAGACTTACCTTTTAACACATTTTTAAACTGATTATGGAGCATGTCTGTTAAAGTTTTAATCTTATTTTTCATTATTTAGAACCTCCAAGCCAAAGTTTACCAGTTTAAAAATTCTACATAAGTTTCACTAGTAAAAAAATGCATTCTATCTCTGAACCTAGTCCTAATAAATATGTACAATTTAGGTGTATTATAACATACTTTGTAGAACAAGAAATAAAAAATCCATAAAATATTAGAATAAAAGGTCAAAATATTAAGAATTATTATAAATACTAACAGAGTTTTTACCGGAATTTTTAGCTATATACTGGGCCTTATCTGCGTAATGAAGCAAGATGTCAAGGTTGTTGGCATTGTCTTTAGTAAAGCTATGGCTGGCAATACCAATAGAGCAAGTTAAGAACTTATCCTTTGGTATATTCTCTTTATCTCCTAAAATATCATAGAAAGAATTTTTAATAGCAGCTTCCCTAGGTAGTTTATTTAAAAGTCTCTTACCCAGTAATATGTATAGTTCATTTTCTCACAGAGTGTCAAACCTTTTTTAGGATTTCTTCTCCTAGCTTTTTGTTGTTGGCCTTAAAAAGCATTTGACCATATTCTAAATAATACATAGGTAGCATAAAGTTGCTAGATTTATTGGCAGTATCTAGTTTACATATGGCGTTTTCAAAGGAGTTTACTGCTAAATCAAATTGGCCCTTCTCAGCATATATCAGTCCCTTTAGCATACAATATAAAAATATATAGTTATATGTAGGCTTTAAGGAACCCATAGATTCAATTCTATTGACTAAGTCTGTTGTTTTAAAGGATTCTCCTAGTTTAAAGAAACATAATGCCTTTAATACATAGATGTCCGTAATGTTCCTATAAGGCAGATAGGTTATATTAA
>JAAYTB010000076.1 GCA_012523855.1 Clostridia bacterium
GCTAGACTAAAAAACTAATAAAGGTTACAATAATAAATAGAATAAAAAGTTTTCCTATATTAGGAAAAGATATTACCAAAGACTTGTCGGAGGAATGAATATGGAAAAGTTATTGATCTTAGATGGACATAGTTTAATGAACAGAGCCTTTTATGCCCTACCACCCCTTACAAATTCAGAGGGCTTACATACAAATGCTATTTATGGATTTACAAATATGCTGTTAAAAATTAAAGAGGAAATAGAGCCAGATTATATAGTTACTACTTTTGATAGGAAGGCACCAACCTTTAGACATAAGGAGTATACAGAATATAAGGCCGGAAGAAAGAAGATGCCCCAGGAGCTCCATGAACAGTTTGAACCTCTAAAAGAACTTTTAAGAATGATGAGCATTAGTATTTTTGAAATAGATGGTTTTGAAGCCGATGACCTTATAGGAACCCTTTCAAAATTTGCAGAGGATAAAGGCATGGAAGTCTTCATACTGACAGGGGACAGAGATGCTCTTCAACTAGCCAGTGATAATACTAAGGTTATTATTACAAAGAAGGGTATAACAGAAAAGGATATCTTTGATAAAAATAAGATGATAGAAGTATACGGCGTTACTCCAACTGAATTTATAGATGTAAAGGGTTTAATGGGGGATCCGTCAGACAATATACCTGGGGTGCCAGGAGTAGGTGAAAAGACTGCCTACAAGCTAATTAAGGAATATGGAAGCATAGAAAATGTCCTAGACAATATAGAAAATATTACAGGAAAGAAGCTAAAAGAAAACTTAATAGAAAATAGGGAAATAGCAATTTTTAGTAAGAAACTTGCTACTATTATAAGGGATGTTCCAATAGAAATAGATTTGGAGGAAATTAAGTCCAAGGAGAGCTTTGATCTAGAAGGAATAAGAAAGTTCTTCTTTAAAATGCAGTTTAAATCTTTAATAGATAGGTTTCCTCTTGAAAATGGAGAGGCTGACACTGCTGTTGAAGATACTTTAGACTGTCACTATGAAGTTATCAGCCAAGTAGAAGATCTTAAAAAGCTTGCAGAAAAGTTAGAGCCTTATAAGGGAAGAATATATATAAGACCATATATAGAAAATGAGACTGTTTATGGCAAGCTTCAGATGAATTATTTTATCTTAACTACAGATGAAAAGGAAAACTATGTAGTTGAAGTTAAAAATCTTGTTGATCTTAACAAAGAAGAAACAGTAGCTTATTTGGCTAGAATATTTTCACAGCCTTCACTAAAAAAAGTAGCTTATGACATGAAAAACTCCTATACTGCTTTAAAAAAGCTAGGAGTTGAAGTGGAAGGTTTAGATTTTGATATAAAGCTGGCAGCTTACATTATAGATTCATCTAAAGGGGATTATCCATTAATAGACTTGATTCGTGAGTATATAGGTTCCGATGTTAAGGGTGAGGGGTTAGATTATGAAGTAAAAGAAAACATGTATCTGGCTGACCTTTATAGTAAAATGACAGAAAGGTTAAGGGAATTTGAAATGGAAAAGCTCTATTATCAGATTGAACTTCCTTTATCAAAGGTGCTGGCTAGCATGGAGGCCAATGGCTTTAAGGTAAGCTATGAAATGCTAGAGGAACTTTCTGTTAAGTTTAAAGGCGAAATAGATAGCACACAAAAGAAAATATTTGACCTAGCAGGGGAGGAGTTTAATGTTAATTCCCCAAAACAGCTTGGGAAAATTTTATTTGAGAAATTAGATTTGCCCGTAATAAAAAGGACTAAAACTGGTTATTCTACAAACGCTGAGGTTTTGGAACAACTCTCTGACAAGCATCCTATAGTGGAGAATATTCTATATTACAGGCAAATAGCCAAAATTTATTCAACCTATGTGGAAGGTTTGAAAAATGCCTTGGAGGAGGATGGAAGAATACATTCAAACTTCAACCAGACGGTGACAACCACAGGAAGACTTTCTAGCACAGAGCCTAATCTGCAAAATATACCTATAAAGTATGAGATGGGTAGAGAAATTAGAAAGGTCTTTCAAGCTAACGATGAAAATTGTGTAATTCTTTCTGCGGACTATTCTCAAATTGAGCTTAGGGTTCTTGCTCATATGTGTCAAGATGAAAATCTTATAGAGGCCTTTTTAAGCCATAATGATTTTCATACAAAAACAGCTTCCCATGTATTTAAGGTTCCTATAGAAGAAGTAACCCCCTTGATGAGAAGCAGAGCCAAGGCGGTTAATTTCGGTATAGTCTATGGAATAAGTGATTTTAGCCTAGCTAAGGATTTAAAAATTACTAAAAAGGAAGCAAAAAGTTATATGGACACCTATTTTGAAAGTTATCCAGTAGTAAAAAGATATATGAATTCCGTAATAGAAGAAGCACGAAAGAATGGATATGTAACCACTATTCTTAACAGAAGGAGATATGTGCCTGAGGTTAATGCTTCCAACAAGATTATGAAGGCTATGGGAGAAAGATTAGCCATGAATGCTCCTATACAAGGCAGTGCTGCTGACATAATCAAGATGGCTATGGTTAATGTCTACAATAAGCTTAAGGAAGGAAACTATAAGTCTACTTTAATTCTTCAGGTTCATGATGAACTTATACTAAATGTATACAAGGATGAAGAGGAAGAAATAAAGGAACTTGTACGAAAAGAGATGGAGGGTGTAATGAACTTAGCGGTACCTATGGAAGTTGATATAAGTATAGGAACTACCTGGTACGATGCAAAATAAAATACTAGGATGAAATTCTTGGTGAAGGCCTAAACTAGGAGGTTGAAGAAAAGTGTTTAAAATAGGTCTTACAGGAGGGATTGCATCAGGGAAAAGTACTGTATCCCAGCTTTTTAGTAAACTTGGGATTAAGGTTATTGATGCTGATGTAATAGCTAGAGAAGTACTTGTTTTATACCCTGAACTTCTTGAGAAAATAAAAAGAACTTTTGGAGAACATTTTTTTACTGAAGATGGTAGTTTAGATAGAAAAGCTTTAGCTAACTATATTTTTAAGTATCGGGGGGAAAGGATAAAGTTAGACGATATAATGATCCCGCCAATTAAGGAAGAAATATTTAAAAGAATTGATGAACTTGAAAGGTCTGGCCTAAAGCTGTGCATAGTGGATGCCCCAACCTTAATTGAGCATGAGCTAGATAAACAGATGGACATGAATATTTTAGTTTGGGTTGAAAAGAATACACAAATTGAAAGATTAAGAAAAAGGGATAAGATTAGCATAGAACAGGCCATGAACAGGATTAATTCACAAATGAGTTTAGATGAAAAAAAGAAACACGTTGATTTTATCATAGATAACGATAAAGATTTAGAGTATATGAAGGAACAGGTAGAAGAAATTCTTAAAGTAATTAAAGCATATGTAAAATAGTCTGAACTGAGGTAGAAAATGAAAAATAAAAATTTGATTGCGGGTTTCTTTGTGATTTTAGGTTTGGCTGCCCTTCTGCTTTGTGCAAGATGGATAGTACGGACAGTCTACCCATTAAAATATCAGCAGTACATAAATAAATATGCTGCAGAGTACAAGATTGATCCTTATTTAGTGGCAGCCATGATTAAAACTGAAAGTAATTTTAGAGTTAAGGCTAATTCCCATAAAGACGCTAGAGGACTTATGCAAATAACAGGAGATACTGGTAAGTGGATAGCTGGGGAAATGAAGATTGAAAACTATGAAGAAGAAATGTTATACGATCCGGAAATGAACATTAAAATGGGTTGCTGGTATATAAACAACCTTAGGGGAGAGTTTGGAGACAATATACATTTAATACTAGCGTCCTATAATGCAGGAAGAGGTCGAGTTAACAGTTGGCTAGAGGATAAAAAGTATTCTCTAGACGGCAAGAACCTAGACTATATACCTTATGAAGAAACGGATAAGTATGTAAAGAAGATTGAGGCTAATTACAATATTTATAAGCTTTTATATAAGAAGGAGTTAATCACTCCATAGAAATCTTAAATTATATAGCTATGTTGCAAAAAAGTGTTGATGGATTCAGGAGCTTGCCCATCAACACTTTTTTGATATATTAAGAAACTATAAAAATCTTAATA
>JAAYTB010000077.1 GCA_012523855.1 Clostridia bacterium
CAGAGAAGAATTAAGGACTTAATAATTGGCAGTGAGGAAAGTCTTAAAAAAATCACTTTAGAAGAAGTAAAAAGATTTTATCATGAATTTTATTTTCCGGAAAATTGTGTTATAACTACCGTTAGCTCTTTAGACCCTGATTATATTTATGAACAGATAAATCATCTCTTCGGTACTTGGAATAGAGATGGTAAGGAAATATCAAAGGTTAAATATGAAAAGAATAGAGCAGAGACTTTTGTAAATTTGGCTGATATGAAGGGGGCGAAGATACATTATATATACCCTCTAGATAATTTGAGCAGGAAGGAGTTACTTGCTCTTAAATATATAAATACCATATTTGGTGAAGGAACTAGTTCTATATTATATGATGAGATTCGAACAGAAATGGCCTTGGCTTATGAGGTCTTTAGCCATATAAAATATGAAAGAGGTATACAGCTTCTATCTATAAATATCAGCAGTTCAAAGAAAAACATTCAAGAGGTTATAAAAGGAGTAGAAACTTCTATAAATAAGTTGAAAAATTACACTTGGATGAAGAAAAATACCATAAAAGATATTAAAAAAAGACTGATATTAAAAGAAGGTTTAGCTTTTGAAAAATCTATAGAGCTTTGCAAAAGGCTTACTGTTGATCAATTAATGTTTAATGATTACACATACCTGTTAGAAAGTTATCATAATTTTAATATTAGTAAGGAGGATATAAGGATAACCATTGATAAGGTTTTTAAAAATCCCACAATACAGATCTTATGGGCAGAAGAAGGAGTGGAATAGATATGCAAAAAAGGTGGATGTTAAAAGGAACTAGTTCCGATATAAAAGCAGTAGCTAAGGAATCAGAAATAAATCCTATAATAGCAGCCTTATTAATCCATAGAGATATAAAGGATCCAGTAGATATTAAAAAGTTTTTAAATGGCACTTTAAAGGATTTACATCCAGCTGATTTAATGAAAGATATGAATAAAGCTGTCTCAATTGTAAAAGATGCCATAGTAAATAAGAAAAAAATATGTATTTATGGTGATTATGACGTGGATGGAGTTATGAGCACATATATCTTATTTAAGGCTTTAAACAGATGTGGGGCAGATGTGTTTTATCATATACCTGACAGAGAAGCTGAAGGTTACGGTATGAACAGCGAAAGGGTTAAAATTATTAAGGAGCAAGGCTGCGAACTAATTCTTACCTGTGATAATGGTATAGCTGCAATGGAACAAATTGAGCTAGCTAAAGAACTAGGTATGACTGTAGTTGTTACAGACCACCATGATGTACCTTTTATAGATGAAGAGGGAAGAAAAGAATATGTCCTTCCAGCAGCAGATGCAATAATAAACCCAAAGCAGAATGATTGTGACTACCCCTTTAAAATCTTATGTGGAGGGGCAATAGCCTTTAAGTTTGTTCAGAGCTTATATGAGGAAATGGGTATAGACAGCACTGAGTGTGAAGAATTTATCCAATATGCTGCTATAGCTACTATATGTGATGTAGTAGATTTAGTTGATGAGAATAGAATTATAGCAAAGTATGGCTTAAGTATGCTTAATAAGACAGATAACATAGGCTTGCAGGCTCTCATAAAAGAATGCTCTTTAGATAAGAAAATTATAACAGTCTATCATATAGGCTTTGTTTTGGGACCTTGTATTAACGCTACAGGTAGATTGGAAACGGCAAAATTATCGGTGGAGTTGCTACTGGCTGATGATTTTGAAAAGGCTCAAGAATTAGCTAAGAAATTGAAGGAATTAAACACAGAAAGGCAGAACATTACCTTGCAGGGGGTAGAGAGAGCGGACCATATTATTCAGAGTGGCCATATGGATAAGGATAAGGTTTTGGTAATTTATGATGAAGAAACTCATGAAAGTGTTGCAGGTATCGTGGCAGGTAGAATAAAAGAAAAGTATAATCTGCCAACCATAGTTTTAACTAAGGGCAAGGATATGCCTAAAGGCTCTGCCAGATCCATTGATGAGTACAATATGTTTGAGGAACTGTCAAAGTGTAAGGACTTATTAGAAAAGTTTGGGGGACACCCTATGGCAGCAGGACTTTCCCTCAAGTTAGAGAATATTGATAAACTAAGGCAGAGGCTTAATGACAACTGTCAGTTAACAGAGGAGGAGCTCCTTCCTAAGGTAAGAATAGATCAAAGATTACCTTTAAAATATGTATCATTTAAATTAATTGATGAAATAAAGAAATTGGAACCCTTTGGCAAGGGGAACCCAAGTCCTTTATTTGCAGAGAAAGAAATTATCATAGAGAGGGTATATCTTTTAGGTAAAGAAAAAAATGTTGTTAAGCTATTAATGAACACCGGAGAAAGTTATAATAAAATAAACGGAATATTCTTTGATTCAACAGGCTATTTTAAGGAGGCTTTTCTTAGAGCATATGATGAAGTCAGCTATGAAAGACTTTTGGAAGGGGTGTTGGGAAAGGTAAAGGCTGACATAATTTATTATCCCGACGTCAATGAATATAATGGAACTATAACTTTACAACTAGTAATAAGGGACATAAGGTTTTCTACTAATTAAATATATGAACTTTAAGGAGGCTTAGTATGGCAAAACATAAAATAATTATGACTGGTGGGGGCTCTGCCGGACATGTAACTCCTAATCTAGCATTGATACCAACATTAGAAAAAGAAGATTTTGAAGTACAATATATAGGTACCGCTGATGGAATCGAGAGGAAAATTATTGGCCAAGAAGGGATAAAGTATCATGTGATTTCCAGCGGTAAATTAAGAAGATATTTTGATATAAAGAACTTTACTGATCCCTTTAGGGTAATTAAAGGTATTTTTGAGGCTAAGAGAATAATCAAAAGAGAGAAGCCTGATATTGTCTTTTCTAAAGGTGGCTTTGTAGCAGTGCCAGTAGTGCTAGGAGCTTTCTTTAATAGAGTACCAGTGGTTTCTCATGAGTCAGATCTTACCCCAGGTTTGGCAAATAAGATTGCCTTACCTTATAGTACAAAAGTATGTCTTACTTTTCCAGAAACAATGGAACACGTTAAGAAAAGGAAGGCTGTCCTTACCGGTACTCCAATCAGAAAGGAACTACTGGAGGGCAGTAGATTAAAGGGGCTAAACTATTGTGGCTTTTCTAAAGATAAACCAGTTCTCTTAATCATTGGAGGCAGTCTTGGTTCCAAGAAGATAAATGATATAGTAAGAAAAAATATAGCTACTTTGTTAGAAAAGTATCAAATAATTCATATATGTGGCAGAAATAACTTAGATAATAGTCTAGCCCTGGAAAATTATAAACAATTTGAGTATGTTAGTGATGAATTACCGGATTTATTAAATTGTGCCGATATAGTAGTTTCAAGAGCAGGGGCCAATGTGATTTTTGAATTGCTAGCTTTGAAAAAACCTAATTTACTAATACCTTTATCTAAAAAGTCCAGCAGGGGAGATCAGATCTTGAATGCAAAGTCCTTTGAAAAGAAGGGATACAGCCTAGTTTTAGAGGAGGAAGAACTGGATGATAAAAGTTTCATAGAAAAACTAGGGGATTTATATGAAGATAGGAATAAGTATATTGCCGCTATGAGAAAGAGTGAATTACAGAATGCAGTTGATAAAATTGTGGAAGTGATAAAAACTTCTATAAAGAAGTAACTAAGGAGGACTGGTTATGAAAATTGAATTTATGGGAGCAGCGGAGTGTGTAACAGGATCTTGTCACAAGCTAACTATTATGGGAAAGAACATATTATTAGATTGTGGTCTTTTCCAAGGCAATGATGAGGAAGAAGGAAAAAATGAAAACTTTCCTTTCCAAGGAGAGGATATAGACTATGTTATACTATCTCACAGTCATATAGATCACAGTGGCAGGATACCGCTCCTTTATAAAAGGGGCTACAAGGGACAAGTATACTGTACTGAAGCTACTAAGGCTTTGAGTAGTGTAATGCTTCGAGATAGTGGGCATATAGCTGAGATGGAGGTGGAATGGAAAAATCGTAAACGAATGAGACAGGGACTTCCACCTGTAGAGCCTATTTATACCGCTCAGGATGCTGATAGATGTATAGTTAACTTTTTAGGTTTTGACTATGATGAAACTATAGAAATTTTTGAAGGGTTAAAGATTCGATTTAGGGACTCTGGCCACATGCTTGGAGGAGCTATTGTAGAATTGTTTATAAAGGAAGAAGATAAGGAAGAAATAAAGCTAGTCTATAGTGGAGACTTAGGTAATGTTAATAGACCAATATTAAAGGATCCTACCTACCTAAAAAGAGCGGATTACCTTATCATGGAAACTACCTATGGAAATAGAATTCATAAAAATGCAGGTAATGAAATAGAAAAATTAGTTGATATAATAAAAGAAACTTTTAAGAGAGGTGGAAATGTTGTAATCCCCACCTTTGCAGTAGGAAGGGCCCAGGAAGTTTTATATGCTCTAAATAAGCATGTAGAGAATGGAGATTTAAAGAATATTACAGTCTACCTAGATAGTCCCTTGGCTCAGGAAGCTACTAAGGTTTTTCAAAACTTTACCCATATCTATGATGAGGAAGCTAAGCAGCTAGTGGATAGTGGAGACGACCCTTTTTTCTTCAAAGGCTTAGTCTTTACAAAAAGTGCACAAGAATCCACTCAAATAAACAAGGTAAGATCTGGAGCTGTAATTATTTCTTCTAGTGGCATGTGTGAAGCGGGAAGAATAAAGCATCATCTTAAACACAATCTGTGGAGAAAAGAATCTTCTATAGTTTTTGTTGGCTATCAAGCAGAGGGAACATTAGGAAGGGCTATTATAGAAAAGGCTAAGAAGGTTAGAATATTCGGCGAAGAAGTTGCTGTAAATGCAAAGATATACAAGCTAAATGGCTTATCAGGTCACGCTGATAAAGATGGATTGGTAAAGTGGATAAGTTCCTTTAGAAAGAAACCTAAAGAAATTATCTTAGTTCATGGCGATAAAAATGTGCTTTTAAACTTCCAAAAGGAATTAAGTGATAAGGGCTATAATGCCTCTATTGCAAAGGAAGGAGAAACAAGATATATTGGTCCAGACGTTCATAGGGAACTGCTAGATGTAGGTAAATTAAAAGACGAGCTATCAGAATTTATTCTTTCTTTAGAAGATAAGTATGTTCACAAGGAAGAGTTATTAAATAATATTAATAACATAATAAATAATCTATTATAATCGTGCTTTTCTGCTAAAATTCTAAGAATAATGTAAAGGTTTTGACCTTACGAGTCATGATAACTATTGCAAAAACCCTCAGTTGATATATAATAAAAATTGTGAGGGTAGTTAAAGAATTAATATATACGAGAAAGAAGGTTTGTACAATGAGAAAAATGAAAACAATGGACGGTAATACCGCCGCAGCGTACATATCATACGCCTTTACTGACGTTGCTGCAATCTTCCCAATAACGCCATCATCTCCTATGGCAGAACATGTAGATGAATGGAGCTCACAAGGAAAATTAAATTTATTTGGCCAAAAAGTAAAGGTCATGGAAATGCAATCAGAAGCTGGAGCAGCAGGTGCCGTTCATGGTTCTCTTCAAGCGGGAGCTTTGACAACAACCTATACAGCTTCTCAGGGATTACTACTTATGGTTCCTAACATGTATAAAATCGCAGGTGAATTATTGCCAGGTGTATTTCATGTTAGTGCTAGAGCTCTAGCAGCAAATGCACTTTCTATATTTGGTGACCATCAAGACGTTATGGCAGCTAGACAAACAGGTTTTGCAATGCTGGCATCTAGCAGTGTACAAGAAGTTATGGATCTTTCACCAATCGCTCACTTAGCATCTATTAAAGGAAGAGTACCATTCTTAAATTTCTTTGATGGTTTTAGAACATCCCATGAAGTACAAAAAATTGAAGTGTTAGAGTATGATGAGCTTAAAGAAATGTTGGACATGGATGCTGTTAACGCTTTTAGAAGAAGAGCCTTAAATCCAGAACATCCTGTAATAAGAGGAACAGCTCAAAACCCTGATATATACTTCCAAGGAAGAGAAGCTGCTAATAAATACTATGAAGCTATTCCAGAATTAGTAGAAAGCTATATGGAACAAATTAGCAAGCTTACAGGAAGAGAATATCATTTGTTTAACTACTATGGAGCAGAAGATGCTGAAAGAATCATAGTGGCAATGGGATCTGCTTGCGATACAATTAGAGAAACTGTAGAATACCTAAATAAACAGGGAGAAAAGGTTGGAGTATTAGTAGTTCATCTTTATAGACCATTCTCAATAGAACATTTCTTCAAGTACATACCGAAGACTGTTAATAAGATTGCTGTATTAGATAGAACAAAAGAACCTGGTTCAGCTGGAGAACCATTGTATCAGGATGTTAGAAATGCATTCTATGATAAGGCAGAAAAACCAGTAATAGTAGGTGGAAGATATGGACTAGGCTCTAAGGAAGTTACACCTGGTAGTATCCTAGCTGTATTTGACAACCTAAAGCAAGAAAATCCAAAGAACGGTTTCACAATTGGTATTAATGATGATGTAACTTTCACTTCATTACCAATTTCTGAAGAAATAGATACTACAGCTGAAGGAACTACAGCTTGTAAGTTCTGGGGCTTAGGTTCTGATGGTACTGTTGGTGCTAACAAGAGTGCTATCAAGATTATAGGAGACCATACAGACATGTATGCTCAAGCATACTTCTCATATGATTCAAAGAAGTCTGGTGGTATTACTATATCTCACCTAAGATTCGGTAAGAACCCAATAAAATCACCTTACCTAATCACAAGAGCAGACTTTGTAGCTTGCCATAATCAATCTTATGTAAATAAATACGACGTTGTTGCAGGCTTAAAGGATAATGGAATATTCTTGTTAAACTCCATGTGGGACAAGGATGAAATAGAAAACCATATTCCTGCTAAGATGAAGAGATATATTGCAGAGCACAATATTAACTTCTACACTATAAATGCAGTGAAGATAGCTCAAGAAATCGGACTTGGCGGAAGAATCAACATGATAATGCAGGCAGCCTTCTTTAAGTTAGCAAATATAATTCCATTAGAGGATGCTATAAAATACTTAAAGGATGCAGTAGTTGAGTCCTATGGAATGAAGGGCGAAAAGATTGTTAACATGAACTTTGCCGCTATAGATAAGGGCGTTGAAGCTATAGAAAAAGTGGACGTGCCAGAAAGCTGGAAGGAAGCAGTAGATGGAGAGGTAGAAGAAAAGGAAGTTCCTGCATTCATTAAGGACATTCTAGAACCAATGAATGCTCAAGAAGGTGACAAGCTACCTGTTAGTGCTCTTCTTGACCACGTAGACGGAACCTTCCCATCAGGTACTGCAGCTTATGAAAAGAGAGGAATAGCTGTACAAGTTCCTGAATGGCAGATTGACAATTGTATTCAATGTAACCAGTGTTCATATGTATGTCCTCATGCTGCTATTAGACCTTTCCTATTAAATGAAGAAGAAGTAGAAAAGGCACCAGCTACTTTTGCAAGTAAGAAGGCAAATGGTGGTAAGACCTTTGAAGGCCTTAACTATAAGATTCAAGTATCTACATTGGATTGTACAGGCTGTGGTAACTGTGCAGATATCTGTCCAGCACCTAAGAAGGCTTTAGTAATGTCACCAATTGACACTCAAGAAGCTGAAATAGCAAATTGGGAATATGCAATGACTCTTTCAGTTAAGGAAAATCCAATGAAAGCAGATACTTTAAAGGGAAGTCAGTTCCAACAACCGTTGTTAGAGTTCAGTGGAGCTTGTGCAGGTTGTGGAGAAACTCCATATGCTAAGTTGGTAACACAATTATTCGGAGATAGAATGATGATAGCTAATGCTACAGGATGTACATCCATCTGGGGTGCTAGTGCGCCATCAATACCTTATACAGTTAATGCACAAGGTAGAGGACCAGCATGGGCTAACTCATTATTTGAAGATAACGCAGAATTTGGACTTGGTATGTACCTTGGAGTACAGCAGGTTAGAGAAAAGTTGGCTGAATTAGTTAGCCAAGCATTAAGTATGGATATCAGCGAAGAACTTAAGGCAGCACTTCAGGCATGGTATGATAACAAGGACAATGGCGAAAGATCAATGACTGCAGCAGATGCGTTAATTCCTGTATTAGCAGAAGAAAAAGATAAGAACCCTGTTTTAGTTGAAATATTCGAAAACAAAGATTTCTTAGTTAAGAGATCACACTGGATCTTCGGCGGAGACGGATGGGCATATGACATTGGATATGGTGGTCTTGACCACGTTCTAGCCAGTGGAGAAAATGTAAATGTAATGGTATTTGATACAGAAGTTTACTCCAACACTGGTGGACAGTCATCTAAGGCAACTCCAACAGCAGCTATTGCTAAATTCGCAGCTTCTGGTAAGAAGACTAAGAAGAAGGACTTAGGTATGATGGCTATGAGCTATGGCTATGTATATGTAGCACAAATAGCTATGGGAGCAGATAAGAATCAGACCCTAAAGGCTATTGCTGAGGCTGAAGCTTATGATGGTCCATCCTTAATAATCGCTTATGCTCCATGTATAAACCATGGATTAAAAGCTGGTATGGGTAAGAGCCAAGCTGAAGAAAAGAGAGCTGTAGATTGTGGTTACTGGGCACTTTACAGATACAATCCAACTCTTAAGGAAGCTGGAAAGAATCCGTTCATACTTGATTCAAAGGAGCCAAAGGAATCCTTTAGAGACTTTATCATGGGTGAAGTAAGATACTCATCTCTTGCAAAAGCTTATCCAGAACAAGCGGAAGAGTTATTTGCAAAAACTGAACAAGATGCAATGGAAAGACTGGAAAACTATAAGAGACTTGCTAACCAGCAATATTAAAGTTCAGGGCGAAAGCCCTGAGCTTTATTAATTTATAAAAGATTTTTTAAAAATTAATAAAAAAAGACTTTTAATATTTGACTATTAAGGTTAAAATTAAAACATCAAGCTTAAAGGAGGTGAAATCGTATCTTGATTCAATAAGATGCGATGCTAGTATGGATAATGAAAAAATGCACAACTGTGGTTGTGGAGAACATGAGCATGATCATGACCACTGTGGTTGTGGTGATAATACTTGCGGCTGTGAACACGAACATGGAGCTATTATGGTTGACTTAGAAGACGAAAATGGCAATGTGGTTCAATGTGAAGTGGTAGATGGATTTGAATATAAAGAAAATGACTATGTATTGGTTCAAAATCCTGAGGATGGCTCAGTTTACATGTTTAAGGTAGTAGGAGAAGGTGATGAAGGTGAACTTGTAGTTCCTGATGACAAGGAGTTTGAAGAAGTTACTGCTTACTATCAAAGCACTTTTAGTGAAGAATAATAAAAAGGGCCTTAGGGCCCTTTTTTCTTCCGCAATAAACTATTATTTAATTATGTAAATTTAGAGTTTAAATAAAGCAATATATGGAGGGTAAGGGTGGTTAGGTTAGGGATATTTGATATAGATTATACTATTACTAGGAAGGAAAGTATGGCAGAATTTTATAAGTTTATGTTGAGAAAAAAGCCAAAGCTTATAAAACATCTGCCAGGAACTTTTGCAGCAGGGCTTTTGTATTTAACTAATAAGCTTGAACTTAAAAAAGCCAAGGAAACCTTCGCTTCCTTTGTGGAGGGTATTCACGAAGATGAAATGAAGGAATTAGTTAAGGAATTCTACCAAAAGAGACTTAGTAAGCTCTTTTATAAGGACGCCATAGATATGATAAGGAAGTTGAAAAATGAAGGCTGTATCATATATTTAATTTCGGCGTCACCTGAGTTTTATCTCAGAGAATTTTATAATATTCCGGAAGTAGATATGGTTATAGGAACTAGGTATAAGATGAAGGAAAAGTGTCACACCTGCTCTATAGATGGTGAGAATTGTAAGGGAGAAGAAAAGGTAAAAAGACTTATAGAAGTATTAAAGAAGGAAAATTTAGAAGTAGACTTTGAAAATTCCTATATGTTTTCTGATTCCTTGTCAGATTTACCCCTATTAAACCTAGTAGGTAATCCATATTTGATTAATTATAAAAAGGGACATGACACTATTAAGGTATTAAATTGGAAATAGAGGTGAAAAAATGAGCGAATGTTTTAGTAAGCACTTTATAAAAAATGGTGAAACTCTTGATCAGGAAGGATTTAACGATGATGATATTAAAAAGGGAAAGTCTGTTTATGAGGTTATAAGGATAATCGAAGGAGTGCCACTGTTTTTTAAAGAACACATGGATAGATTCCTTAACTCTACTAGTTTAATTGGTAAGGAAATCCTTATAGGCAGGGAAGAAATTGAAAATACCATAGCTAAACTTGTTGATATAGAAGCTAGAAGAAATGGTAATATAAAAATCGTATTTAATTATGGAGCTGAAAAGGATAATTGGTATATATATTTTTTAAAACATTTCTATCCTACAGAAGATATGTATCAAGAAGGTGTAGACACAATCTTATATCATGGAGAAAGAGAAAACCCCAATGCTAAAGTTATAAACCAGGGATTTAGGGAGCAAGTAAACCAAGTTATCAAAGACAAAAAGGTATATGAGGCTATATTGGTTGATAGGAACGGTCATATTACAGAAGGAAGTAAGTCTAATATTTTTATGGTGTATGAAAATAAGGTTATTACTTCCCCTGGAGAGCTTGTCCTGCCTGGAATTACAAGGGAGAAAATTATATCAGTTATTAAAGAAGCTGGTATAGAATTTAGTGAAGAAAGATTTCATTACAAAGAGATAAATAAGCTTCAAGGATTATTTATTTCTGGCACATCTCCAAAGGTATTACCAATAAAAACTGTAGATGATTATTTTTTTCAATCCTCTAAGAATGAAATTATAAGGACTATTAAAAGCTTGTATGATCAAAGAATAGCTGCGGATATACAAAGGGACAAATAATATGAAACTTCCAAAGTAGATAAACAAATTAATTAGTATATCTACTTGGAAGTGTTTTTTATTATGGCTTTTTATAAAAGAAATATAGCAGAATGTTATTTACATTTTTCTACGAAATTTTCATGAATTCCTCATAAAATTCAGATATTTTATTAAAGAAAGTGAAAATAATGACGATTAATAAATACACATAAGAAATTATACAAAAATATGTAACTTTCTTTATGAATTCTATAAATTTTATGATATACTTATCTTAATAAGAATAATCTTTTACTATACTAGGGAGGGATTGTTATGAGTGAAAAGATATTTAAAGCTAGTTCTTTAGATGAATGTATAAAAATCGCCTGCTCAGAATTAAATAAATCCCAAGATAGTTTGAAATATAGAATTCTTGAAGAAAAGAAGAATATATTTAAAAAATATGTGGTAATTTCTGTGGAGGACATAGAGGAAGATAAGGATGGGAAGGTTTCTGTTGAGAATGGAGTTATTGTAGTAAAGGATCCAGAAGAGGGAGGAAAACCTGCTGTAATTTCAGCTGGTAAAGGTATACATATACTTGTAAACGAAGTTGCCGTAGAAGGGAAAGTAGAAGTTTATGCTAAGGATAAAATTAGCTATTCCCTTGATTATGATGAAAGTCAAAGGCATATGGAGGTAAAAATATCAGAAAATAAATTAGACTGTAAGCTTAGTATTAAATATATTCCCATGAAGAAATATAAGTTAAGAGAAAGTTCGGAATCAACAAGGTTAATTTTACGAAGAGAGATTAGTGAGGAAATTATGCCGCCAAAGTTCACCTTTGAAGAGGTAAAGGCAGAGTTAGATAGACTTGGTGTAGTTTATGGTATACAGGAAAAAGATATAAAAGAATATATAAATGGTGATTGCAAGGAAAGTATAATAGCTGCAAAGGGCGAGCCTGCCATAGATGACACTGAAGACCTTATTAAATATAAATTTGATGTGGAAAATAAAAGGGTTAAATATGATGATAATAACTACGATAGTATAGATTATAGGGATGCCAAAGTAATTGTCTGTGTAAAAAAAGATGACATTATAGCTGAAAAAATTCCTGGTAGTGAAGGTAAGGATGGTAAGGACATTTATGGAAGGGTAATAAGAAAGAAAAGCTATAGGAAAAAAGTTTTAAGGGCAGGAAATGGCTGTAAGTTGGTAGATGATAATAAGGTAGTGGCTGAAATAGATGGGCGTCCTAGTGTGAAAAACAACATTATTTCTGTTAATGAGATGTACGAAGTGCCTGGAGACGTAAATATAAAAACCGGTAATATTAAATTTATTGGTGATGTAAAGATTTTGGGAGCTGTTGCGGAAGGAATGACAGTTGAGTCCGGCGGTATTGTAGAGATTATGAAGAATGTAACAAACACCAACATATCCGCAGTTGGGGATATTACTATAAAAGGTAACGTATTGTCCTCTAGGATATCTGCCGGTGGAGACGATGTTATAAGCTTAAAAAGAATTAATGACTTAGAGGACTTTATACAACAAATAACTAAACTTATGGAAGCGGTGCTTCAAATTAAAAAATTTAACCTTTTAGGACAAAATAAAGGGGACGGAGAAATTGTTAAATATTTATTAGAAAATAAGTTTAAGTTTATGAACAAAACATGCCTTAGTATAATAAAAGATTTTATGTATGATGATTTAGATTCTAATGATCGGATTATAACTTTAATTAAGCAACGGTTAGTAGGAATGGCCCCCTTAGGAATAAAAAATTATGGTGTTTTAGATGAACTAGTGCAGGCAGCTAAAGATAAGATTGAAGAACTGAGGGAAAACTTGGCTTTACCAGTAAACGTCAACATATCTTATTGTCAGGATAGTACAATAAAGAGTTCGGGAGATATAGTGTTTACAGGTAAAGGAGAATATATTTCTAATATTACCGCCTATAGAAAGATTATATTTACAATGTCCAATAGTGTAGTAAGAGGCGGAGAACTTTATGCTGGAGAAGAGATTAGGTGTAAAAATGTTGGCAGTCCAGGAGGTGTGGCAACTAAAATAGCAGTTGCTGACAAGGGACATATTTGGATAGCCATAGCTTATCAAAATACTAAAATATCAGTGGGAGGAAAAGAAATGATTTTAGAAACTCCTAGTAGAAATATACATGCATATCAAGACTCTAAAGGTGACCTAGTGGTTGATAAGTTGAAATTATAGGAGGGTAACAAATGAAATCAGAAATTAAAGTATTAATTTTCTCAGTAAACGATGAGTATTATGCAACAGATATTATGGAAGTTGAGCGAATAATAAATTACGAAGAACCGACTAAGCTTCCTGATTCACCAGCTTTTATCGAAGGCGTTATCAATCACGCAGGAGACATATTGCCGGTATTAAATTTATACAAAAGATTTAATTTAAATACTTCTTATATTAGCGAAGATTCAAAAATAGTAGTAGCTAAAGATGAACATGGTAGAATTGGAATTATAGTGGACGAGGTATCTGAAGTAACAGATATTTTAACCAAGGACATTGAAGCTGCTCCAGAAGTGGTAGCAGGAATTGCAAAAAGGTATATTAAAGGAATAATTAAGATGGAAGATAAAATCGTTGTACTTCTCAATATAACAACTATTTTAACGGAGGACGAGAAAGAAGAATTACTATAAGGTGAAGTGTATGGATATTAAAGAAATTAGAGTAGGAATTGCAGACTTGAACGTTGTAGTTAACCCCCATAGGTTGATTACGGTAGGACTGGGATCTTGTGTAGGAATTGCCTTATACGATACTGCCCGTAAGGTTGCAGGTTTGGCTCATATTATGTTGCCAGATAGTACCCAGTTTATAAATGTAACAAATCCTTTTAAATTTGCAGATTCTGCTATCCCAATATTATTGGAAAAATTAAAAGGATTAGGAGCAAGCCTCCCCAATATAGAAGCGAAAATTGCTGGAGGTGCTTCCATGTTCAGCTTTTCTGATAAAAGCATGATATTAGACATTGGAAATAGAAATAGCGATGCTGTAAGAATGACCTTGAATAAGTTTAACATACCCATTATAGCTGAGGATGTTGGAGGAAAAAGAGGTAGAACCATGATATTAGACAGTGTGACTGGAATAGTCCAAATAAAAACCGTTGGGTTGCCTATAAGAGAAATATGATGGGGGGGATGGTTTTGAATAACATAAAAGTATTAGTAGTAGACGATTCAGCATTGATGAGAAGAATAATATCAGATATGATAAATTCTCAATCAAATATGGAAGTAGTAGCCACAGCACGAAATGGAGAAGACCTCTTTAAAAAGCTTGAAAAGGTTCAGCCGGATGTAATTACCTTAGATGTAGAAATGCCTGTAATGAATGGCTTAGAAGCACTAAGAGAATTAAAAAGAAAAAACATTAATATTCCGGTAGTTGTTATAAGCAGTGTAACCTCCACAGCTGCTTCAATTACAATCGAATGTTTGGAAGCTGGAGCTTTTGATTTTATATCAAAGCCTTCTGGCCAGATTAGTTTAGATATTGATAAAATAAAGGATGATTTGATTAGTAAAATTCAACTTGCTTATTGTGAGACAGGAAATTGTTCAGGGAAAAAGAATGACAAATCTAACAAACGGAGCAAAGAGAGAATAGGAACTGTTTCAAAAAGAAAGTTAGAAGCAGTTGTTATAGGGGCATCAACTGGAGGGCCTAGAGCTTTATATACGGTTCTTACTGCATTACCTGCAGAATTAGGAGTACCTATATTTGTAGTCCAGCATATGCCTGCTGGTTTTACTAAAGCTTTTGCAGATAGGTTAAATTCCAATACTGATTTAAATGTATTGGAAGCAACTCAAGGCCAAGCTATTAAAAAGAACAATATTTATATAGCACCTGGCGGATATCATATGGAAATCGATAAAAATAAAAAGATAGAATTAAATAAGGATCCATCAATATGGGGAGTTAGACCTGCAGTAGATAAACTGTTTGTATCTGCATCAGAGGTTTATGGTCCCTCTCTGTTAAGTATAGTACTAACAGGGATGGGTCGAGATGGAGCAGAAGGTAGTGTAGAAGTGAAGAAAAATGGTGGTATAACAATTTCGGAGCATGAAAGTACCTGTACCATATATGGTATGCCTAAAGCGGCCTATGAAACTGGAATGATAGACGAGGTATTGCCACTTAATGAAATACCTATAGAGATTGTTAGATTACTTAAGAATTAGCGGAGGTAGATATGGACTTTGTTAAATTTGAAGGATGGGTGCTAAAGGAATTTGGTATAGATTTATCAGCCTATAAGCCAAATCAACTGCATAGAAGGATTAATAGTCTTATGGCTAGAGTAGGAGTGCCTTCTCTAGAAGATTATGTAATGATTCTTGAAAAGGATCCAGTTCAGAGGCAAAAGTTTTTAGATTTTATTACTATCAATGTTACAGAGTTTTTTAGGAACCCAGAAATTTTTGAAGACTTAACTGAAAAAATTAAGAAAGAGCTATTACCAACAAATAGAAATCTCAAGGTATGGAGTGCTGCTTGTTCTACGGGGGCTGAACCCTATAGTTTAGGCATTATTTTAAATGAGATAGCACCTACGGGTAAGCATAGCATACTAGCTACAGATATAGATGCAACAATATTAGCTAAAGCAAAACTTGGCCAATATGTTGACAACGACATAAAGAATGTAAAAAAGGAGTATTTGGATAAATACTTTACCCAAGTTGGAGAAAAATATCTTATTGATGAGAAAATTAAAACCATGGTTAAATTCTTAAGGCATGATTTAATTCTGGAGGAATATGATACTGACTTCGATTTAATTGTTTGCAGAAATGTAGTTATCTATTTTAACCAGGATGTAAAAAATGAGATATATAAGAAGTTTAGCAGATCCTTGAAGAAAGGTGGTATGTTGTTTGTAGGTGCTACCGAAAGTATTTATAATTATAGGGATTTCGGGTTCGAAAAGGCATCAACTTTTATCTATAAAAAGCTATGAAGTAAGGAGGAAGTTACATGGATACACAACAGTATATGTCAATGTTTTTAGAGGAATCTATGGATAATCTTCAAACATTGAATGAGTCGTTACTTGAGCTTGAACAAAACCCCGAAGACATTGACAAGGTTAATGAGATATTTCGAGTGGCTCATACAATAAAAGGTATGGCTGCTACTATGGGTTTTAATCGAATGGCAGAATTAACTCATAAAATGGAGGATGTATTATCTAAGTTTAGAGATGGCCTATTAAGTGTAAATCAGGATGTTGTTACAGTACTGTTCCAGTGCCTTGATACATTGGAAAGCATGGTTAGTAATATAGAGTCCCAGGGAAATGAAGAAGTAGATATACAAGCTGTAATAGATGGCTTGGAAGCAGTGGTTTCAAATAAGCCTATAGAAAACATTAAAGCTAAAGAAGGGGAGAATACCGCTGAAACTGGTAAGGATAGCAGCCCAGATAGGATAGAATTAAATGAGTATGATATAAACGTGTTAAAGGAAGTAAAATATAGAGGATATAATGCCTATGAAATTAGAATAGTGTTAAGTGAGAATACCTTGCTTAAATCTGCAAGAGCCTTCTTAATATTTAAAAATCTTGAGGAAGGTGGAGAGGTAATAAAATCTAATCCATCAGCAGAAGATTTAGAAAATGAAAATTTTGACTTGGAAATAAGATTGGTATATGTTTCTACTAAAGTTTCCAATAATATATACGAAAGTATAATGAGTATTTCAGAAATAGATAAAGTAGATGTTTGGGATCTAGATGTAGAAAAATATATAGCAGAAATTAGGAAGACTGAAATTGCTCCACAGAAAGTTAAGGAGGCTGCAAAAGCTGTAGTTAGCAATCAAAAGAAAGAAGGAAAGTCTCCTGCTAATGGTAAGGAACATGTTCCTCATAAGAAAGTCCATCAATCTGTAAGGGTTGACCTTGAAAGACTAGATATGTTTATGAATATGGTATCTGAGCTTGTTATCAACAGAACTAGACTAGAGCAAATAGGTTCAAACCATAAGTTGGCAGATTTGAATGAGACTCTTGAACAGGTAGCTAGAATAACATCTGACCTTCAAGATTTAGTTATGAAAATCAGAATGTTACCTTTAGATGTAGTCTTTAATAGATTCCCAAGAATGATAAGAGATCTGTCTGTGGAATTAAATAAAGAAATAAACTTTGTTATTAAAGGTGCGGACACTGAGTTAGATAGAACAGTAATTGACGAAATTGGTGAACCTTTAATACATTTAATAAGAAACGCTGCAGACCATGGTATAGAAGACAGGGAAACTAGGATTGCAAAAGGAAAAGATCCTATGGGAACTATAAAATTAATAGCCTACCAAGAGGGAACCAAGGCAGTTATTAAAGTAGAAGATGACGGTAACGGTATAGATGTGGAAAAGGTAAGAAGCAAGGCCGAGAGAGTTGGAATAAGTACAGAAGGCATGGCAGATGATGATATAAAGAACCTTATTTTTGCTCAAGGCTTTAGTACTAATGAACAGGTTACTGACATATCAGGCAGAGGCGTTGGTATGGATGTTGTTAAAACAAAAATTACTGCTTTAGGTGGAACTGTTAGTGTTGAAAGTGAAATGGGTAAAGGTTCTTCCTTTATTATAAAACTTCCATTAACACTACAAATTATACAAGCTCTTCTTGTAAAAGTAGGAGAGGATACATTAGCTATCTCCTTAGGCTATATAGATAGGGTTATTGATTTTAGCGAAGATATGGTGAAAAAGTCTAACAATAGGGAAGTTATTATGTATAGAGGTAATGTAATTCCTTTTGTTAGAGTTAATGAAAAACTGAAAATAGAAGAATCAGATAGTGATAATAAGTTTGTAGTTATTGTTAAAGTTGGAGACAAAACTACAGGACTTTTAGTAGACTCGCTTTTAGGTCAACAAGAAATTGTTATAAAACATTTAGGTAAGACCTTGAAGAATATGAAACAATATATAGGAGCAACTATCTTAGGGGACGGACTTGTTACCCTAATATTAGATGTGGCAGCTTTAATATAAATTGAAGGCAATCTAAAAAGGGAGTACAGTAGATAACCAAGGAGGGTGCAAGATGATAAGAAGGAAATACAATGCTATACAACTGGATGCTTTATCAGAGGTAGGCAATATAGGGGCAGGAAATGCTGCAACAGCCTTATCACAATTGATTAATAAAAAGATTAATATGACTGTACCAGCTGTTAAAATTGTACGATTTAATGAAATATTTGATACAGAAGAGAGCGAAGAAAGAGTAATTGGTGTAATTGTCCGAGTATTAGGAGATACTCCGGGTAATATATTATTCGTATTTGATGACGAGACAGCGAATAATATGATAGAATTATTAACGGGTAAAAAGGAAGATAAGTTTAGTGAGCTAGGATATTCTGTTTTATGTGAGATAGGTAACATAATTTCAGGCTCATACATGAATGCTATTGCAAAGTTCACTAACCTATTGATCTTACCCTCTGTACCTGCAGTGGCTGATGACATGTTAGGTGCTATTTTATCAACAACTTTTATTGAGTCAGAACAGTTTGATGATGACGTTCTAGACATAGAAACAATTTTCCAAAATGAAGACGATATAAAAATTGGAGGACATTTTTACTATGTTCCCAAACCAGGTTCATTGGAAAAGATCTTAAGTGCACTAGGTGTATAATAATAAAATACAGTATTACGAGGAGGATATAAAATGGCTAAAGTGTTAATTGTAGATGATGCTGCATTTATGAGAATGATGATAAAGGATATATTAGAGAAAAATGGCTTTGAAGTTATAGGCGAAGCAAATAATGGAATCAAAGCAGTAGAAATGTACAAAAAGGAAAAGCCAGATGTAGTAACCATGGATATAACAATGCCAGACATGGATGGTATCGAAGCTGTAAGACAAATCAAAGCTTATGATGCTTCTGCCAAGGTTATAATGTGCAGTGCTATGGGACAGCAGACCATGGTTATGGACGCTATCAGAGCTGGCGCTAAAGACTTTATTGTTAAGCCCTTCCAGGCAGAGAGAGTGTTAGAAGCTATTAAAAAGGTAGTAGGATAAGAAAAGTGAAATTTAACTATAATACCTTATAGGGGGGGATAATTTTGCAAATTATTGTGTTTAAACTAAACGATGAAGAATTTGCTGTTGAAACTTCAAAGGTTCAAAGTATAAATGATATGATGAAGGTGACTAGTGTACCTGCAGCTCCTGAATATATCAAAGGTTTAATAAACTTAAGAGGAAATGTAATATCCTTGTTAGACTTGGAGTTACTCCTTGATGTAGAAAAGAAGCATGTAGAAAAAAACAATATTATTATATTAAATGTCAATGATGAATTGGTAGGAGTAGCAGTTGAAAATGTAAGCGAAGTAATGGAAGTAAAAGAAGAACAGCTAGAGAACATAACAGATGAAACTAATAAGCCTTACGTTAAAGCTATAGTAAATCTAGGCTCAAAAATTGTTACATTAATAGACATAGATGAATTGCAAATAAATTAGCATGAAATGAGGGAAATGTATGGCAGAAGTATTATCACAAAGTGAAATCGATGCACTGTTGTCTGCCTTGTCATCAGGAGATATACACCCCGATGAGCTTCCTAAAGAAGAAGAAAAACAGAAGGTAAAGTTATACGATTTTAGAAGTCCTCAAAAATTTTCTAAAGAGCACCTAAGAACTCTGGAGTTAATTCACGATAATTTTGCTAGAATAATTTCCAATTATCTCACTGCTCAAATTAGAACCAATGCAAAAATTAAAATTGAAACTATTGAACAGATAACTTATGAGGAATTTATACATTCAATCCCTAATCCTACGATATTAACGACTTTTAAAATGCCACCTTTGAGCGGATCAATTTTATTTGAAACTAATCCTTCCTTTGTGTTTCAAGTAAATGATATTTTGTTAGGTGGTCCAGGGGATAGACAAAGTAAGCTTAGAGAATTTACAGACATCGATAAAAATATAATTAGACAAATTAATGCAGGTTTGATATCAAATCTAAGGCTAGCCTGGGAAGATATTATTGAGGTGTCCCCAGAAATTGAGTCCTTAGAAACAAATCCAGCATTAAACCAGACCCTAGCACCAAATGAAGCAGTGGCACTAATAACATTTTCCTGTGAAATAGGGCTAAACACAACCTTTATTAATATGTGTATACCTTATATGAGCATAGAAAAGGTGCTGGATAAGCTGGTAGTTCAATATTGGTTCCAGCAGGCTGATGATGAGTTAATAAAGGAGTCACAGCAAAAGTTAAAGGAAAGATTAAACATAGTGGATGTGAACTTAACAGCTGTTTTAGGTAGTGCTCACATAACAATTGATGATTTTTTGAAGCTTAATATAGGTGATGTAGTAACTTTAGAAAGTAAAACAACAGACGCAGTTACAATTCTAGCAGAAGATCAGAAGATCTATTACGCTCGACCAGGGATTGTAAAAAAGTCTAGGGGAATTGAGATATTAGATATGATTGATAAGGATGTGGAAAGTTATGAGTAATGGATTTCTTTCACAAGAAGAAATTGATACCCTATTATATGGTGGTGATAGTTCTTCAGCTTCACAGCAGGAAGAAGAAATATTATCGGATGTAGAAAAGGATTTATTAGGTGAAGTAGGAAATATCTCAATGGGTTCTGCATCTACTGCGCTATCACAGATAATAAACCAACAGGTCAATATAACTACACCAGTAGTTACTATAACAACCTTAGAAGAACTGAGAAAAACCTTCCAAGTGCCGAATCTTGCTTTAGAAGTTAAGTATACAAGTGGTATAATAGGTGGAAACTTATTAGTAATGAAAATTACTGATGCTGCCGTAATAGCTAGTTTAATGATGGGTGGCGACGGCAAGGTAGCAGCAACGGAGTTATCAGAGATAGAGGAAAGTGCAGTAGCAGAGGCCATGAACCAAATGATAGGTTCTGCAGCTACATCTATGGCAACAATGTTTGCTAGAGAGGTAAATATATCTCCGCCAGAAGCAAATGTTTGGTCGGGTGATTCTGATATTAGTGTAAACAATGTCGACCCCGATGAAAGAATAGTTAGAATATCTTTTAGCCTGACTATTGGAGATTTAA
>JAAYTB010000078.1 GCA_012523855.1 Clostridia bacterium
ATCTTTATAGTCCAAGTATACCTTCTCCTTTTGCTTAATAAAGTTATTTACTTATAATCTTCTCATTTTACATTTTTATTATATAGAAGTATCCCTAAAAAATACAAGAAAAGAGCCATTAATATATAGTGAAAAATAAAAAAAAGCAGCTTTAAGCTGCTTTTTCTATATAAATTACTTTGCGTAATTGAAGAATCCTCTTCCGCTCTTTCTTCCAAGATATCCTGCTCTAACATACTTCTTAAGTAATGGATTTGGTCTGTACTTTGGATCTCCTGTTTCCTTATAAAGAACTTCCATTATAGCAAGAACGATGTCGTTACCGATAAAGTCTGATAGTGCTAATGGTCCCATTGGGTGGTTTGCACCAAGCATCATAGCCTTATCAATATCCTCTGCGCTAGCTGTACCTTCAGCAAGAACAGTGATACCTTCGTTGATCATTGGTATTAAGATTCTGTTAACTACAAAGCCTGGAGCTTCTGCTACTTCTACTGGCTCCTTACCTATAGCTACAGACAATTCCTTAACCTTGTCAAAGGTCTCCTGTGAAGTTGCTATACCTCTGATTACTTCAACTAATTTCATAACAGGAGCTGGGTTAAAGAAATGCATTCCTATAACCTTATCAGGTCTGTTTGTTGCAGTAGCAACTTCTGTTATGGATAAGGAAGATGTATTTGATGCAAGAATAGTTTCTTCCTTACAAATTTTATCTAATTCAGCGAATATGGATTTCTTTATTTCCATGTTTTCAACTGCAGCTTCTACTACTAAATCGCAATCTGCAGCCATTTTCATATCTGTAGTTCCAGTAATTCTTGAAAGAATCTCCTCTTTAACCTCTTCTGTCATTTTACCCCTTGATACCAATTTTGAAAGACCCTTGTTGATTCCGTTAAGACCTCTCTCAACGAATTCATCCTTAATATCCCTTAATACAACTTCATATCCCTTAGCTGCAAATGCCTGAGCAATACCTGATCCCATAGTACCAGCACCAAGAACAAAAATCTTTTTCATTAATACTACCTCCTACAAATTTAATTGTCCATTATCAATATTTATTTTGCGCCTTTAAGTTGAGCTATTAATTCAGGAACAACCTTGTATAAGTCACCTACTATAGCAAGGTCTGCAATCTTCATTATTGGAGCATTTTCGTCCTTGTTTATAGCTATTATGTAGTCTGAATCCTGCATACCAGCTAAGTGCTGAATTGCTCCAGATATACCACATGCAATATAGATCATTGGCTTAACAGTCTGACCTGTCTGTCCAACCTGAACATTTTTATCTACCCATTCATTGTCTACAGCAGCTCTAGAACCAGCAACTGTACCACCTAGTACATTTGCTAAATCCTTAAGAAGTTCAAAGCCTTCAGCCTTTCCAACTCCTCTACCACCAGCAACAACGAAGTCTGCTGCTCCGATATCAATAACGTCCTTAGCAGTTTTAACAACTTCTACAACCTTAGTTCTGATATCTTCCTCCTTTAAATCAACATTTACATTTTCAATAGCTGCACTTCTAGCTTCTTCTTTTTCTAGTCTTGAGAAAACTCCTGGTCTTACAGTTGCCATCTGTGGTCTGTGATCAGGACAAGCAATTGTAGCCATCAAGTTACCACCGAAAGCAGGTCTTGTAGCCATTAGGTTGCCAGTTCCTTCTTCTACATCAACAGATGTACAGTCAGCAGTTAAACCAGTGCTTAATCTAGCAGCTACTCTAGGACCTAAGTCTCTACCAATGAATGTAGCTCCTATGAAAATTATTTCTGGCTTTCTTTCCTTAGCAAGGTCACATATAACCTTAGTATAGCCATCTGTAGTGTAGTGTTTTAATAATTCCTTATCTGCTACTAGAACTTCATCAGCTCCGAATGCAACTAATTCTTTAGCTAAGTCACTTACATTATGACCAAGAAGTAGAGCTGTTAGCTTTACTCCTAATTTATCTGCAATTTTCTTTCCTTCTCCTAAAAGTTCAAGAGATACCTTTTGAAGCACGCCTTCTCTTTGCTCTGCAAATACCCAAACGCCTTTGTAATCTGCTAAATTCATTTCACAATCCTCCTCAATAATCCATTAGATGTAGTGTTTTTCTTTAAGTTTTGCCACAACATAGGCTGCTGCATCATCTGCTGGTTTGTTAACCAATTCTCCGCTGCCCTTAACTTCTTTTGCCCAGGACTTCTTAACCTTTGTTGGTGAACCGGAAAGACCAAGCTTTGACTTATCTACATCTATATCATCAGCGCTCCAAGTGATTATTTCCTTCTTTGCAGAAGCAAATATATCTCTTGCATTCATGTATCTTGGATTGTTTAATTCCTTAATTGCTGTTAACAAGACTGGAGTTTTTACTTCTATTATCTCATATCCATCTTCCAAAGCTCTGTTAACAATTAATTTGTCTCCCTCAACCTTAACATCTTGCACATAAGTAACCTGAGGTATATTTAAATGCTCAGCTATTTCTGGTCCAACCTGTGCAGTATCTCCATCTATAGCCTGTCTTCCAGCAAAGACTATGTCATAATCTAATTTTCTTATAGCTCCAGCTAAAGCTTCTGATGTAGCTAAAGTGTCTGCTCCTGCAAAAGCTCTGTCAGTTATTAATATTGCTTCGTCTGCTCCCATTGACAAGGCTTCTTTCAAAGCATTTTTTGCCTGTGGTGGTCCCATGCTGATAACTGTTACCTTTGCACCATAATTATCCTTTAAAACTAAGGCTTCTTCTAAGGCATGCTTATCCTCTGGATTTATTATAGAAGGTACTCCTTCTCTAATAAGAGTTCCTGTCTTAGGATCTATTTTAACCGCTGTAGTATCTGGTACTTGCTTTAAACATACAACTATATTCATCTGCTCTTCCTCCTACGAAATTTATTTAAAAATGTTTCCTGCTATAACCATCTTTTGAACCTGTGAAGTTCCTTCATAGATTTCTGTGATTTTAGCATCTCTCATCATTCTTTCTACTGGATATTCCTTAGTGTATCCATAACCACCTAGGGCTTGAACCGCCTTAGTTGTAACTTCCATAGCAACATCTGCAGCAAATAATTTTGCTCTTGCAGCTTCTACAGTATAAGGCTTGCCATTATCCTTCAACCAAGCTGCCTTGTAAACTAAAGCCTTTGCAGCCTCAATTTTAACTTCTAACTCTGCCATCATCCACTGCATACCTTGGAAAGCACTTAATGGTCTACCAAACTGTTTTCTTTCCTTCATATAGTTAACTGCTTCTTCAAAAGCACCTTCTGCTATACCTAGAGCCTGAGCTGCTATACCAATTCTTCCTCCGTCAAGAGTTTTCATTGCTATACCAAAGCCTCTTCCTTCTCTTCCAAGTAAATTTTCCTTTGGTACTATACAGTTTTCCATAATTAATTCTGTAGTAGAGGAAGCTCTAATACCCATTTTGTTTTCTTTCTTTCCTATTGAGAATCCTGGGAAATCTTTTTCAACTATGAAAGCTGATATTCCTCTAGTTCCCTGACTTCTGTCTGTCATAGCAAAGATTATGAAAGTATCTGCTACACCACCGTTTGTTATAAACACCTTGCTACCGTTTAAGATATAATTGTCACCATCTAAAACTGCAACAGTCTGTTGTCCAGCAGCATCTGTTCCTGCATTTGGTTCAGTTAAACCGAATGCTCCTAGTTTTCTACCACTAGCTAGGTCTGGTAAATACTTTTCCTTTTGAGCTGGTGTTCCAAAAGCATCAATTACTGAAGCACAAAGGGAAACGTGAGCTGAAAGGATAACCCCTGTAGTACCACAAACCTTTGATAGCTCTTCAACAGCTATTGTATAGGATAGGTTGTCTCCACCTGCTCCTTCAAATTCTGTTTTAAAAGGTATTCCGAAAAAGCCTAACTTAGCCATTTTCTTTACATTTTCCATAGGAAACTCTTCTGTCTCATCTATCTCAGCTGCAATAGGTTTTACTTCATTTATGGCAAACTCTCTTACCATTTGTCTTACTAATTCTTGTTCTTTTGATAATGTAAAATCCATTCTTCATTGCCCTCCTAATTATTTGTTTTGAAAATTCTTATCTCTTCTTTCTACAAAAGCTGTCATACCTTCTTTTTGGTCTGCAGTTGAAAAACATTCGCCAAAGGCTTCAGCTTCATACATAAGCGCAGTATCTATATCACACTGTACACCTCTGTTTATAGCAGTTTTTGAAAGTTTAACTGCAATAGGTGCATTAGCTGCAATTGTTTCAGCTAGATTCTTAGCCTCTTCCATAAGTTTATCTACTTCTACTACTCTATTTACTAAGCCTATTCTTAATGCTTCATCAGCTTTAATAATTTTTCCTGTATATATTAATTCCTTGGCCATGCCTGTTCCAACAAGCCTTGGTAATCTTTGAGTTCCTCCAAAGCCAGGAGTAATGCCTAGTCCTGTTTCAGGTTGTCCAAATTTAGCTTTTTCTGAAGCTAGTCTTATATCACAAGCCATAGCTAGCTCGCAGCCTCCACCTAAAGCAAAGCCATTTACAGCAGCTATAACTGGTTTTTCAAGGTTTTCTAATCTTCTGAACACCTTATTTCCTAAGATGGAGAATTTTCTTCCTTCCATTGTGTTTAGGTCTTTCATTTCTGTTATGTCTGCTCCAGCAACAAATGCCTTTTCACCGGCTCCTGTCAATATTACTGCATAAATTGCATCATCATTTTCTAAGTCATCTACTATGTAATCAAGTTCCTTTAAAGTTTCAGAGTTTAATGCATTTAAGGCCTTTGGTCTGTTAATTGTTACGATGGCTACTTTTCCTTGCTTCTCTATAACAACATTTTTTAATTCCATTTGGCAATCCTCCCTTTAAATCTTTGTTAATATTATAACAATCCTAGATAAAAATAATCGAAGCCATATTTAGCTCCAATTATAATTATAACTATAATACAATGACATTTCAATAGTAAAATTATATATTTATCTAATTTTATTTAAAAACATTTCGTTAATTGTTTAACGCCAACGGACGTTATATTAGTTCTGTTCGTCTCTTTCATTTAACAAGTAAGTTAAAGTTAGAATACTTTCACTTAAATGAACATTTTCCACTATTACATCGTCTGGCACAATTAGATCAACAGGTGCAAAGTTCCAAATAGCTCTAACTCCACCTTCCACCAAAATATCACATACTTTTTGTGCATTTATTCTAGGTACGCATATAATTCCGATATCTATATGATTATGCATTAAAAAGTTCTTTAATTGATCTATGTCTTGAATTTCAACATCTCTTATTCTTATACCTACTAGTTTAGGATTAGCATCAAATATTCCTTCTAGAGAAAAACCTAACTTGTCAAATCTAGTATAGTTAGCAATAGCCTGCCCTATGTTACCTGCTCCAACTATTACTTCCTTGTACTCTCTATTTAATCCTAAGATAGAGCATATTTCATTATATAAATCCCTTACATTGTAGCCATAACCCTGTTGACCAAAATCTCCAAAACAGTTTAAATCCTGTCTAATTTGTGATGCAGTAAAACCAATTTTTTCACTTAACTCTTTAGAAGAAATCCTAGCCACGTCATTGTTTAGCATTTCTCTTAAATATCTTTGATATTTAGGTAATCTTTTTATTACCGCCATTGAAATATTCTTTTTCCGTTCCATAGCACACTCCTCATTCTTGTGTAATTTTTAACCAGCAAATTCGTGATTATAAAACCATTCTCTATTATTATTATAAATAATGTAGTAAATAAAATCTAGAAGCTGTTTCGATTTATTTAATAACATTTGAATCTACCATCTATTCATATTATAATGAAAAAGAGTTTTAAGCGAAATTAACCTATAAGAAAATTTCCTAAAGGATTGATAATAGTATGATTGTTTTAAGTTGCAAAAATGTATGTAAAAGTTATGGAATAGATGTAATATTAAAAGATATCTCCTTTAATATTAATGAAGGAGATAAGGTTGGCCTGATTGGAGCCAATGGTGCTGGAAAATCAACCTTATTTAAAATTCTAACTGGAGAGCTTGAACAGGATAGCGGAGATGTTTTTATTGATAAAAACAAGACAATTGGCTATCTATCCCAGCATCTTTCTTTAAGTAGCACTAGTTCTATATATGAGGAAGCCCTTAATGTTTTTCAGGCCCTTATAGATCTTGAAAATAAGATAAAGGATCTAGAGCTTAAAATGGCTGAACCTTACGATGCTGCTAAGGAAGCCTATCATAATAAAATTATTAAGGACTATGCCCTTGCTTGTGAACTCTTTGAAAAAAGAGGGGGCTATACCTATAAAGGTGAAGTTCATAGAGTCCTTACAGGTCTAGGTTTCACAGAAGAGGACTTCTCAAAGAAAATAAATATTTTAAGTGGAGGTCAAAAAACAAGGCTTGCCCTTTGCAAACTCCTCTTAACTAAATCTGATATAATCCTCCTAGATGAGCCTACTAACCATTTGGATCTTAAGGCTATAGAATGGCTGGAAGAGTATCTTAAGGCCTACAAGGGTACCATTGTGGTTATATCTCACGATAGATTCTTTCTAGATTCTGTCACTAACGCTACCTTTGAAATATCTAGGGGCAAGGTTTACTGCTATAATGCTAGCTACACCAAGTTTTTAGACCTTAGAAAGAAAGATTATGAGACTCAATTAAAGGCCTATAATATTCAACAAGCTGAAATTAAAAGACTAGAGGAAATCATTGCACGATACCGGTCTTTTAATAGGGAGAAAAGTATTAGGGCTGCAGAAAGTCGTGAAAAGGCCCTGGCAAAAATTCAACGTATTGAAGCACCTGCCTCTGAAGAAAAGGGGGCTAGAATTTCCTTTGAAGCCTTAATACAAAGCGGAAAGGACGTCCTCCATGGAGAGAACCTTTCAAAGAGCTATGGAGATAAGCTCCTCTTCAAAAATGTTTACTTTGATGTAAAACGAGGGGACAAAACTGCCCTAATCGGTGATAATGGAAGAGGAAAAACTACACTGTTTAAAATTATTTTAGAAGAAGTAAAAAGTGATAGCGGTTTTGTTCATACGGGGAAAAATGTACATCCCGGTTACTACGACCAAGAACAATCAGATCTCTGTGAAGAAAAAACTGTATTAGATGAAGTTTGGGATAGTTTCCCTGATATGACTACAAAAGAGCTGAGAAACGCCTTAGCTGCCTTTTTGTTTACAGGAGATGATGTGTTCAAAGTTATATCAACTTTAAGTGGCGGTGAAAAGTGCAGAATTAATTTATTAAAGCTTATGCTAGCTAAAAATAATTTACTGCTATTAGACGAACCTACAAACCATTTAGATATTATGTCCCGTGAAGCCTTAGAAGAGGCCTTACTGGAATATGACGGTACCTTAATGGTAATTTCCCATGATAGATACTTCCTTAATAAGGTTATAAATAAAATTTATGAACTTAATGAAGATGGAATAAAAGAATATCAAGGTAACTATAGTTATTATGTGGAAAAGAAAAAAAGTTCAAATTCTAGTGGAGAATTTGAACATATAGATACAGGCCTAACTAAAACAAAGCTTCAAGAAGAGAAAAGAAAAAAGCGGGAACTAGAAAAGGCTGAAAAGGAAAAGGCCAAAAGGATAAAGGCCCTAGAAAAGCTCATTGCTGATAAGGAAGAAGAGCTAAAAAAGCTTAACCAAGAGCTCTGTTTGGAAGAGGTCTACTCCAATCCAGAAAAGAGCCAGGAAGTCCACTATAGGATTGGTGAATTAGAATCTGAAATTGAAAGCTTATATGAAGAATGGGAAGAAATTCTTTAATTCCTTCCCATTCTTTTTTTATTCAGTTAATTTAACCTGAAGCGTCTTATATTTATCTTCTATATATCTATATACTTCTACCTCTATCTTATCCCCAATAGCGTGTTTGCTTTTTATTTTATTAATTTCTTCTATTGTTTTTACTGTCTTTCCATCAAACTTAACTATTATATCTCCAACCTTAATGCCAGCTAATTGAGCACCACTAAAATCTTGAACTTCTGCTACAAATACACCTTCAACTAAGCCTTTTTCCTTTGCAGTAGCCTTATCCACACTTCGGCCTGCAATACCAAGCATTGGCACTGGCTTAGAAAGCTCTCCTATTTTGTCCTTTACAGAATCTATCGGAATAGCAAAACCCATACCATCTACACTAACGGCACCGTTCCTGTCAATTTTAGCAGTATTTATTCCTATAACCTGTCCCTGTGAATTAACAAGAGGACCACCGCTATTACCACTATTTATAGCTGCATCTGTTTGAATATATGAAATATCTTTATCTCCAAGCTTTCTGTTTACTGCACTAACTATACCACTAGTAACAGAACCTAAAAATTCCTTACCAAGAGGGTTTCCTATAGCCACAGCAGTTTCTCCTACCTGTAAGGTGGAAGAGTTTCCAAGCTCAACTACTCCTGGCATCTTCACATCTTCTGTAATCTTTACTATAGCAATATCATGGCTTGCATCAGAATTTACTACTTTTGCTTGTACTTCCTTCCCATTGTTAAAAATTACCTTTACATCTTTAGCACCATCTATAACATGCTGATTTGTAAGAACGTAACCTTCTTCGTTCAAGATCATTCCTGACCCTATACCTTCTGCAATCTGCTCATTTCCAAACCAGTCTATACCCGCTACACTTCTAGTAGATACTCCAACTACTGCTGGCCCTACCTTCTGAGCTATTTGGGCTATGGTTAAGGCCCCGTCTTCTGTTGCCGCTGAAGTTGGGTGAAAATCATAGGGAACTGTAGTAGTAGTGCTAGTAGAATTTTCTGCTATAGTTTCATATAGAGGGGTGTTTTCAAAGAAAGTTGTTTTTGGCAGCAAGTAAAGTGTAGAGCCTAGTGCTGCCCCTGCCCCTATTGTGGCACATATAGTTCCTACTAAGACATAGGACATTGCCCTTCTAAAAGTTCCCTTTTTCCTTTTAACCTTTTCCTTCTTTGGCACACTATAATTAGTATTTACATAATTGGTCTGTGTTGCCTTTTCATTAGTTTCTTCTACTTGAGGAGTAAACATATAAAAGTTTTCCCCCGCTATGTAGTCTTTGTGTTCATCCTGTAAATTATTGTCATTATCAGCATTAATTTTATTATTATTGTTTAAATCCATACTAATACCTCCCCGCTGTTTTTCTGTCAGAACTTATTTTATGTATTAATAATAAAACTATTATGTGACAATATTGTG
>JAAYTB010000010.1 GCA_012523855.1 Clostridia bacterium
GTGCCACTGCCCTTCCTATGCCACTATCTCCACCAGTAATAATAGCTGTCTTACCTTGCAGTCTACCTGCTGAAAGGCCATACATAGGATCCTCAAATATAGGTCTGGGATTCATATTCTTTTCAAGGCCGGGCTGCCTATCCTGTTTTTGAGGGGGAAAAGACTTAGGATAATTAGCCCCAGGAAAGTTACTTTGCATATAAAAACCTCCACAAATGTATTAATATAAAGCAAATTCTTTCATAAAAGAAATATCTTCTGCTTTAAGAATATTCTTTCCCTAACCCTATTCTTATATGTGCTATTTATTTTTATAATTCTTCTCATGCTGCAAGAGCCACTGCTTTCTCCAAAGGCCCCAAGCATAGCCTGTCAACTTTCCATTGGCTCCTACTACCCTATGACAAGGAATAATAATACTGATTGGATTCTTGCCATTTGTAGTACCTACCGCCCTTACCGCCTTTTCATTGCCTAGCTTCTCTGCTATATATTTATAGGACACTGTTTCTCCATAAGGAATTTCAGTAAGTTCGTACCATACCTTCTTTTGAAATTCAGTGCCTTTCAGTAAATAGCTTATATCAAAGCTTTTTCTCTTTCCTGAAAAATATTCTTCTAATTGAGCTACACAGTCCATTATTACTTGGGGATATTCTTCTTCATTACTTTCTCTTTCCTCTGGAAAGTCTAGTGCCAAAATTGAATTGTCATCAGCTACTAGTCTTAAATTACCTATAGGCGACTTATAATAATAAATATACTCTTTCATACCACACCACCTTTTTATAAAAAACTTTGATATACTTATATTAATGTTTACATTATAACATATGTCCTTTTTTCTAATGTAATTTTAATCTTTCCCTTAATTTATTTTAATATCAATGGATTATCATATATTTGGAGGGTATTATATGGCCGGTGAAAAGATTTTAATAATAGAAGATGAACAAAAAATTTCAAGATTTATAGAGTTAGAATTAAAATATGAAGGCTATGAGGTTGAGCAAGCCTTTGATGGCAGAGAGGGCTTAGAAAAAGCCCAAAGCAATAAATTTGATCTTATAATCTTAGACGTTATGCTACCATCTCTCAATGGCATGGAAGTACTAAGACGTTTAAGACAGTCCTCAGAGGTGCCTGTAATAATGCTTACTGCTAAGGATGAGATCACTGACAAGGTAATGGGACTTGATATCGGTGCTGACGACTATATGACTAAGCCCTTCGCCATAGAAGAGCTCTTAGCTAGAATAAGAGTTGCTTTAAAACGAAAAAGACCTACGACTCCTATAGAAGCTAATCATGTAATTACTATAGGAAATTTAAAATTAGATTTAGACAAGTATTCTCTCAGCTATAACGGAGAAAATATAGAGCTTACAAAGAAAGAATTCGACTTTATTAAATACTTAATGGAAAATAAAAACACTGTTCTGACACGGGATAAAATACTGGAAACAGTGTGGGGCTATGATTACTTTGGAGATACTAATGTAGTTGATGTATATATCAGATATTTAAGAAGTAAAATTGACGACAAATACAAGATAAAGCTTATACATACTGTAAGAGGGGTGGGATATGTTTTAAAATATGAATAAACAATCTTCGGAGCAAATGAAGAAATCATTCCAATCACTAATAATGGCCTTCAAAGAGTTATTTAGCATTATTCCTAATATCTTTACTAGCTTTTTTAAGGCTATAAACAAAAGGTTAAAATTTTCTATAACCTTTAAAACCACCACCATACACACTTTCTCACTGATAACTTCCCTAATCTTAAATTCCATAGTAATAATAGTTGGAGTTTTGGCGCTGTTAGTGTATCAGGATTATACTTCCTTAAACAGAAATTATAACAGTATAAGAGAAAAAATTATTAACAATGATGCTATATCCATTGAAGATCCACTGCTAGAATTTAGCACTGATAATCAAATAGAAATATCTATCTTTAATAGTCAAAAGGAGCTTTACTATACTACAGACGATTTTGAAGCCTTTACTCGCTTAAAGGAAAACTTTGAAAAAATAAATATAAGCTCAGCAAATAATATACCCTTTTTTCATCTTATCAATCAAGCCGAAATAAATGATAATATTTACTATATTCAACTTAGTAAGCCTATTGATTCTTATATTAATATAGTCCTTATTTCAGTAGCAGTTGTTGGTGGCCTCAACTTAATACTAGTGATATCTTCAGCTATTAAGCTATCAAGGACTACAAAAAAGATGCTCAGGCCCATAGATAATATGACTAACACTGCTAAGTCCATATCTGCCAACGATTTAGATAGAAGGCTTGATGTAGTTGAGTCTCATGATGAGTTAAAGGAATTGGCGGAAACCTTCAATGAAATGCTAGATCGAATACAAAAATCCTATGATCAACAAAATCAATTTGTATCCGATGCTTCCCATGAACTAAGAACTCCTATTGCAGTAATTCAAGGCTATGCAAATATGCTAAACCGATGGGGAAAAGAAGATAAGGAAGTTTTAGAAGAAAGCATCACCGCCATTAATAGCGAAGCCCTTAATATGAAGGAACTGGTAGAAAAACTCTTGTTTCTGGCTAGAGCAGATAAGAAGACACAAAAGTTGCAAAAAAGTGAATTCTATTTTAATGAATTAATTGATGAAATAACTAAAGAAACTAAAATGATAGATGATAAGCACCAGATTATTTGTGAAAGAAACGATAGCGTTCTTATTTTTGCTGATAGAGGGCTAATTAAACAAGCCTTAAGAATTTTCATAGATAATAGCATAAAGTACACATCTGCAGGAGGTACTATAAAGATAAATAGCATAGGCAGCCTCTCTGGCTTAACTATAACCATTGAGGATAGCGGAGTGGGTATAGCTAAGGAAGACCTGCCAAAAATCTTTCATAGATTTTACCGCTGCGATAAGGCCAGAACGAGGCAGACTGGTGGCACAGGCCTTGGGCTTACCATTGCTAAGTGGATTATAGACAATCATAATGGATCCATAGAAGTAGAAAGTACTTTAGGCCAAGGAACTAAAATAATAATTCATTTATCCTAATAAAAAAGCGGTCTATTTTTTGACCGCTTTTTGATATTTGTTTTTTTATTTTAGAATCACCTTATCATCTGCCACATCAACAGTAACTTCTGATCCTTCTTTTATCTTTTTTAATAAAAATGCATCTGTAATCTCGTCTTCTACATACTTTTCAATGGTCCTTCTTAGAGGTCTTGCTCCATATTTTGGTTCATATCCCTTATCCAAAATAAAGTTCTTTAAGGCCTCTGTAAAGTTCACTATTATTTTTCTTTCCCTAGCTTCTTCTACCACTTCTTTTAACATCAAGCCAATAATTTGGTACAACTCATCCCTCTTATGGGTCTTAAATACTACTATATCGTCTACCCTATTTAAGAATTCTGGTTTAAATATATCCTTTAAGGCATCCTTAACTCTAGCTTCTATAACATCGTAGCCCTCTTGGGCAAAGCCTATGCCGTAGGACTTGAAGTTCGTACCTGCATTAGAAGTCATGATTATAATAGTGTTTTCAAAATAAACAGTTCTGCCCTGGCTATCTGTAAGTCTTCCATCTTCTAAGACCTGTAAAAGCATATTAAATACATCTGGGTGAGCCTTTTCAATTTCGTCCATAAGAATAACTGAATAAGGTCTTCTTCTCACCTTCTCTGTAAGCTGGCCTCCTTCGTCATAGCCTACATATCCAGGAGGCGCTCCTATTAACTTGGAAACAGTATGCTTCTCCATGTACTCTGACATGTCTACTCTAATTAAAGCTTCCTCTGTTCCAAAGAGCTCTACAGACAATGCCCTTGCTAGTTCTGTCTTTCCTACTCCTGTAGGTCCTACAAATATGAAGGAGCTAGGCTTTTTCTTTTTCCTAATTCCAAGACGGTTTCTTCTGATTGCTCTAGAGATACTATTTACAGCCTCTTGTTGGCCAATAACTCTACCATGAAGTCTTTCCTCTATATTTATAAGCCTTTCAGCTTCTTCCTCTGTTATTTTCTGTACAGGAATCTTTGTCCAGGCCTCTATAACATAGGCAATATCCTCTACTCTTATAGAAACAAAGGCACTTTCACTTTCAATAGCATTAATTTTTTCTTCTATCCTACACTGTTCTACCTTATATTGGGCAGCCTTTTCATAGTCATTGTTGGTAGAAGCTTCTTGAATTTTATTGCTTATATCTGCTAGCTCCTCTTTTAATGCCCTAAGTTCAACTAAGCCCTTATTCTTTAGGTTAGCTCTGGAACTAGCTTCATCTATAATGTCTATAGCCTTATCTGGCAAGTATCTATCATTTATATACCTTTTAGATAAATTTACGGCAGCTTCTATAACTTCATCAGAAATTCTTACCTTATGGTAATCCTCATAGTAGCCTCTAATGCCCTTTAATATTTCTATAGCTTCTGGTACAGAAGGCTCTTCTACTATAATAGGCTGGAATCTTCTTTCTAAAGCCGAATCTTTCTCTATGTGCTTTCTATATTCCTCAAGGGTAGTAGCACCTATTACCTGTATCTCTCCTTTAGCTAAGGCAGGTTTTAATATATTAGCAGCGTTTAATGCTCCCCCTTGTGCCTCTCCTGCTCCTATAATATTGTGAACCTCATCGATTACTAAAATAATATTGCCAAGTTCCTTAGCCTCGTCAATAATAGCCTTCATTCTTCCTTCAAACTGTCCTCTAAACTGGGTACCAGCCACTACTGCAGTTAAATCAAGCAAGTATACCTCAGCATTATATAGCTTATCGGGAACCTGTTTTTCCCCTATACGTACAGCTAAACCTTCTGCAATAGCTGTTTTACCTACACCTGGCTCACCTATTAAAATAGGATTGTTTTTTGTCCTTCTATTAAGTATTTGTATTACCCTATCAATTTCCCTATGTCTACCAACTACTGTATCCACTTTATTATCTAAAGCTTTTTGGGTTAAGTTTGTGCCAAACTTTTCTAAATTTCTTTTCTTAGACTTACGTCTCTTATACCACTCTTTACCGTCTTTTTCAGGCTCCTTCTTTTCCCCTAGGTCTTTATCCCTATCTAAGGACTTCTCGTCAAAGGAATCTTCCATCTTCTTCTCTGTAGGCATAATAGCACCAAAGGCTTCCATCATGGTGCTACTATTCATAATTTCATCCATATCTATATCCTGAAACATAGTATTCATCTGCTCACTTAAATTTTCTAACTCCTCAGGAGTTATTCCAGCTTGCTGCACTAATTGATCTACCACTGGAAGTCCCATCTTTTTTGCACAATCAAGGCAAATTCCTTGAGTTTCACTTTTTCCGCCCTCAACCTTTGTGGTAAAAATTACAGCTAAGTTTTTATTACAAATTGAACATCTTTTCATATAGAATTTCCTCTCTATTCTTATCATAAATTGCTTCTAAAATATAAGTATAGTATACCATAATGTAAGTAATAGTAGTATTCAAATATTTTTAAATATTCTTATCTTATAATTTAACTTATCCATAGCCAGCTAAAAAAATGTCCTATTATAAAAAAATAATGATTTCCTCTCCTATTTATTATATTAAATAAAACCTTGAAATTGTATATACATATAGCAATATAATTTTAAAAATAGTATAATAGACAAAATAAGAGAAAAAACATTATATCTTTTAAAGGGGGCTATTTTATGCGTGCTGTTATAACCGTTATTGGTAAAGATAAAAAAGGAATTATCGCAGCAGTAAGTAGTGAATTATCAGATTGTAACATCAATATCCTAGACATCAGTCAAACTATTCTACAGGAATACTTCACAATGATCATGCTTGTAGATTTAAGCGAAATGAAGGTAAACTTTGAAGAGTTAAATGCTCGGCTGGAAGCAAAGAGCAAGGACTTGGGGGTATCTATAAAAGCTCAGCACGAGGAAATATTTAATTCAATGCATGAAATATAAAGGAATGAGGCAAGGCTATGAATATAAATAAGGATAAAATTATTGAAACTATCCAAATGATAGAAAAAGAGAAGTTAGATGTACGAACTATTACTATGGGTATATCTTTACTTGATTGCTGTGATTCCAACGGTAAGAGAAGCAGAGAAAAAATATATGAAAAGATTACAAGAAAAGCTGAAAACCTAGTAAAAGTTGGAGAAGACATTGAGAAAGAGTTCGGTATTCCAATAATCCATAAAAGAATATCTGTTACCCCAATATCTATTATAGCTGGTTCTACTGACGATACTGACTATGTAGACTTTGCTAAAACCTTAGATCAAGCAGCAAAAGCTGTTGGCGTAAACTTTCTAGGAGGTTTTTCAGCCCTAGTACATAAGGGTTACACTAAGGGAGATAAAATTCTTTTAAAATCAATTCCTGAAGCTTTGAGTGTAACAGAAAGAGTTTGTTCCTCCGTAAATATTGGTTCCAGTAAAGTAGGCATAAATATGGACGCTGTAAAAGAAATGGGCCATATAATTAAACAAACTGCTGAATTAACTGCAGATAGGGACGGCATAGGCTGTGCTAAATTCGTTGTATTCGCCAATGCTGTAGAGGATAATCCCTTTATGGCAGGTGCCTTCCATGGCGTTGGAGAAGCAGATTGTATAATCAACGTAGGAGTAAGTGGCCCAGGGGTTGTACAAAGAGCCTTAGAGAAGGTAAAGGGTGCTCCCTTTGATGTGGTAGCAGAAACAGTGAAAAAAACTTCCTTCAAGATTACAAGAATGGGACAGCTTGTAGCTAACGAAGCTTCAAGACGACTGGGCATTCCTTTTGGAATTGTAGACTTATCCCTAGCTCCAACTCCTGCAGTGGGAGATAGTGTGGCCCACATTTTAGAAGAAATGGGCCTTGAACGCTGTGGAGCCCCAGGTACAACAGCAGCCCTAGCTTTATTGAATGATGCAGTAAAAAAAGGTGGCGTAATGGCTTGTAGCCATGTAGGAGGTCTAAGTGGAGCCTTCATACCTGTAAGTGAAGATATAGGTATGATACATGCCGTTGAAGCCGGTGCTCTTACTCTAGAAAAACTTGAAGCTATGACTTGCGTATGTTCCGTAGGTCTTGATATGATAGCTATCCCTGGCAATACCTCTGCTGCTACTATTTCTGGAATAATAGCTGATGAAGCGGCTATCGGTGTAATTAATAATAAAACCACCGCCGTTAGAATAATTCCTGTTCCAGGAAAAGACCTTGGAGATACTGTTGAATTTGGTGGCCTACTAGGCTATGCTCCTATAATGAAGGTAAACTCCTTCTCTAGCGAAGCTTTCGTAGCAAGAGGGGGAAGAATCCCTTCACCTATACACAGCTTTAAAAATTAGTAAAAGTAATAGGCTGTTGTTCAACTGTCAAGCTTTTAGTTGTGCAACAGCCTTTTCTTATCCTACTATCCAAGATCCAAGCTCTAAGATCTGCTTTCTAGTTTCCAAAAAACTCCTTCACATATTTGGCATATTAAGATAAAATTAGATTATATCAATCACCAATAATTTTAAAGGGGGGCATGGCTCATGGATTGGAAAGATAGGAAAAGAATTTTAGGAATGCCTATATCTTTTACCCGCTATAGACTAGAAAACAATAGACTCTTTATTAATAAAGGCTTCTTCTCTACTGTAGAAGACGAACTAGTAATTTACAGAATTTTAGATGTTAGACTCCATAGAAGCTTTTGGGATAAACTATTAGGAGTTGGAACAGTGACCCTTTATACTGCTGACGAAACCCATAAGGAACTTGTTCTTGAAAAAATAAAACGTCCAAGCCAAGTTAGAAATATGCTTAGCGAAATTGCGGAGCAAGAAAGGGCAAGGCTAGGAATAAAGGGTAGAGAACTTTATGGAGTATCTAGTGGTTACAGCGAAGATGGCGATTTTGATTTCTAAGAAATTTAATGGACATAAATTTAGGGCTTCAGCCTGGCTGAAGCCCTTTTGATTTAATTATCAACTAGATTGTCAATAAGGTCCCCTACTTCCTAGTTACAGTATAGCCCTTATCCTCCAACATCCGAACAATGCCATCATCACCAATGTAGTGAGCCAAGCCTGCAATTACAAAATAAGTCTTTTCTGTCTTCAAATACTCTTCTATTTTTAAGGTCATATTCTTATTTCTATCAAGTATCATTTTTTTATAATAATTACTGTTTTTATCCTCTTCACCTAGGGCCTCTAGCATGGCTTCTTCATCCCCTTGTTTATATATATCAAAAAGCTGATCCAATACAGCCTTTGTTTCTTCTATAGTTCCCATGCTGCTAACAAAATACCTTTCTTGCTCTTCATCAGAAAAACTGTTCAATAAATCAAATTGGAACTTAGCACTTTCTAATTCATCTATCTCCTTATTATCCTTGGCCTTATCGAAAAAATACTTATCTATACCATAGTTGGCATCATAGCCAGCTTTTTTCATCTGATAACTAGATAAAACAGATCCTAAATACCATACCTTTGTTTTCAACAGCAAGTTATAGTTAAAGTCTAATTCTTTACTCACTTCTTCAACCTTTTTCTTACCTTCCTCAGATAAATGATCTAAGGCAGTATCTCCATTTGTATACACTAAAGTATTAGCAAGACTTAGCATCACATTTGTGTCATTGAGGTCAATTTCACCTACTACTACATCAGCACTATCAAAAGCATCCTCAACAGTCTTTTCTAATGGATAAATATCCTTTTGTCCTACATGTATGGAGCCATACATGTATACGGTAGCATCACACTTCTTTACCTCCCAAAGAAAACCCTTAACATCTCCATACCTTTTCTCCTCACTGCTTTCCTCTTTCTTTTCCTTTTCCTTTTTAGCAGCCTCTTTTTTACTGTCCTTATTAAGGGTTATCGCTTTTGAAACCTCTTTACTTTCTTTATTTTCTTCCTTTTTGCAAGCAGTTCCCAAAAGCATAGTGACTACTAATGTCATCACTAATAATAAGGCACTGCAGCCTTTAAATAACCTTTTCACCCTTTATACCTCCTAGCATATTTCAATTTTCATTATAAGAAGAGATAAATCCATATTAATACAAAAGCCTTGATTATATTCTAGTTAATAACTTTACCATAATCAATACAAATTTTCCTTCTTCTGCACTTACCTTCTAATTACTTTTTTATATACCTCTTTTTAAAGTCATATTTTATAATTAAAAAGTCCTCTAAGTCATTTAAAAATTGAAATAGCATGGCTCTATTTTCAAATTCCTCTCTATCTTTAGGTAGTTCCATTGTCTTAAAACTTTCCCGTAGAAGCTGCAAATTGTCAAGTAATTCTTTAGCAGTGTTTTCTTCGTGTAAGGATTCCCCTACCTCCTGGGTAAATTCCGAAACCATTATTGAGTGTTCATAGGTCATAAAAAACCTCTGAAAATGGGCCCTCATTCTTTTCAATACATGGAACTGCTGAACTCTCATTTCCATATATTCTACATAATAATTTGTCTCTACAAAAAAATAATTATTCAAATTCCTATAGGCCCTTTTCCTTGCCTCTTCTAGCCTTTTTTCTAGACCTTGAAACAATTCCTCTTCCTTTATAGAAACAAAGTTGTTCTTTAAAGCATCAGACATGTTTAATAAAATCTTCCTAATCGTATCATCAATATACTTCTGATCTTCCTTTATCTTACCTTCTACACTTGGCATATATAGGTTTAAGATTAATGCTACTCCTGCACCAACCAACATTAATAAGATCTCATTAATTAGCCAAGTTACTTCTATTGTATTTTCCACCAGCAGGTGAGTAACCAAAACTGAGCTTACTACTATACCTTCAGATACCTTTAGCCTTGCAGCTGTAGGAATAAAAATCAATAGATATAGGCCAAAGCTAATAGGACTAAAACCAAATAAGTAAAATATAATTGTTGCTATTGTTAAGGCTACAAGACTTGAACATATCCTTTGAACTGCTATTTCTACTGATTGCCTTCTAGTACTTTGGGTACTTAAAATTGCAATAACACCAGCAGCAACTGTATACTTCAAGCCTAACATTTCAGCTATAATCATAGCTAAAGTAGCAGCTATTGCAGTTTTAATTGTACGATATCCTATAAATTTCATATATGCTCCTTTGAAAACCTTTTATTTAGCACAATTGTACTTAGTAAAAAGCTATCTGTCAAAGTTTATTTGCTAATGGTTTTTTTTGCTCTTTCTTTTGGATTGTCCCTACTTCCAATTGTCAATTTTATAATATCAGGTCCTATATCACTAGGCTTATGTATTTGCTTTATAAACTTATTAAGATATGGAGAGCTTAGAATTGATTCTCTTTTTGATGGCTTTAAATATTTTAAAACCATCCTTGTTGCCAGCTTATTAATCTTTCTTGTTCTAGTTGGATTATGCATTTTAATTATTTCTCCATTTGTACCTTTCCTACCAGAGGTTGATTCTAGTATTACTTCCGCCTTTATAAACCTTTTGGTAATTCTTACACCATTAATGATTGTGGCCTTTTTATATGTTTTAGTTCCTTTTATAATATATGATAATCCTGGTATTACTGCTAGAGCATCATTAAAGATTAGCCGTGAAATGATGAAAGGTTTTAAATTAAAGTTTTTTACTCTATGTCTAAGCTTTATGGGCTGGTTTGCTTTATGCCTCTTTTGTTCTTGTGGCATTGCTTTCCTATGGTTATTGCCATATATGTTTTCATCCTTTGCAAACTTCTATGAAAATCTAAGAGTAGCCTACGGCCTGCCTATGAATACTGGTCATAACTTCAATAACTATAACAATAAATATAATCAGAACCATAA
>JAAYTB010000079.1 GCA_012523855.1 Clostridia bacterium
ATTTGCTTTTTTTATGTCTTCTACTTTAGCTGTATCTATAAAAAACTTCATCTTTTTCCTCCTATTCCTATTTCATTTTATCTCTATTAGCTGCATATAGGATGGATCCAACAATAACTGCATTATCCATTAGTACACTGGCTTTAATTTTATATCGATTTTTATTAGCAATAAAAGCAAGGGCCTCAGTATGTTTTTCAATAGGTTTAAACAGTATTTCTCCCATTTTTGCAACTCCACCACCAATGGTTATAGTATCAGGAGATACAAGTGCTAGGCAATTAGTTAGTGCTATAGAAAAACTTTTTGCTATTCTATCTAGCTCCTCTGAAGCAAATTTGTCTCCAAGTGTCACTGCCTTTGACAAGTCCACACAAGTAACCTTTGACAAATCACCTTTGCACATTTCATACAATAGGGAACTTTCAGGAATGTAGCCCGCCTGACCAAGTCTTTTTTCAATGGATTGCCCAGAGCATATTAACTCCATCCTGGTATAGCCACCCTTAGCATTACTTGTCCAATCTGGCACCAATGTATTTCCTAGATAGGAAGCACCATAACCGATACCATCGTAGTACTTCCTATCTATATAGAGACCTCCACCTATACCAGTGCCAATGTTTGTATAAAAAAAGTTCTTGCTATCTTTCCCCGCTCCACATATTAGCTCTCCAAAGCCTCCAGCCACTGTATCGTTAATTACTTCTGTGGGCAACTTAAAATTTTCCTCAAACCACTCTTTTAATTTAAAATTTTCCCAACCGGGAACCTGAAGTGAGGAAAGGACTCTACCAGTAGAGCTTTCTAAGGGACCTCCAAAGCCAACTCCTATTTTATGAACCTTGTCTTTGTAGTCATTCTTGTTAATCAGGTCCCTTATATTAACTTTCAACCATTCTAATATATCAATTGCCCCATTTTTGAATATCATTTTTGTTTGCAATAGTTCAATAATTTCTCCATCTTTGTTTCCAATGGCAATTTGCTGTTTGGTTCCACCTATTTCAACAGATAAATATAGTTTTTCAGAACTATTTTGCACCATATTTCTTTTCTATGGCAGTAATCAAGTCTACTCTCACCTGATGTCTGCCCCCTTCGAACTCAGCTTCTAACCATGCATCTAAAATCATTTTTGCTAGTTCAGGTCCTATAACTCTAGCACCCATGGCTAAAATGTTTGTATTATTATGCTCCTTTGAAAGCTTTGCTGTATAAGGTTCGCTACATACAACTGCTCTAATTCCTGGCACCTTATTTGCTGCTAGGGAAATTCCAACTCCTGTTCCACAAACTAAAACACCTTTATCACATTCTCCACTAGCAACTGCTTCTGCTACTTTTAGTCCATAATCAGGATAGTTTACTCTTTCTTCGGAAGTGTATGGACCAAAGTCAACACATTCAAAGCCCTTTTCCTTTAAATAGTCCATTAAAATATATTTTAAATCTGTAGAAACATGATCACAACCTAATGCTATTTTCATATTATTACTCCTCTCAATTTTGATTTATATAATACCTTAAATAAAGGAAGATTATAAAAACTCTGTTTAATATTAATATTAAGGACTTTTCTCAGTTTCTGAAAAAAGTCCTTTGTTGTTGTAGTTATTATATTAAGTACCCATAGAATAATATTTGATTCCTATAGGATTTTATATAGATCTCATTTCAAGTTTAGTCTTTTTTGATTAACTTTGAGTCTATTGGAATAGTTTTAACTTCAGCGTCACTGCTAATTTCTGCCTTGTTCTTAACTGCTTCTACCATAGCTTCTAAAGATGCTGCTCCGATAGCTGCTGGGTCCTGAGCAACTGTTGCAGATAATAAGCCCTGTTCGATTGAATCAACTGCTTCCTTATCTCCGTCTGTACCTACTACAAGGATTTTTCCAATGTTGTCTGTGTTTTGTAAAGCTTGAACAGCTCCTAATGCCATACCATCGTTAGCACAGTAAATAGCTTTTAAGTTTGGATACTGTTGAATGTAGCTAGTTGCAATGTCAAGAGCCTTTTGTCTATCCCAGTCAGCTGGAAGGCTAGCAACTACATTTAAACCTGCTTCTTCAAAAGCTTTCTTAGCACCATCTCTTCTATCTTCTCCAGAAGCGTTACCTGCTTTTCCTTCAATGATAGCAACTTCGCTACCTGCTGGTACATTATCAATTATATACTGAGCACCATTTCTACCTACAGCTTGGTTATCTGTTGTAGCAAAACCAATAACACTTCCACCTTGAGCCTTTAGCTGATCCATATCTACCTTTTCATCTATGTTCATTACGTAGATACCTTTTTCGTTAGCCTGCACAATTCCAGGGATTAGATTTACTGGTGAAAGAGGAGCTACACCAATAGCTTTATAATTTCCACTGCTAACCATGTTTTCCATGATCTTTAATTGTCCTTCAGTATCTTCTTCTGATTGAGCTGCTTGGATATCTACTTCTATTCCTAGCTCCTTTGCTTTATCTTCAATACCTTCCTTCATCTTTACCCAGAAGTCCATGTTCTGAGTTTTTAAGATAACAGCGTACTCAGCGTCACCAGATGAAGATTTGTCCTTAGAATCTTTTGTTCCGCATCCAACAGCAAATACCATTGTAGCAGCAATAGCAAGAGATAACATTGATAGTTTTTTTCTTTTCATTTATAATACCTCCTAAACTTTTCAATTATAGTTAAACTATTTTTCAATAGTTACTATCCCATTTTTATTTGTTTTGTTTTTTGTTAAATACATAAGCTGCACTTCCAAGTACACCACTTTCTTGTGTCAGTTCTGTAAATATGATGTTTACATTTTTTTCAGGATAAGGTTTTCTTAGACACTTTTTAATTTCTGCTACTAAGAAATCCTTAGGGAAACCCTTCATAGAAATAACTCCACCAGCTAAAATCACATGGTCTGGATCTAAGATATTAATTTCTGTAGCTACTATAATGCTTATAGTTCTAATAAATTCTTGTACTACTGCTTCACTACTATGCTTTTCAAAGACATCATCAATTATAGTGTCTGGGAAATGCTCCTTTTTAATCTTTTCAAGAAAAAGCCCGGAACATACTGTTTCAGCACAACCTATATTGCCACAAGTACATCTTTCTTTTACACCATACATTGGTATGTGGCCTAGTTCACCTGCTACTCCATTTTTTCCTGAATAGATATTCCCATTAATATATATTGCATTTCCAAAGCCTGTTCCAACATAAAATCCTAGGATGGTTTTATCTCTGTCAGCATCTAGTTTATAATATTGAATATCATTAAGTAGCAGATAGTTAACATCTCTATCTATAAACACTGGTAAATCCAAATACTTACTTAATAGGTTGCCTAAATCTATATTTTCTATGCCTTTTAAATTAGGTGTGGAATATACAAAGCTTTTGTCCTTACTTACAATCGAAGGAACTCCTATAGCTACAGCCTTAATATTCCCTTCCAACCCATATCTTAATACATAGTCTTTTATTTCCTTGCCAATTCTCTCTACTGCATCATCGGAAACTAAGCTACGACTTGACTTTCTTTCAAAGTTCATTAGTTTTCCATCTTCGGTAACAGTACCTATTCTAAAGTTTGTTCCTCCTATATCAATGCCTATTACATAGTTCACTACTTCCACCCCCTTTGTCTATTCTAGACTATCTGCTTCCAGTGGCCTTCTCCATATTTTCGATCATCTTGTCCCAAGCTACCTTTAGATCCTTGTCTAAGTTAAACAATCCTGATGATCCAACAATAAATACTTCTGTTCCTGCTTCGTATAAGTCCTTGAAAGTTCTTTCGTTACAAGAACCATCTACTTCTATAAGGTATTTATAGCCATTTTCTTCTTTTAAAGCTTTTGCTTCTCTAATTTTATCTAACATTTCACGGATGAAAGGTTGTCCAGCAAATCCTGGATCCACTGTCATAATAGTTATCTTATCTAGAAGATGAATATAGTGTTTTATATAGGATAGTGGTGTAGCTGGGTTTAAAACCACACCAACTTTACAGCCTGCATTTTTAATTCTGTTAATAATTCTAAAAGCGTCAGAATTAATTGTTTCTGCATGAGGACAAATATATGCTGCTCCTGCTGCTGCCAAACTATCTATATAGTCATCTGGATCTGTTACCATCAAGTGACAATCTAATGGTAATTTAGTCACTGGGCTTATAGCCTTTACAAAGTCAGGGGATAGGGTAATATTCTTTACAAAATGTCCGTCCATGATGTCAACATGATAAAAATCTGCTCTTTCATTTATAATTTCTATTTGTTCTTTTATATTTAATAGGTCCATACACATAAGTGATGGCGAAAACATTGCTTTTTTCATTGTCCGTCTCTCCTTTATGATCTTATTTTCTGTTTGCAACAAATCTATCCATTGCTACTGATATAACAATTAACGCTCCCATTACAACCTGTTGATAGCTGCTTGGCACTGTTAATACTGTCATTCCGTAGTTTATAACTCCGATGATTAAACCACCTACTACTACACCAAATATTTTTCCTTTTCCTCCAAAGAAGCTTGTACCACCAATTATAGCTGCTGCTATAGCATAAGTGTCAAAGCCTGTAGCTGCTGCTGGTTCAGCGGCACCAACACGTCCTAGAAGTACTATTCCTGCAATACCTGCACAGAAACCTGAAATTATGAATACAATTAAAGTATGAAGTTCAACATTTACTCCTGAATACCATGCTGCGTCCTTGTTACCACCTAAAGCATAGATGTTTCTTCCAGCCTTACACTTAGTAGTGAAGAAAGCGAAAATCAATGCAACTGCAAGTGCTATTATTACTGGTACTGGTATTCCTAATATTTTGCTACTTATACCTTTTGTAAATGAAACTGGGAAACCAAATACGGATCTAGCGTTTGAAGTAATTAAAGTGATTCCTCTAAAAATAGCTTGAGTACCTAAAGTGATGATAAATGGGTGTAATTTTGTCTTATTAACTAATGTTCCATTAATCAATCCCATAAAAGCTCCAGCAAACATACCGATTATAACTGCAACTACTGGTGCTGTACCAGCAACCATTAATTTTGCTACTATCATACCTGTTAGTGCTGCAACCGAACCAACGGATAAGTCAATACCTGCTATTAGAATTGCAAAGAACTCTCCAACTGCTAGTAAAATGTTTACAGAACTTTGAGTTAAAATTTGAGTTATACTTTTGGGATCAAGAATACTATTAGGTTTTAAAATTGCTAATATTGCAAGTAATGCTACTAAAATTCCAACAGTTCCATACTTCTGCCAAATGTAATTAAAAGATAAATTTTTCTTTGTATTTTCCATTTCACTCACCTCTAATTATTTATTTTCCACCTGTAGATGTTTTAACGATAGCTTCTTCTGTAGCTTCATCTATACTATACGTTCCCTTTATTTCACCTTCATGGAACACTTTAATAGTGTCACATACTGATAACAACTCAGGTAACTCTGAGGAAATAACTAATACTCCTTTTCCTTCGCTAGCCAACCTTCTCATTAGAACGTATATTTCGCTTTTACTACCTATATCTATACCCTTTGTAGGTTCGTCAAAGATAAAGACTTCTGTACCTGCTGCCAACCACTTAGCTAGTATTACCTTCTGCTGATTACCACCAGATAACTCTGTAATATTTTGATCAATATCTCTACACTTAATTCTCAATTCTTCTTTATGATTCTTACCGTATTCAAGTTCATCCTTGTCATTTACAAGGCCGTATAAACCTTTTAGCTTAGATTTTTTTACGAAAGGAAGAATAGATATATTTCTCTTTATATCAAAGTTATGAAAGAATCCTGTTTCTTTTCTGTTTTCAGTAACCATTCCTAAGCCATGTTTAATAGCTTCGTAAGGACTTCTAATTTGAACTTCCTTACCATGAATGAATACTTGTCCAGATACCTTTGGTTCAGCTCCAAAAATAGCCTTCATAAGCTCACTTCTACCGGAACCTACTAGACCTGCAAAGCCTACAATCTCACCTTTATGAACCTGGAAGGATACATTCCTAACCTTCTTATCTTTTCTAGTTATATTTTTAACTTCAAATATAACTGGTTCCTTTTGAAGATCTACACCACTTTCATTATGATAGGTTCCTTTAATTTTTCTACCTACCATCATGGCAATCAAATCATCTATTTCAACTTCTGCTACATTTCTTGTACCTACATAAGTTCCATCTTTAAGAACTGTTACTCGATCACCGATTTGCTTAATTTCCTTCATTTTATGAGATATATAAACTATGCCTTTACCCTCTTTTTTAAGCTGTTCTATAACCTTAAATAGTTGATCTGTTTCTGATGTTGTAAGAGATGTAGTTGGCTCGTCCATTATTATGACCTCTGCATTTGCAGCTAAAGCCTTGGCTATTTCTACCTGTTGCTTTTCAGAAATACTAAGGTCTTCTACTAAAGTTTTAGGATCTTTCTTAAGACCAACTTTTTCAAGCATCTCTGTAGCTATCTTATTCATCAATTTGTAATCCACCATTGAAAAACCGGCTTTTTTAACCATTGGAATTCTACCAACAAATAAATTCTCTTGTATGGAAAGTTCGTTTATTACGCTTAATTCTTGATAAATAATACTTATACCATTTTCTTGTGAATCTTTTGGTGTTAATTGTGTAAATTCCTTATCGTTCACATAGATCTTCCCTAAAGTTGGTTGGTATACTCCACTAAGGATTTTCATCAATGTGGACTTACCTGCACCGTTTTCTCCTAATAAAATGTGAACTTCACCTGCTCTTATATCAAAAGATATATCCTGCAAAGCCTTTACTCCTGGAAAATGCTTTGACACCTTTTCCATTCTTACTAATGTTTTCATAATGCCCTCCTTACTAAAAACTGTTCTCTGAATAAACTAGGCCAGTTCGCTTGTAACTTGCTACAAAATTACTTTTGATTTTTGTTTATTTATCTAGGTAAAGGTTTACGTCTAATGAATTTTTTAAGCTTTTC
>JAAYTB010000080.1 GCA_012523855.1 Clostridia bacterium
CATTAGCATTTGCCTACAGTTTCCACATGGTGAATATATAATGTCACTATTGTCACCGCCAATGGCTACAATACATTCAAAGTCTCGTTTTCCAGCAGTTATAGCTGTACCCATAGCAATCATTTCTCCACAGGCACCATGGGCTAAATAAACGTTGACCCCTAAATATCATAACTATACCACTAATGCCAACATATTAGCTATCGTTAGTATTATATTAAATCCGAATACCATTAGAAAAATCTCATACTTCAAAAAAATAGACAAGCCAGACAATGATAGATATTTCTATTCCAAAAATAAGAAGCATCCGCCATTTTTATAGCAGATGCTTCTTAATTTTTTGCATGATAATATAGTATATAAGAGGAAAGTATCGAACGGCTTTTAAATTTTACATAAGTATTTGCTCAAACATCTTTTTGCTATAAGCTCCTATATCAGAAGGATTTAGCATATTGTTCTTCTCCTTAACTGCTGTAAAGTAGTCGGCTATCAGCTTCTTATGGATTGTTCTATCGGTGGATACTGCAGCCGGCAAATCTCCACGGGTAGCAAGCCAAGGCGTCTCCGCATGGGTGAAGGCTTCTAATACCTTTCCACTGTAGCAGCTAAGATGTTTGACCACACTATCAATAATGGCTTTTTCGGAAACAGTTAAGTTCATATCCTCTGCAGATTCTGTAGAACTTATAGGGTCAAATCTATACTCTTTGTACTTAAAGTATAAATCTCTATATACTGGTCCATGAACCCAAGCCTCACAATTTTCTTCAAAGATGAACTGGTTGACAAAAGCGTAATAAAAACCCTGAACATAGTATAAAAGCTTCTGCAAGGCTAGTGGTGTAATGTCCTCGCACTTGCTTACAAAGTAATTAGCAACCACCTCTATCTTTGCAGTTTCAGAATCACTTTCTATTCTTAAGAGCATTTGTGCCGCCAACTTACTCTTTTCATAGGCAGATTTTGATTTCAATCTCTCTCTATTGCCTTCTAAAATTGAAAGGAAGAACTCTGGTTCATGGTAAATCTTTTGTAAGGTTTCTGAATATTGTTTAGTGGGCATATCTCCGTCATAGTAGCGGCTGAATGTCTGCTCTCCCCAGCCTAATAAAAGGGATAGTGGTCTTTTGCCAATATTATATTTTTCCGGAATCTCCCTTATCTTTTCTAAAGAAATAATATTATGCTGTTTTCTGAATTCGTTATAAAGCTGATCTAAATTAAAATCATTGACTTCATTTACAAAGACCTCGTTATTACACTCTTTGCAAATTGCTGCTTTCCCATCGTAATTATATGTCTCACCCTTCAACTCTGCACTCATAGATTGATACCTTTCGGTATACAACACATCTTTTCTGCAATGCTCACAGAAAATTTCTTTCCTATTCATTGTGCATCCTCCTTCCAAAATACCAATCTACTACCTAAATAGGTAGATGATTGGCTTGTTCCTTTTATGAAATGAAATCGTAATCACTCTTTTCTTATTACCATATTCTATGATATTGAATTTAGTATAAATATCAACAAATTCCTCTTCTCCAAACGCATTAAATAAAGGCCTCTGAGGGCAAAAAACATAAAGAACTTCATGCTCATATCCCGGATTTGTATTATTTAACGAGTGGCAAAAATCTGTGACTTTAATACTAAGTAAAATCTCCTTTTGTTTTTTGGTGCTTAACCTATATTCATTGATAAATTGAATGTTTTCTCTCCTGTTCTCATTTATTGCAATATTGATGCATTTTATTTGAAATAAATAAAAAGCCTTTAATATCATTGTACTAAAGGCTTTATTCTGGCTACCCGCTCATCTACTCTCTATACCCCAATGTCAATACAGTACTCTTCATAAATAATTCCATTATTTCTAAAGTCGCGATTAAGGACGCCACCATTTCTTAGAATTGTCTTTTTTGATGCTACATTATCTTTAGTCCAAATTAAACACCATTACTATAAGAATTCCCAATTCAAAAACGGAAAAAAATTGAGCACCAATATAAGTTTTATCAAATCCATCAGAATGTCGCCTTTCAATAAGATATAGAAAAAATACAATTAATGAACTTATAAGGACTATAATTAGACCCAATAGGCCGTCATTTTCAGCTGAAAACCAAATCCCATTTTGTACTCCATTTTTTATAAAAAGGTAAGCAAAGGTAGGAATGGCTATTATACTTGTTGGTATAAATAATTTCATTTTAATATATGGTGAAATCAATATTAAGAAAAAGAATACAGCTATTATAGCAAGGAAACCCAAGATATCTTTAAAGGGGAAACCTATAACCCTTTCTACATCTTCAGTATTGCCACCCAAGTCAATTTTCTCACAATAAACCCCTTTATGGGTATTGGGTAGATAGCCTATTTTATAATAATCACCTTCATTTAAATCTGATGTAAAGAAAAATTCAATTCTTTCTCCTGTAGACAGATAAACATATTCTGTTGGATCTTTGCTATAACGTTTTATTTCCACTACTTGTTCAGTTACATAGTTTAGTTTTCCAGTTATTAAATGTGGAATATCAAGCAATTTAGGCATAAGCAAGTAAATTGTTATAGCTATATTTGTCCCCCTTGTCTATCTCATCTTTTGTCACCTTACAATTCTCAATATATACTAGCTTTTATTAAGTTGATTTTGCTTTTGGTTCTTATCTACAATGTACTTTCAAATGAACTAATGCAGCTCCATAGGCTACTACTTTATTATTCCAATTGATTTAAGTTTCTTAATAATATTGTCATACCAAATTCCTTCTAAGGTCTTTAATATTTTATAACGCTTGGTAATCTGCATCATTTTAATACTATAACACTTATCTGATATTACACTATCAATAAATCCCTTTGATTGAGCTTCATTAGCGGATAAAAAATGTTCTGTTAAACAAGCGGCCTTCATAGCCAGGTAATCAATTTGAGTTAAATTCGAAAATACTTCTATTGTCTTTTCTGTAATGCTATGCGCTATCTCTGCACTAGGTGAATAGATAGCTTCAGTTTTCGCTGTAGTGTGTAATGTTGGCGTAATTAATGCTTTAGAAAATGCGTACCGTTTTCCTTTAGTACCAGCTGCTAATAATAGTGTGGAAAGACTGGCAGAAAAACTTAAGCAAATATTAAGATATCTGGATCTATCCATATGAAAATCTCCTTTTCTAGAAAGCATATTGTTTTTCTATAGATAGATATATATCTATGCTTATAGTTGATTAGTGCTCCATATTTTCCAATTGCCACCTATGTTATGTATAGTAAAACTCAAGACAATTTTTCGCCGCTCTAACTACTTCTTCAACATCTTCATCAGTAACATCAAGCGAAGATAGTCTCTCCAATTCGCCTTTTACTAGTTCCTTGTTCGAATGCATCAAATATGGTATTACTAATTCTATAAGCCAGTAGATCCATATCATATCGTCACCCCGCAAAATTGCTATGATATGCGGCACAGCAACATTTTGATGTAAAATAACAATTGGCAGGATATCTTTTGCTATGGGCCAATTATAGTCCTGCAACCATTCCAATAAATTAAAAATAATAGGTTCAATCTCTTTATCCGTTAATTCACAAAGATTATCTATTCTTGAATTATCAAACTTGTCTTTTGGTATTAAATCTCTTATTGAATCCATCCTTATCTCCTAAAGAATACTCATTATACCTAGTCTAAAATACTCATAACAGTATCATACTTTTCTCTATAAACTTCCTTACTGTCCTCTGATAGCTTATTGTAGCTTCTTATTAACTTCTTCTTCACAAAATCAATGCCTTCATCAATAGAATATTTCCTAACTACATAGGCAAGATAAAACAGAGAGGGTAGGTTATCAAAATGGGATATGGCGTCTGCATCTGCAACGCATTTTTCCTCTTTAGAAGCTTTTTCTATTAACTTACTTGCCCTGTGGTTTAAGATGCACTTTTTAACAAGCTCTATTTTTTCCTCTGGATAGTTAAAGCTACTCAAAATATCTCCTGCAATTCTTGCTCCATGGATATGATGTTCTTCATACAAATTATAATCGGTAATAGAAGCAATATCATGAAGCCATGCTCCTATTGTCACAACCTCGAGGTCTGCCCCATAGCTTTCAGCCAAAATAACTGCATTTTTAACAACAGCCTTTATATGATGGTAAACTCCCATGCCAATATATAAAAACTTTATTATCCTTTAACACTTTGTATGAAAAAGGCTCTTCATCAAGTTTATTACGCTTATCTACTTCACCCAATTATATATTTCTCCTTTACTTTGAAATCCCCCTTACTTGAAGGCCATATCCATTACTCTCTATATCAATGTTATCATAACTAATAATTTTTTACAAATTATATAATTTATTCTTAAAGATATTTTTATAATAAGTAAAAGGTCTGTTACTTATCTAACTTAATTCTTAGTTCTGTAACAGACCCTTGTTTATATTTGCTATAGTTTAAAAAGCTATTTAATTGGCAAGCTTCATGTCACTATATTCATTACCCTTTGAATCGAAAAACCTTATCTTTGCAAGCCATCTATCATTCCAAACAGTTTCTATCCTTATAAGTTGTACATAATCCTCTTCATCCTTTAAAAATAACTTATGGTCTGAAAGGTCTTTTACTGCTTGAAAGCCTGTGTTACTACTATCCTTAAATATAACCTTTGCAATATCCTCATTAGATGCATTTGCAGATATAGTTGAATTATATATGGTTATAATAGTAGTAAGTAAAAACACTCCAACCATAATACTTAGAGGTTTAATGCTTAACGCTAATAAGCTGCCATTGAATTCACTTGTAACCTTTTTAAATAAATAACCAAGCTTTGTTTTCTTTATTATATAATAAAATAAATTATATATAATAAAACCAAAAATGGATCCTAAAGTATTAAATATTATGTCGTCAATATCGGTTATGTTAAAGGCGGTAAACAGTTGGACAAAATCTATAGCAAGTGATGTTAAAAATCCATATAAAGCTATATAAATTATTTTATTTTTCATTTCGAATAATAAGGGGATGAAAAAAACTAGTGGCACAAACACTAAAATATTACCAACCACATTGTAAACAGCATTCCTTATTCCCATATAATTCATATAATTATTCTTAAACATATTTATAGTTTCCATAAAGGGTATATAATTAAC
>JAAYTB010000081.1 GCA_012523855.1 Clostridia bacterium
CATCTTACTAACTTTAATTATAAAATAAAATATAAGACCTATAAGTATAATTATATTACAATTTACTTAATAAATATTCTAAAGCTTGTATAAAAATAAGTAATATTATGCTATTATTTTATTAATAGCCGGTAATTATGATGTTTTTCAACATTTTTCTACCTAAAATTAAATTTAAAATGAGGTACTACAATGATAGCTTATATTATTAGTCTATTTAACTACTCCCAAGAAAATAGGTTTTTTATCTATCTTTGCTTAGGTTTATTGATATCATCAATGCTTTTTATAGCCATACTTTTATTTTACATACGAAAAATTAAAAATATGAAGAAGGAACTGGAGTCCAATCATGAAGAACTTACTGAGCTATATGAAGAATTAGCTAAAAATGATGACGAGCTCCGAGTTCAATACGACGAACTATCCTCAACTCAAAACTTTTTGACCAGTGCAGAAGAACGTTACCGTTTAGTGCTGGAATCTACTAACGATGCCATTTGGGATGTAGACGTCAAGACTTATACCGTTTTTTTCTCTGATAAATGGTACGAGCTCTTAGGTTATAAAGAGGAAGATTTTAATGGTTATCTTATTACATGGAGAAAATACGCCCATCCAGATGACTTGCCCAAAATAGTCAAGATCCTTCGTGATAATATATCAGGCAAAACATCTTTTCTTAAATGTGAATTTAGAATAAAAACTGCCCAAGGTGATTATAAGTGGATTAGAACTAGAGGGAAAACCTTATTCAATTCTCAAGGAGAAGCCTATAGAATTATTGGTTCCCATATGGATATAACAGAATTAAAAGATTATGAAGCTGAACTAGAGTATATAGCTTATCACGACTCCTTAACAGGCCTCTATAATCGATTGTATATGTATGAAACTATAGGAACACGATTAAAGAAGATAGAGGAAAATACTAGCAGAAAGATAGTAGATGCCATGTTATTTATGGACATAGATAACCTTAAATTTATCAACGATACCTTAGGCCATTCTTTTGGCGATAAGTTTATATTAGAGATAGCCATGAGATTACTGTCCTTGACCAATAATAATTGTGAGTTGTTTAGGCTTAACGGTGACGAATTCATATTTTATATAAAAAATGTTAGCGGAAAAGAAGAAATAGAATCCTTTGCAAGTAAGGTAATCGATTGCTTTAATCAAACCCTATCTATAGATGGACATGTAATAAGTGCTTCTGTTAGCATAGGAATATCCCTATATCCAATTGACGGAAAAGATGTAGACACCTTATTACGGTTTGCAGATATGGCCATGTATAAGGTTAAGCAAAAAGGAAAAAACGGATATTGCTTCTTTAATACATTAATTAAAGAAGAGATTCAAGCTAGAGTTAATATAGAAAGACATTTAAAGAAGGCTTTAGACAACGATGAGTTTATACTTCACTATCAGCCTCAAATTGATGTAGAAACAAAAAATATTATAGGTTTCGAATCTTTGGTTAGATGGCTTAGTCCTGATATGGGCCTAGTTCCACCTTTAAAATTCATTCATATCGCCGAAGAGACCGGCTTTATAGTTCCATTAGGGGAATGGATACTAAGGACCTCCTGCCAATTTTGCAAAAATATTAATAGAGAAAGAAATACAAATTATAAGATTTCCGTTAATATATCTGTAATGCAACTTTTGCAAGACAACTTTAATGATATGGTGGAAAGGGCATTAAAGGATACAGGTTTGTCAGCAAATTTATTAGAGCTAGAAATAACAGAGTCTATCATTATGGAGTCTCCTGAATTAATTGTAGGAAAGCTAAAGCAACTCCGTCAAAAAGGAATTAGCGTAGCTCTTGATGATTTTGGCACAGGTTATTCTTCCTTAGCTTATTTAAAAAACATACCTATAACTACATTAAAAATTGACAAGCTATTTATAGATGATATATCCTCTGATGATTCTAATACAACACTGACAGATTCAATTATAAGCCTAGGCCATAAAATAGGTCTTACCATAGTAGCAGAAGGTGTTGAAACAACGGATCAGCTTAAATACTTAGAAAACAATAAGTGCGATATGATACAGGGTTACCTATTTTCAAAGCCTTTACCGCCTGAGGATATCAGTAAGTTATTAAATTAACCCTATGAATAATTTAACATTCAGATTGTAACATAATCACCTCATTAATAAGGAAACCTATTAGTGAGGTGATTATATTATGAAAAAATTAATTTCTAGTATCTTTTTAACTTTATTTGCTACACTTACACCCTTGAACCTTGCAGATGCTGTTACCTTTAAGGAAAATCCTGAAAATGAATTTACCTCCCAGTTGAAAGAAAAAAGAGTCCTTATTAACGAAAAAGTTAAAGACAATAAAACCATTCAAACGTCCATTAATAAGAAATCAAAGGAAGCATCAGATCTCTATATGCTAGTATTTAGCGGTCCTATCCCTCCTTCCGATGAAGACCGTAAAAAGGTTGAAATGATGGAAATGGATTTAGGCACCATAGCGGAACAAATAGCCCTTACGGAAAAAGCTATTGCCCGAAGGGTAAAAGCTGTTAACCTTTCTTTGAAAAACCAAGACTACAATCAAGCTCTTTCCGGTTATGATAGCATAGTTGACCTTATGGGCAAACAGCACTCAAATCTTAAGAAACAAGAGGAAACCTTAACAAAGTATATAAATTTTCTTCAATCTCTAAGACACAAATGATAGAACAGAGAACAGAGACCAGGTAACAGATTTCAGATTAGCACATCAGATATCTGTTACCTGATACCTGATACCTGTTATCTGTTTCCCCTTGCCTCTTTCAAGCTCCTCTGCTATACTTTTTTGTAGCAAGATACTTGGTAAAAGGAGGTAAAGAAGAGTTATATGAGAAAGAAGATTACATATTGCTTAGGTAGCCTTGTATTAATCTTTAGTCTTTTACTTTCTGCTTGCGCCCCGCCGCAAAAACAAGAAAGTAAAACAAAAACTGAGGAAGATAAGTTAGCAAAGATTATTAAGGAGAAGGAAAACACTCCAGCTCCAAAGGAGGACTTAGACCTTTCAGGTAAAAAGCCTATGGTTACCATAGAAATGGAGGACGGCTCAGTTATTAAGGCAGAGCTGTATCCTGATATAGCTCCAAAAACCGTTTCAAACTTTGTTTACTTGGCTCAAAGAGGCTTTTATGATGGCCTAATATTTCATAGGGTTATTCCTAATTTTATGATACAAGGAGGAGATCCTACTGGTACTGGCAGAAGTGGCCCTAGCTATTCAATCCAAGGAGAATTTTCAAGCAACGGTTTTCAGAACGATTTAAAGCATACAAGAGGGGTTCTATCTATGGCAAGAACTAACGACCCTAATTCTGCTGGTTCTCAATTTTTTATTATGGTAGCAGACGCTGAGCACCTCGATGGACAGTACGCAGCTTTTGGTAAGGTAACGGAAGGTATGGAAATAGTAGATAAGATAGTTAGTGTTAAACGTAATTCCTCTGATAAGCCTTTGGAAGATCAAAGGATGAAGAAGGTTACTGTAGATTTATCCTCAGTTGACAATTAAAATGAGCCCAGTTTACCAAAATAAACTGGGCTCATTTTTAATTGCTAAATAGCTTCTAAGGCTACTTCAATCATATCTGTAAAGGTCTTTTGTCTTTCTTCTGCAGTGGTTACTTCCCCTGTTACAAGATGATCACTTACAGTCAATATGGCAAGGCCATTTACACCGTATTTAGCTGCTAAAGTATATAGGGCTGCTGCTTCCATTTCTACTGCCATAATTCCATACTTAGCCCAAAGCTTCCAGCTGTCTGGGTCATCATCATAAAAAGTATCAGAACTTAATACGCTACCTACCTTTGTATTAAGGCCCTTTGCTACACTTGCATCGTAGGCTTTTTTAAGGAGTTCAAAGTTGGCTGTAGGAGCAAAGTCCATGCCATTGAATCTAAGCTTATTTACAGCAGAATCTGTACAAGCAGACATGGCTATAATAACATCTCTAACCTTAACAGATTCTTGATAGGAACCACAGGTACCTACCCTTATTAAATTTTTTACCCCGTAAAATTGGATCAATTCATTAGCATAAATTGATATAGAAGGTATTCCCATACCTGTTCCCTGTACAGATACTCTCTTTCCCTTGTAGGTACCAGTATAACCGTACATACCTCTTATTTCATTGTAACACTCTGGATTTTCCAAAAAGGTTTCTGCAATAAACTTTGCTCTTAGTGGATCCCCCGGTAATAATATGCTCTCTGCTATTTGCCCTTCTTTTGCACCTATATGCACACTCATTTTAAAAAACCTCCTTATTTTTTATATAATCTTTACTTTACAATTTCCTTAAAAAAGCTTTCACCATTTTCAACCTTTTCTGTTGCAAAGATTTCTGCTACAGTCTGACCAATGTCTGCAAAGCTAGTTCTTGTTCCTAAATTCACATTCTCTTTTAAATTCTTACCGTAAGCTAAGAAGGGAACATATTCTCTTGTATGGTCTGTTCCTGGAGTAGTTGGGTCGCAGCCATGGTCTGCTGTAATAAACAAGATATCACTATCTTTCATGGCATTAATTATCTTTGGCAATCTAGCATCAAAATCTTCCAGACCCTTTCCGTAGGCCTTATAATCATTACGATGGCCCCATTTCATATCAAAATCCACTAAATTTGTGAATATCAATCCCTTTTTATTTTCCTTCATATAATCTAAGGTTTTATTCACTCCATCCATATTGTCTTTAGTGTGAACTGCCTCTGTAATTCCCTGGCCAGAGAAAATATCTTCAATTTTTCCTACTGCCATCACATTGTAACCGGACTTTTTCAACTTATCCAATATGGTATCGTGAGGTGGTAGTAAGGAAAAATCCCTTCTGTTTGCTGTTCTTGTAAATGACCCTGCCTTTCCTGTAAAAGGTCTTGCAATAACCCTGGCTACAGCATGTTCTTCCACTAAAATATCTCTAGCTGCCCTACACATATTATATAGTTCTTCCAAAGGGACTATATCCTCATGAGCTGCAATTTGAAAAACACTGTCTCCTGATGTATATACTATAACTTTACCGGTTTTGATATGCTCTTCTCCCAATTCTTCTAATATCACTGTACCAGAAGCAGGCTTATTGCCTATGACCTTCCTACCTGTAGCCTTTTCAAAGGCCTCAATTATTTCCTTTGGAAAGCCCTCAGGATAAGTTGGAAAAGGCTCCCTTGATACAATGCCTCCCATTTCCCAGTGACCAGTTGTAGTATCTTTCCCTTTAGAAGCCTCTGCAAGTCTTGCAAAGCAGCCCTTAGGGGCAACTACCCTCTTTATGCCCTCCATGCCGTCTATATTACCTAAGCCCAAGGCTTCCATGTTAGGTAACTTTAGTCCACCTACAGCCTTAGACACATTACCTATAGTATTAACCCCTACATCGCCAAAGTCCGCTGAGTCTGGCATAGCACCCATACCAACACTATCTAGCACTATCCATATAACTCTATCTATATTACTACTAACCAAAAAAACACCTCCCTATAATATAATAGAAATTTATTGCCCCTTGATTTTATCCTTACTTGTTTGCTCCTATCTGACAATCTCATAGACCAAAGGAATATCTTCACCCTTTTTCTCTTTTATTTCATAGTTATTTAGAATATCCTTAATAGCTTTTTCTATACGAACCTCATCATTGGCATGAATAACAGCTATAGTTTCGCCTACTTCCACCTTATCACCACGTTTTTTATTAAGGACAAGGCCCACAGCTAGATCTATCACATCTTCCTTAGTTGCTCTACCTGCACCTAGCTCCATAGCAGTAAGGCCTATTTTTTGAGCATCTATTTTTGTAACATAGCCTTGTCTGTCACTTTTAACTTCAACTACATATTTTGCCTTTGCTAGCAAGTCAGGATTATCTATCTCTTCTCCGCTGCCACCCTGTGCTACAATAAGTTCTCTCATCTTTTTAATAGCAGAACCATCTTCTATAGTTTTTAGGAGCATCTTTCTTGCTTCATCCTCATAACTAGCCTTCCTAGCCAAGAGAACCATTTGACTACCTAAGGTTAAACATAGGTCTAGTAAATCCTTAGGTCCCTTTCCCCGAAGAGTATTTAAGGCTTCTTTAATTTCCAAAGCATTTCCTATAGCCAAGCCCAAAGGCTGATCCATATCAGATATTACAGCTACAGTTTCCCTGCCTACGCTTTTCCCTATGCTAACCATAGCCTCTGCTAATTTTTTAGCCTCATTATAGGTTTTCATAAAGGCTCCCTCGCCAACTTTCACGTCTAGCACTATAGCGTCCGCTCCTGCAGCAATCTTTTTACTCATGATGCTGGAGGATATAAGAGAAATATTGTCAACAGTACCGGTAACATCTCTTAAAGCATATAGCTTTTTATCTGCCGGTGCTAATTCTGCAGTCTGGCCCATAATGGCAAGTTTTATCCTGTTTACATTCTTTATAAAGAGTTCTTCGCTTATTTCTACTGAAAAGCCAGTGAAAGACTCTAATTTATCGATAGTTCCTCCAGTGTGTCCTAGGCCCCTTCCAGACATTTTAGCTACTGGAATCCCTAAGGCTGCTACCATGGGGGTTAAGATCATGGTTGTAGTATCTCCTACTCCCCCTGTGCTATGCTTATCTACCTTTATGCCCTCTATACCCTTAAGATCTAACCTATCTCCAGAATTAACCATAGCCATGGTAAGGTCTGCTGTTTCCCTCATATTCATTTTTTGAAAGTAAATGGCCATCATAAGGGCAGACACCTGGTAATCTGGTATTTTTCCCTTAGTATAATTCTCTATAAAATAATTTATTTCCTCTGTGCTAAGCTCTCCACCATTTCTCTTTTTAATTATTAGATCATACATCCTCATAAAACAAATAACTCCTTTATTAAATATTACTAAGAGTCTTCTAGCCTTCTTCCTTTTCAGCTTTAACTACAGCTATTCCAGCACTCATACCTAGCCTGTTTGCCCCTGCCTCTATCATTGCCTTTGCACTTTTATAGTCTCTTATTCCACCGGAGGCTTTAACTCCCATTTCCTTTCCTACAGTTTCCCTCATAAGAGACACATCAGAAACTGTTGCACCAGCAGTGGAGAAGCCTGTGGAAGTCTTTACAAAATCTGCCCCTGCATTTTTTGCAATAGTACAAATTTGAATCTTTTCTTCCTCTGTTAAAAGGCAGCTTTCTATTATAACCTTAACTAGAGCCCTTCTATTTGCAGCATTTACTATCGCCTCTATATCTGCTTTAACTTCATCGTACTTTTTAGATTTAAGAGCTCCTATATTTATTACCATATCTATTTCCTGAGCTCCTCTTTCAATGGCTTGATTGGTTTCAAAGGCCTTCACTTCTCTTGTAGTAGCACCTAGCGGAAATCCTACAACTGTACAAACCTTAACATCAGAGTCCATTAATTCCTTGGCGGCCAAGGAAACATAATAGGGATTTACACAAACAGAAGCAAAGCCATGTTCTTTAGCTTCCTTGCAAAGCTTCTTAATATCTTCCTCAGAAGCTTCTGCTTTCAGTATGGTATGGTCTATGTACTTGGCTAAGGTCATAATTTCCCAACATCCTTTCCTTGTAGTTTTTATGTTATTTAAAACTAACTTTATTATACCCTAAATTTATCCTTACCATCATCTCTCTATGATATATATATCAATATTTTAAAAATTCAACTAACTTTTTAGTTTATCTATAAATATTTACAATAAAATTCATTTTTCCTATATTATATATGGCAAATTATGATATAATACAAGTGTAAATAATAACGTTTTTTGTTTAATACAAATTAAATTTTTTAACCAATAACTTGAATAAATACATGCTATTTAAGGTTAATTGAGGTGAACCTATGAATAAATATGGAATTTATCGAAAGTTTCTATTTCTTATAATTATAATATACTCTTTCACAATTAAGCTACCAATAAAAGCTCAGTCCCATAATGTTAGTAAAAATGTTGTTATTATAAATTCCTACGAAAGAGGAATGGCCTGGGCAGATAATCAAACAGAAGTAATAATATCGGAACTTAAAAAGTATGATCCCTATATTAATCTTTCTGTAGAGTATATGGATTGGAAGCGCTTTCCTAATGACACAATTAAAGAAGCTTTCTACGAAATGGTAAAATTAAAATACACTGAACAAAAGACAGATTTGATAATATCTATTGATGACGCAGCATTAGAATTTTGTTTAAAATACCGGGAAGAACTCTTTGATAATGGTCCTATAGTTTTTACTGGAGTAAACGACGAAAGTGTAGGGAACCTTATCCAAGATAGCGAAAACATCACAGGTATAATTGAGTTTGTAGATGTAAAAGGCACTGTGAAGGCAGCATTAAAGATTAACCCTAATTTAAAAAAGATTTATCTAGTCAATGATAATACTGAAAGTGGTAGAACCACTTCCAGCATAGCCATAAAAGCTATAAGAGAGCTTAATAAAAATCTGATTGTTGAACCTTTAAACGATCTTGCACAATCAGATATCATCCGTTTATTATCTAAAGATGAAAAAAACAGCATAATTCTTACGGGAACCTTTTTCTCAGATATTAATAATGACTTTGTAGACAATCAATACTTTACAAAACTTATTAGCATCAACTCTAATATTCCCATATATCATCTTTACGGATTTTCCGCAACTAGCGGCGTAGTAGGCGGAAGTATGATTTGTGGCGACCGATTAGGTCTTGAAACTGCAGAATTAGCAAAAAAAGTACTTGAAGGGGAAGACCCTTCAAATTTACCTATTGCTAGCACAAAATCTAATCACTATATTTTTGATTATGAGCAACTTGACAGATTTAATATCCCGTTAACAGCCATACCAGAAGGAAGCACCTTATTAAATAACCCCTTTAAAACTTGGGAAGAATATAAGGACTTAATAATTACTATAGCTCTTGTAATACTAATATTACTTACATTAGTTATCTTTTTAATCATATATTTAAGAAAGGTTAAAAAGATGAAACGACAAGTTGAAAACAATCATGAGGAACTAGCTGCCTTGTATGAAGAACTATCTAGCACAGAGGAAGAATTACGGGAACAATATCTAGCTATAACGGAAGCTCAAGACAGCTTAGTGGAAAGCGAGCAGAGATATAAACTCATAGTGGAAGCCACCAACGATGCCATTTGGGACTGGAACTTAATTACCAATGAAATTTATTTTTCAGAAAAGTTCCAAGAGCTAACTGGTTACGATAAAAGCTTTTTCTCTTCCAAAGATACCAATTTTAAATCTCTTATTCACCCTGATGAAGTTGACGGTATAATGACCCAGTTACATCTTTACCTGGCCCAGAAGATTAATAAGTTTGAATGTGAATACCGGCTTAAGGTAAAAGATAAGGGCTATAAATGGTTTTACAGCCGAGCCAAGGCCATATTCAACGAAGAAGGTAAGCCTATAAGAGTAGTAGGATCTAACGCTGATATTTCCTTTATTAAATCACATGAGGAAGAACTAATACATCTAGCTTATCACGACCAACTTACTGGTCTTTATAACAGAAGCTATTTTAACGAACAATTTTCTCTAGTAGCAGACGAAAATCTAAATGTTAGTAGCCTACAGGCTTTCTTATTTATAGATATGGATAATTTTAAATTAATCAACGACACTCTAGGCCATGCTTATGGTGATAAGGTAATAACAGAGACCTCTAAGAAATTGTATCCTTTTATGAAAGAAGATACTGTGCTCTTTAGAATTGGCGGCGATGAGTTTCTCCTATATTTAAAACACGCCATTGACAAGAAACATGTAGAGTCCATGGCTAAAGAAATTCTAAAGACCTTTACAAGTCCTGTTGTTGTAGATGATAACAGTCTGAATATCACAGTTAGCATAGGAATAGCCCTTGCTCCTAAGGATAGTCGTACAGCAGACGGCTTGTTAAAATGTGCCGACATGGCAACCTACAAGTCTAAGGAAAATGGAAAAAACACTTATTGTTTCTTTAGCCCAACCATAACAGAGCAAATAAATCATAGAGTGAATATTGAAAGAAATCTAAAAAACGCTTTAAAAAACAAAGAATTCTTTCTTATGTATCAACCGCAAATAAACATTAAAACCAACGAAGTATACGGCTTTGAAGCCTTAATTCGTTGGCAAAGCAAGGAACTAGGCCTTGTACCACCTTATAAATTTATAGGAATTACTGAGGAAACAGGCTTTATTGTTTCTTTAGGAGAATGGATCTTGAAAACTGCATGTAAATTTGCACATAAGCTCAATGAGGATTTAAAGGCTAGCTACAAAGTATCCGTTAACATTTCAGTTATACAAATACTGCAGAAGGATTTCTGTGATAGGTTTTTAGAAATATTAAAAGAAACAGAATTGCCCCCTTCACTATTGCAGTTAGAGATTACTGAATCAATTATAATGGAATCTCCTGATTTTATTACCGGTAAACTTCAAATACTCCGAAGCCATGGTATCACCGTAGCTATAGACGACTTTGGTACAGGATATTCTTCCTTAGGTTATTTAAGGAACCTTCCTATAGATCTTATAAAAATAGACAAACTCTTTATTGATGATATTATAGAAGAGAACTCAAAGAACATTATTACAGACTCTATTATCTCTTTATGCCACAAAATTGGCCTTCCAATAATATCAGAAGGAGTAGAAACCATAGATCAAGTAGATTACCTTAGGGAAAATAACTGCGATATTATTCAAGGATATTATTTCTCTAAGCCCCTAGCTTCAGAAGATGTTTATAAGTTCTTAAAAAAGTTTTCCTCAGATAATACCACTAACTAAGAGCATCTTCTAAGCAAAGTACAGGATACATTAATATTTCCAAAATACTAAGGCTGCATACAAGTACTAAAACTTGTATGCAGCCTCTTTTTATCCCCTATTATTTAGATGCGAACTTTCCTTATTACTGGAATATCTAGCCCCCTAGATACGCTTTCTTAACTTTGTCATCATGCAATAGTTCACGAGCCTTTCCTTCAATCTCTATTACCCCATTTGCAATGATGTATGCCCTGTCTGCAATCTTTAATGCCATACTAGCATTTTGCTCTACTAAAAGTACTGTAGTGCCTTCACTACTGATTTTTTGTATAATTGAAAAGATCTCTTTTACTACTAGAGGAGCCAGCCCCATTGAAGGCTCGTCTAGCAATAACAATTTTGGTTTTGACATTAATGCTCTTCCTATAGCTAGCATTTGCTGCTCTCCACCAGACAAGGTTCCAGCCATTTGGCTTCTTCTTTCCTTTAGCCTTGGAAATATATCAAATACCTTCTCATAATCCCTTTTAACTTCTGCCTTATCCTTTCTGGTGTAAGCTCCCATTTCTAGATTTTCCATAATAGACATCTTAGGAAATACTCTTCTTCCCTCCGGCACATGGGAAAGTCCCATAGAAACTATTTGAGATGGATTCAGTTTACTAATATTAACACCGTTAAACTGGATACTACCATCCTTAATTCTCTCAACACCGGATATAGCCCTTAAAGTTGAAGATTTTCCTGCCCCATTAGATCCAATTAAAGTAACTATTTCCCCCTGTTTTATATGAAGGCTTACATTTTTTAAAGCATGAATTACCCCATAATATAAGTTTATGTCCTTAAGCTGTAGCATGGGCTTCCTCCTCCCCTAAGTAAGCCTTGATAACCTCTGGGTTATTTTGCACCTCAATGGGACTTCCCTTTGCAATTAACTTTCCATAGTCAAAAACGAATAATTTTTCGCAAATATCCATAACCAAGGACATATCATGTTCAATTAGAATAATTGTTAAACTAAAGTCCTTTCTTATCTTTCTTATTAACTCAGTTAGTTCTTTAGTTTCCTGCGGATTCATTCCTGCTGCAGGCTCGTCTAACAAAAGCACCTGAGGTTTTGTAGCCATAGCCCTGGCTATTTCAAGTTTCCTTTGTTCACCGTAAGGTAGATTCTTAGCAAGTTCATCCTTCTTATCAAATAGCCCCATTACCTTCAGAAGTTCTAAAGCTTCTTCCCTGGCTTTTCTTTCCCCTTTTGAAAAACCTGGTAGTCTGAAAAAGGATGAAAACACAGTATAGTTAAGATTATTGTGATAGCCTATCAATACATTTTCTAAAACAGTCATTTCCTTAAACAATTTTATATTTTGAAAGGTTCTTGATATACCATAAGCGGCTATCTTATGTGGTTTTAAATCCTTATTATTAATCTCTTTGTCCAAACTATACTCTATTACTCCGGAGGTAGGTTTATATATACCAGTAAGCAAATTAAAGAAGGTCGTTTTCCCTGCCCCATTAGGTCCAATAACACCAGCAATTTCTCCCTTTTTTACTTCCATATTAATATTTGAAACCGCCATTATTCCACCGAAATTCTTAGTTAAACCCTTAACTGTTAGCACTGGCATCTGCTCTCTCCTCCTTTTTTAATAATTTCTTAAACCAATTTCTAATTGATTTAAGACCATTTTGTCCTAATATTCCTTGAGGTCTATAAAGCATCATAATCATTAGTATTAAAGCATATAAGATCATTCTATATTCGCTAAAATCTTGTAGAAGATAAGATATTATGGCAAGAATTGTTGCCCCAGCTACAGCACCGGATATACTGCCTATGCCTCCAAAAACCACCATTACCAAAATATCTATAGATTTCATAAATTTAAAATTATCTGGGCTTATATAGCCTATATTACCTGCATATAGGGCACCTGCTATACCAGCAAAGGCTGCTCCTATAACAAAGGCTAAAACCTTATAATAGGTTGTATTAACACCCATAGCCTCTGCTGCAATTTCATCTTCCCTAATAGCAATACAAGCTCTTCCTTGATATGACTTGATGAAGTTATTAATTAAGATTAAAGTTATAACCACCACGAAATATAGCCAAGTCCAAGTTGTATCAATAGGAATATCATTTAATCCAGCAGCACCGCCAACTTTTTCATAGTTCTCAATGACAACTCTTATTATTTCTGCAAAACCTAAGGTTGCTATGGCTAAATAGTCTCCCTTTAACCTTAGAGTGGGTATTCCAATAATTAAACCTGCTACAGCTGCTAAGACTGCTGCAAACAATATACCAACTATAAAGTGCTTTCCATAGACAGCAGTTACCATTCCAGAAGCATAAGCTCCTAAAGCCATAAAGCCAGCATGGCCAAGAGAAAATTGCCCTGTAAAACCATTTATTAAATTTAAGCTTACAGCCAAAATTATATTTATCCCAATAATAAATATAATAGATCCTATATGAGGCGGAATAATTTCTTGTTCTAACATTATTCTTCCTAAGATGTATATTACTAAGATAGCAACTAGTTTTTTAATAATGTTTTTCTTGTTTAACATCTGTAGATTCTCCACGCTTCCACCTCCTATACCTTCTCTTTAACATTTTTACCTAAAAGTCCGCTTGGCTTAATTATCAACATGACAATTAAAATTATAAAAGCTACTGCATCTTTATAGGTTGAAGCGCCAGCGTAACTTACGAAGGTTTCAATAATACCTAAGAAGAATCCTCCAAATACAGCTCCCGGTATGATTCCTATACCACCAATAACTGCTGCTATAAAGGCCTTAAGTCCAGGCATCATACCCATAAATGGATCTATAGAATTATAGTATACACCAACCAAGACTCCTGCTGCTCCTGCTAGAGCTGAACCTATAGCAAAGGTAAAGGATATAGTTCTATTAGAATTAATTCCCATAAGTTCTGCTGCTTCCTTGTCCTGAGATACAGCTCTCATAGACTTACCAACCTTTGTTCTATGAACAATAAATTGTAATAAAACCATCAAAATAATAGTAATAAGAACAATATAAATATTTTTTCCATCTATAATTACATTACCATTAAAAAGTGATATGCTGTGATCTGGCAAAAGGTCATCCCTGAAAGTTCTTCTTTCTGAACCAGCCAGAGCCATCATTCCATACTCTAACAGTAAGGAAACTGCTATAGCCGTAGTAAGGGCTGCTATTCTACTAGACTTCCTAATGGGCTTATATGCAACCTTTTCAATAAGAACTCCTAATAAGGCACAAACTACCATAGATATAATAAGGGATGGAATAAATCCAAGGCCCATTCTTGATGTTACATAAAAACCTATATATGCGCCCACCATATATACATCGCCGTGAGCAAAATTTATTAAATTTATAATTCCATATACCATGGTATAACCTAAAGCAATAAGTGCATATATACTACCTAAGGAAACACCGTTTACTATTTGCTGTACTAAGCCCTCCATTTAATTCACCCCTTTTTCTATCTTTAAGCTTATTGAGAAAATTCATGCCTTGTTTTAAATATCAGATGTATAACAAAGTTAGCTAAACTAAATTTGTCATACATCTGATATCATTATGGATTTTTCTCAGCAAGGCTGAGAAAAATCCTGTTTTATTTCAAAGATGAATTTTGTTAAAATTATGGTTCTAATTTCTTTAAGAATGTAACTTCTCCATCCTTAACTTCTAATACTGTAATAGACTTTACAGGGTTGTGGTTTTCATCCATTGATAAAGTACCTGTAACTGCCTTAAAGTCCTTTGTAGATGCTAAAGCATCTTTGATTGCTTCAGGATCAGCCTTTCCTGCTCTCTTGATAGCATCTGCTGCCAAGTAACCTAGGTCGTAACCTAGAGCGTTGAAGGCATCTGGTTCCTTGTTGTACTTAGCCTTGAAATCTTCTATGAACTTTGTTACCTCTTCTGAAGTATCCTTTGAAGAATAATGGTTTGTATAGTAAACCTTATTTAAAGCATCTTTTCCCGCAAGTTCCACTAGTTTAGGAGAATCATAACCGTCTCCACCAACAACTGGAACATCTATACCAAGCTCCCTAGCCTGCTTAATGATTAAACCTACTTCTTCATAATAACCAGGAACAAATAGAACATCTGGATTTGCGGACTTTATGTTTGTTAAAACAGCCTTAAAGTCTGTTTCGCCTTTTTTGTATGCCTCTTCAATAGTGATTTCTCCAGTATAATTCTTTTTAAAGCTGTCTGCTAGTCCCTTACTGTAGTCACTGCTTGTGTCTACAAGCATAGCAGCCTTCTTTGCACCTAAATCTTCTCCTGCAAACTTAGCCATTATAACCCCTTGGAAGGAATCGCTAAAGCATGTCTTAAACATATAATCTCTTACTTTTCCATTCTTATCTACTGTCACATCATCTGCAGTGGCTGAAGCTGATACCAAAGGAACCTTATACCTGTTTGCTACTGGTGATGCAGCCTTTGTATTCCCTGAAGTAGCTGCTCCTAAGATTAATACCACCTTTTCTTTAGTAGCTAATCTCGTAGTTATATTGGCTGACTCTTGAGCTTCAGACTTATTGTCAATCTTTATAGCTTCGATCTTCTTATCTAAAACTCCACCATTACTATTGATCTCTTCAAAAGCTAGCTCAATACCTTCCACAAGACTTCTACCGTAGGTAGCAACTTGACCTGAAAGTTCGTAATTTAATCCTATTTTTATTGTATTACCACTGTCTTCCTTCTTACAGCCAGTAAAAAGACTTGCCCCAACTAGAACCGCTGTCATCAAAGAAAAAAACTTTTTCATAAAAAGCCCCCCTTATTTTCAATGCTTTACTTTAATTTATGCAAAACGCCTCTATATGCCATGCATATAGAGGCGTTACATACGCGTTACCACTCTAAACTTACAGTTACCTCACAGCAACTGCCTCATTAGATTCTTTCAAACCCTAGCCTTTTAACGGAACTGCCCGTTATGACTTACTAAAAGTTCAGTCATAAGACTCAGAAGTGATCATTACCTATCTAATTAATATCGGTTCCCAGCTAGTCCGACTCTCTTTGATTAATTATTGATAGCTTTTTCTTCGTCAACGTCTTTATTTTTATATTTTTTATTATTTGAATATCTCAAGAATTAAATGTTAATTTTGAATATTTAATAATTTTTCTAAGCTCTTTTTAAAACTGTTATATATAAAATAGCACGGAATTATCATTGTGTCAATAAATCCTATGAAAAAAAGACGAATATTTTTTTAAAAATATCCTTCGAATATATGTAATCGTTTATATTGTTAAAAAACTTTCTTTCTATTAAGAAAGCTTCTTAGAAAATATAAAATTAATAATTTTATATTAATATTGTCATTATAAGCTACAGTAAATCCCTTCTTAAGTCCGCTACTGATTTTGCTGATAAATAACTGAATGGAATATCTAATACTGTACGTGCTCCACTTTGACCTTCCTTTGATAATCTATATACCGCTCTTGCATATGCTACAAGTACACTGGAAGTAAACTCAGGGTTACTTCCAAGGGCTAGATTGAACTCTACCTTCTGCTTGGCACCATTTCCTGAAACACCTGTCCTAATTACCAAACCACCATGTGGAATACCACTATGATTTGCTTTCAACTCCTCTTCACTTATAAAGTTTACTGTAGTGTTATAGTCTGCGAAATAGTTTGGCATATTTTTAATTTCTTCTTCAATAGCTGCCAAATCTGCTCCCTCTTCTGCTACAACATAGCAAACTCTTTCATGCCTTTCCCTTGTAGTTAAGTCAGGATTTTCACCTGTACGAACTTTTTCTAAGGCTGTTTCCATTGGTACTGTGTATTGTTTACCATCTTTAACACCAGCTACTCTTCTTATAGCATCGGAATGACCTTGACTTACTCCAGGTCCCCAGAAGGTATAGGTATTACCAACTGGCAGCACCACTTCTCCAAGAAGGCGGTTTAAAGAAAACAAACCTGGATCCCAACCTACAGATATAAGAGCTATCTTTCCAGACCTTTTAGTTATTTCATCAAGTCTATCAAAATATTCTGGTATTCTGGCATGGGTATCGAAACTATCTACTGTGTTAAAATCTGCTGCTATATCAGGAGTTTGCTCTGGTAAATCCCTGGCAGAACCTCCACATAGTATCATAACGTCAATTTTTCCTTTATAATTACCGATTTCTGAAATATGTACCATCTTTGATTTTGCATTTAAAGCGCTAGGATTTCTTCTAGTGAAGATTGCCTCTAACTGAAAATCATTATTTTGACCTAAAGCTAGTTCTACACCCTTGCCTAAATTTCCGTAACCAACAATTCCCACTCTAATCTTATCTTTCATATATTGTCCTGACTTATTTGGCCAGGTACCTCCTTTCATCTATCATTTTATTATAGATGTTAGTGTAGCATAATAAAGGTTACTTTTCCATATAGAATTTAACTTTTACATTTATTTATATTTTTCGCATTTTTACGACATAGTACTGGCTTTATATGATAAATATTGATATTATAATATTAAAGAATTTTTTCACCATACTAAGTTAAGCAAAGGAGAAATGTTATGTTTTTTAAGAAAAAGAAAACCTATACAACAACTGACTCAACTATTGTAAACAGTGAACAACAAGAGTCTATTAGCCATATATCTTCCAAAAATGAAAGTGATTTTGTTAATTCAATTAAAACAAGTTTAAGTAATACTATCAAACAACACCATCAAGTTAATGGCCAACACCAGGAACTTGCTGAGCTTACTGATGACATAAAAGGACATATGTCCACTTTATCTGAAATAACTAAAAAAACCACAGAATCTACAAAAGACCTTCAAAAGCAAGGTGAAAAACTTTTAAACATAACTGATAGTTCTGTAAAAGGCTCTTTACAAGGTAAAGAAGCTATAGAAGAAATGATAAATATTATTACTACATTGGAAGAAGAAAATCTTAACAGCAAGGAAATGATTGCTGAATTAGCTTTAAAATTCAAAAAAGTTGAAGAAGTTTTAAATCTTATAACTAACATAGCTTCTCAGACTAACCTTTTGGCTCTAAATGCTAATATAGAAGCAGCTAGAGCTGGAGAGCACGGAAAAGGCTTTGCAGTAGTTGCAGATGAAGTTAGAAAATTAGCAGAAGGAACTAAAAATAGTGCCAAGGATATATCGGAGCTTATTGAGAGCATTTCACTGGAAACTAAAAATGTTCTTGGAAATTCGGAAAGGTCTAACCAGGTCATAACCATGGGTGTCCAAGCTTCTGCAAATGCTATTGAAAAAATAGAAGATAGCCTTTCTTCTATTCAAATGTTAAATACAGAAGTGAATAAGATAATAGAGATTGTAGATAATCAAAGTACTCATATTACAGATATGAATAATGAAATATTAGCAGTAGACAAGGTTCTTAAGGAAACTACTGATGCCATTGTTAATCATATAGATGAAGCTAGCATAGTAGATAAACATCTAGCAGAAGCGGCTAATCATCTTGAATCTTTTGAAGAATAAAAACATATCCCCCTGTTTATGTAGAAAATAAACAGGGGGATATGCTTAACTACTTTTCTTTTCTGGCAAGTCTTCAAACTGCATATTATAGAGATATGAATAGATACCATCCAAATCTAATAACTCTTCGTGTTTTCCTCTCTCCTTTATTCCTTCATCGGTGAGGACTATTATCTCATCTGCATTTCTTATAGTACTCAATCGGTGAGCTATAACTAATGTTGTCCTATTCTTAGAGAGCTCTTCAAGAGACTTTTGAATATATCTTTCACTTTCATTATCTAAAGCAGAGGTAGCTTCATCCAGTATTAGTATAGGAGGATTTTTCAAAAACACTCTGGCAATAGATACTCTTTGTTTTTGACCACCTGACAGCTTAACTCCTCTTTCTCCTACATAGGTGTCATAACCATCTTCTAGGCTCATAATAAAATCGTGTATATTAGCCTTCTTAGCTGCTTCAATAATTTCTTCCTTACTTGCTCCTGGCTTACCATATCCAATATTTTCTCCTATACTGCCAGCAAAGAGATATACATCCTGCTGCACAATACCAATGGAATTTCTTAAGGACTTTAACTTTAAATCCCTTACGTCTATACCATCTACAGTTATAGATCCTTCCCTTATTTCATAAAACCTTGGAATCAGGCTACAGAAGGTTGTCTTCCCTCCACCTGAAGGACCAACTAGGGCAACAGTCTTTCCTGCTTTTATATCAATGTTAATATTACTTAAAACAGTATCCTTATCATTATAGCTAAAGGATACATTTTTAAACTGTATATCTCCCTTTGGATTAACTAAGTCTTTAGCAGCTTTCTTGTCTTTAATATCAGGCTCTGCTTCCATAACCTCTAAGAATCTTTCAAAACCTGTAATTCCTCTTTGAAACTGTTCAGTAAAGTTTACAAGCTTCTCTATAGGATTCAAGAATATATTTATATAGAGAATATATACAACCAAACCTGAAACATCGAGGCTTCCAGTGCTAATAAATATACCACCACTAAGGATAACTGAAAGATAGAGCAATCCTTGGAAAAATCCATTACCACTGTGGAATTTACCCATAATCAAGTAACTATCCTTTTTCGTACCTAAGAACTCTTGGTTTCCTTTATCAAACTTGCTTTTTTCAATTTTTTCATTTGCAAAGGACTTTACTACCCTGATTCCTGATAGGCTATCCTGGACCTGAGCATTAACATTAGCTATCTTTTCTCTGTTTTTTCTAAATACAGCCCTCATTCTCTTATTGTAGTAAGCAGAGAAAAGCAGCATAACCCCTGTAACCAACAATAAAATCAATGTAATTTTTACATTAATGCTCATTAATATTATGAAGGAACCCAATAACTTAACAAGGGATATAAATAAATCTTCTGGTCCATGATGGGCTAGCTCAGATATATCGAACAGATCATTAATTATCCTAGACATAATTTTACCGGTATTCTTATCATCATAATAGGAAAAGGATAACTTCTGAAGATGCCCAAAAATATCCTCCCTCATATCTGCCTCCATCCTGGCTCCCATTATATGTCCCCAGGAGGTTATAAAATACTGGCAAAAGAACCTTACTACATACATAAATAGCAATACACTTCCTATTATTAACACATACCTTAATATCACTCCACTATCATTTAATACATATACTTCATCTAAAAGAAATCGCACCAGCAGTGGAAAAACCAAGTCTATTGCAGATAGCAATAAGGCGCAAAACATATCTGCAAAAAATAGAAGTTTATATGGCTTATAATAGGAAATAAACTTACCTATGCTTTTCATACTTTTGTCACCATCCTTATATTTAAAATTACTCTACACAATAAGGTAACATTAAAGCATAATTTTATCAATGGATGAAAATAGATAACAGATGTTTAGATGTAAAAGAAGAAGTGGCACAATGGCCACTTTCACTTTGGGAAATTCATTCTTATAAAATTAGCATTTATATGTTCTTTATAAACCTTTCAATTCTCTTCAAGGCTTCTACTATATTTTCATAGGAAGAAGCATAGCAGGCTCTTACAAAGCCTTCTCCACAGTCTCCGAAGGCAGTGCCTGGCACTACAAGAACTCTTTCTTCTTTTAAAAGGCCTTCACAGAATTCATCGGATGTCAAGCCGGTGGATTGTATTGAAGGGAAGACATAGAAGGCACCTAGAGGCTCGAAACAATTTAAACCTATTTTCCTAAAGCCATTTACCATTACCCTTCTTCTTCTGTTATATTCCTTAACCATATCATTAACTTCTTTATCGCAGTTTCTTAAAGCTTCTATAGCTGCATACTGAGCTGTGGTTGGAGCACACATTAGGGCATATTGATGAATTTTTTTCATTTCTTCTATTAGGGCAGGGTGTCCGCAGACATAACCTAATCTCCATCCCGTCATTGCAAAAGCTTTAGAAAAACCGTTTATTACTATAGTTTTATCCTTCATTTCTGGGAAGCTAGCTATGGATACGTGGTCTTCTCCATATGTTAGTTCTGAATATATTTCATCAGAAATTGCTATTATGTCCTTATCCTTTAACACCTCAACTATAGGCTCTAACTCTTCCCTTGTCATTATAGCTCCTGTTGGATTGTTAGGGAAAGGAATTATAACTACCTTAGTTCTTGGAGTGATAGCTTCTTCCAAAAGCTCTGCCGTCAACTTAAATTGGTCTTCTTCCCTTAGATTAATAACCTTCGCAGTAGCACCAGTAAAAGCTGTACATCCTTTGTAGGCTACAAAGCTAGGTTCAGGAACAATAACCTCGTCTCCAGGGCCAACTAAAGTTCTTAGGGCAATATCAATACCCTCACTACCTCCTACCGTTACTATTATTTGATTAGAAGGATCATAGTGCAAATCATATCTCTTTAAATAGCTTGCTATTTCCTGGCGGAGTTCAATAAATCCTGCATTAGAGGAGTAGTGAGTACGACCTTTCTGCAAGGAATATATGCCTACTTCTCTTACATTCCAAGGTGTTACAAAATCAGGTTCCCCAACACCAAGAGAGATAACATCATCTAATTCATTTATTAAATCAAAGTATTTTCTAATGCCAGATGGTGGCATATTTTTTATATTATCCTTTATCATGTCCTCTATCTTCATATATATATTGCCTCCCTATCGTCTACTGCTTTCTTCTCAAATATTGTACCCTTATCCTTATACTTCTTTAGTACAAAATGAGTTGAACAACTTATTACAGAATCTAGTGTTGCTAGCTTTTCTGCTACAAAGAGGGCCACTTCCTTCATAGACCTTCCTTCTACTATAACTGTCAAATCAAAGCCTCCAGACATAAGGTAACAGGCTTTAACTTCTGTAAATCTATAAATTTTTTCTGCTACCTTATCAAAGCCCTCTCCTCTTTGGGGGGTAACCTTTACCTCTATAAGGGCAGTTACAGTTTCATCATTTGTATTCTCATGGTTTATCAAAGCTGTATATCCAACAATAACATTCTGCTTATCATAGTTTTTTATGGCCGCTTCTACTTCCTCAGCAGTTTTGCCTACCATCACCGCTATTTCTTCGTTGCTAAGCCTGCTATTCTTTTCTAGGATCTCTAAAATCTCTTCCATACTTTAATACCCTCCTCTTTAAACAAATAAATGTTTATTTATATAAAAAACTCCTTCTTCCCAATAAGGGACGAAGGAGTATATTCGCGGTACCACCCTAGTTAGTGTCAAAGGACACTCTCTCAACCGGAACTAAAATTCCGTGCCTCTATAACGTGAGGTAACGTCTTATTTATTGAGCAAATAAAGATCCTGCTCATTTCTTGGTAAGAAACTCCAAGGCTGCTTTCCATAATAGCTAACTACCGGTCTCCCACCACCGCCGGCTCTCTAGGAGTATCACTACTATGTACTCTCCTTATCAATATTTTTGAGCTTTTATTGTATTTTTATTAATTATATAGCAAGCAAATTGATAAATCAATAGAGTTTTAGCAAAGATATAAATATTTATTTAAAAGACTAGTAGGCTTTTACACTCTTATTATCACAGGAACGTAAGGAAGCTCTAGTACCCCTTCTGGTATATTTATCTTCTTACCAGTAACCAGATTCTCATATTCTCCACCGTCTATAGGAAGATTTATACTGCCATCCTCAAGTTTCACATTGAAGATACCTATTAGCTTTTCATCGTCCATTTCATAGGTTATAACAATAACATCTTTCTTATCAACAACCCCTATAGAGTAATTCCCCTCTGCCATAATAGTTTCTTTCTTTAAGGCTGATAATCGTTTTATCATAGCCAGGAAGTTTTCTTCCATACCATCCCAGTTCACCTTATCATCATTAAAGAGATCAGGAAGATTTCCATCTCTTGCTTCCTGTCCGTTAAATATCAAAGCCGTTCCCTTCTGGAAGAACATATACGCTGTCCAGATATTTAGCTTTTCATCATCCGGTATTAGTTCCTTAGCTCTAGGCTGGTCATGATTTTCAAGGAATCTTAATTTTACATAGTTGTCTGGATATATAGTTTCCTGCAAAGAAACTCTATCTATATATTCCTTAAGAGTGTTCTTTCCTTCTAAATATCCTTTAAAGTAGTTATGTACATCATAATCGTAGCATATATCAAAGGCATTATATACTTCGCAATCAGAATGGGCAACAAAACCTTCTTTTCTTAGTGCTGAAATAAAGTTATGTTCCACACTTTCTGCCAACCAAATAAAGTCTGGTTTTATCTTATTTATTTCTTCCCTTGCCTTCATCCAGAACTCTATTGGAACTAAAGGTGCCACGTCACATCTAAAGCCATCTACACCCATTTCTACCCAATACTTTAATGTATCAATTAGATAAGTCCATAAATCCTTATTCTTATAGTCTAGATCTACTATATCGCTCCAATCCCCAACCTTGTTACCTCTTTTTCCATCAGCTTTAAGATAAAAATATTCAGGATGGTTCTCAACAAGCCAGGAGTCTGGAGAAGTATGATTATAAACTACATCAATCATTACCTTCATCCCTAGTTGATGAATTTTTTCCATTAATCTTTTGAAGTCCTCTAAAGTACCGTATTCTGGATTAATGGCCCTAAAATCCTTTATGGCATAAGGGGAACCAAGAACTCCCTTTCTATTCACCTCTCCAATAGGATGTATAGGCATAAACCAGACTATATCTGTACCTAAGTCTTTAATTCTTTCCAAGTCTTCTTCTACGTCTGTAAACTTACCATTCTTTCCATAGTTTCTAACATAAACTGAATATATTATGGCATTTCTTAACTTCTTTGATGTTTCTAAAGCCATACCACCACTCCTTCCAACTATATTATAGCAATAGTTCCAATTAAAATCATTAGCTTTTGGAGCGGTCTACTTATTAATCTTTTTAAGAGCCTTTAATGCCGGTCCTTCTATTACATTACCATCTATATCATACCGGGAACCATGACAAGGACAATCCCAACTTCTTTCAGCATTATTCCACTGGACTTCGCAGCCCATGTGCCTACAAGTAGTATCTACAAGGTGCAAGACTCCATTTTCATCCTTATATGCCCC
>JAAYTB010000082.1 GCA_012523855.1 Clostridia bacterium
CTCTTGGCTAGGCTCTTATTCAAGAGGGAGGATTTAATTAAGAAGGTAGAGTTACTTAGCGGCGGTGAGAGAGTAAAGGGAGCTTTAGCTAAAATTATGGTTAGTGATTTTAATATGTTAATTTTAGATGAGCCTACCAACTATTTAGATATTTATTCTTTAGAAGCAGTGGAAGAAGCCCTTAAGGAATACAGCAATACCATTTTATTTGTTTCTCATGATAGAAAGTTTGTTAAGAACATTGCAGATCATATATTAGAAATTGAAAATAAGAAGATAAATTTTTTTCAGGGCACATTAGAAGAGTATTTAGAAAAAAAGAAACAGGCAGAAAAGCCCCAAAAGAAAGAGCTAGATGCTGCTGAAATTATGATCTTAGAAAACAGGATGGCAGAAATCTTAGGCCGATTAAGCATGCCTTCTAAGAAAGATGATCTAGAGGCCCTGGACTTGGAGTATAAAGAAATACTAGCTAGGTTAAAAGGGCTTAAGTGACCATAGCGGAAGTTATATAATTTAAAATAATAAGGGCTTCTTACCAGCATAGCTGATAAAAAGCCCTTATTATTTTTATTTGACAACTTTCATTTGTCTTTAAGTCCTAATCTAGCTTCAAGCCTTTAAGCTTATCGCCAAGTATGTCTCCTAAAGTTGCTCCTGTATCATTAGAATTATACTTGGATAGGTCTACTTGAGGTTTGGCAATAGCTTCTTTTATGCTAAGGGATATTTTAGATTTTTCATTGTCGATGTCTAGTATTTTAACCTTTACAGTATCTCCAACTTTTAATACATCTGAAGGCTTTGCAATTCTTTCTTCGGAAATTTCAGATATATGAACAAGTCCCTCTATGCCAGTTTCTAGTTCAACGAAGGCTCCAAAGTCTACTACACGAACAACTTTACCTTCTACCACACTTCCTACTGCAAACTTGCTTGCTACAGTATTCCAAGGGTTTTCATTTATATCTTTTAGAGCAAGAGAAATTCTATTGTTGGCCTTATCAAAGTCTAGTACATATACATCAACAGAGTCGCCAACGGATACAACATCTGCAGGGTTAATAACTCTTTTCCAAGATAGGTCATTGTTGTGGATAAGGCCGTCTACTCCGCCAAGGTCTACAAAGGCTCCAAAACGTGCAAGTCTTGTAACTGTACCGGTTCTTTTTTCACCTTTCTTAAGAGAAGCCCAAAGCTTAGCTTTTTTCTCTTCAGCTTCCTTTAGTTCAACTGCTTTTCTGGATAGGATTATTTTCTTTTTCTCCTTATCCAACTCTATGATAGCTACCTCCATAGTTTTTCCAACAAGGCTGTTTAGATCATCTATACGCTGAAGTGATGACAAGGATGCTGGAATAAAGGCTCTAACCCCTTTTACATCAGCAGTTACACCACCTTTAACTGCAGCTTTTATAGTTACGCTTATTGTTTTATCTTCCTTTTTAAGCTCCTCTAGTTCATCCCAAAGGTGAACTGCATCTGCTTGTTTCTTAGATAAAGCTACATTTCCTTCTCCATCGTTAACTTTTAAAACATAAACTAGTATTTCGTCATCAACTTTAACTAGATCCATTGGCTTAACATTAGGATCTGAAGAAAGTTCTTCCTTTGAAATAACCCCATCTGCCATATAGCCTATATTAACTAGGACTTCATCTTCTTTAACAGATAGAACCTTACCTTTCAATATATCTCCAGGATGAATAGCTTTTATTGAATTATCTAATTCATTCATTAAGTCTTGCATGCTGTTTTCCATGTTTCAATCTCTCCTTCTTAGTAAAAAATACATCATGAGTATATTATATCAAATAGCTTACAATAAAATAACCCTTTTTGTGGGGAATATATGTTTAATGAAAATTGTGTGCCAAATTTTTACTTTATACTTGATATTTTTACCAACATTTGGTATATTTAGTAATATATATATCATCTTCTTTAGTGTTTGTATAGAATTATAATGCTCAGAAACATCTTTGTAAACCGATAAATAGGGCATTAAATCGACATAGATAAAGATAGTGAAAGAAGCGTAAATTTAAAACTAGATATAGGGAAAAACAGGTAGGAGGATTAAAAATGAGGGTACTAGTAACTGGAGGCTGTGGTTTTATTGGGTCAAGTATTGTAGATGAACTACTAAAAAAGGGTCATGATGTGACAGTAATTGATAATTTAAGTAGCGGACGGAGAGAAAATCTAGATCCGAGAGCTCATTTATTTGTGGCAGATATAAGATCTTCGGAGATAGATGAGATTTTTAAAAGAACAAGACCACAAATACTTTATCATCAGGCGGCTCAAGTAGACGTACAAAGATCAATAAGCCAGCCAGAATTTGATGCTGATGTCAACATAATTGGAACCTTAAGGGTTTTAAACTGCTGTAAGAATTATGCTGTTAGAAAAATAATATTTGCTTCTTCTGCTGCTGTGTATGGACAACCTCAACATCTGGGCATAAATGAACTCCATACTATAGAGCCTATTTCCTTCTATGGAATTTCAAAGTATACAGTAGAGAGATATATTGAAAACTTTTGTCCTATGCACCAAATAGAATATACAATTTTAAGATATGCCAATGTGTATGGAGAAAGGCAGGGTTCTAAAGGAGAAGGTGGAGTTGTATCTGTATTTTTAAAGAATATGCTTACTTGCAAAGATATAAATGTTTACGGTGATGGGGAGCAAACACGGGACTTTATATATGTAAGAGATGTAGCAAAGGCAAATATTGCAGTTCTTCATGGTGGTAATGGACAAGTATTTAATATAGGCACTAATAGCTCAGCTTCTATAAACAAGCTATACAAGTTTATGAAGAGCTACACTAATTATCAAAAGGAGCCTATATATTGTCCTAAAAGACAGGGTGATATAGAACATTCCTATTTGGATAATTCAAAGGCTCTAAACTTATTAGATTGGCAGCCGGAGTTTACCCTTGAAGAAGGATTGAAGGAAACAATAATAAATTATGTTGGAGGAAGCCAGTACTATGCATGTTGTACAGGAGATGAGGAAGAGTAAGAGCTCCTCTGCAAGTTTTCCAGTAAAAATTTTATTTGGAGTAACCTTGTCAGAATTAGGAGGTGCCCAAAGAGTAGTATTTGATATTATATCTTCCTTGCCTCAGGACCAGTATGATATTACTCTTGTAACTTCTCCCGGTGGAGAATTGATTAACTGGATAAATAATCTAAATAGGAAGAGAAAAAGTCAAATTCGAATTATTGAGCTTTCTTCTATAAAGAGAGAGCTGTCTCCCTTTTATGATCTAAAGGCTGTAAAGGAACTTTATAAAATAATTAAAAAGGAAAAGTATGATATAGTCCACTTTCACAGCTCAAAAATGGGCATATTAGGGAGAGTTGCCGCATGGCTTGCAGGAATAAAGAAAATCTATTTTACCGTTCATGGTTGGGGTATAAATGACAATATGAGCAAGGCTAAAAAAATTATACTTGGTGCAGCAGAGAGCTTTGCCAGCAGGTTAAGCACCAAGGTAATATGTGTTTCCCAGCAGGATAGGGAAAAGGGCATAAGAAATGGTTGGCTAAAGGAAAGTAACAGCTGTGTTATACATAATGGTATCCAAGAGATTGCCCACAGTAAAGGAAAGTTAAAAAATCAGTTGGGACTTAGGGAGGATATACCTATCATTGGTATGGTAGCTAGGCTCAAAGAACCTAAGGATCCAATGTTAACTATAGAAGTAATAAATGAATTAAGAAAAAGAGGGAAGAAATGTAGGCTGGTTATAGTAGGAGATGGTCCTTTAAGGCCACAGTGCCAGTCTTTGATAGAAAAGCATCACTTGCAAGAGCAGGTGACCTTGTTAGGTAGTAGAGAGGATGTTAGAAGCTTGTTGCCGGATATGTCAGTTTTTACCCTTTTCTCTAAGTGGGAAGGTCTCCCTATATGTATACTGGAAGCCATGGCAGAGGGATTGCCAGTGGTAGCAACAGACGTTGGTGGGATTTCAGAACTAGTAGAGCCGGGGGTAAATGGATACCTAGTAAGTAAAAGGGATATTACAGAAGCAGCAGATTACATAGAAAAGTTATTATCTAACAAGAGCCTTAGAGAAAGCATGGGGTCTAGGGGAAAAGAAATATTTGAAGGAAAGTTTACTAAGGACAGGATGGTAGGAGATTATGAGGCTTTATATATGGATAACTACAAGATAAATGATGGCTCTCCTAAAGAAGTTCTTTCAGAAACTGCAGTAGCTCTACAAGGGGAAAGGGATAAGGGGTCTGACTCTAAAAAGAACTTCTCTTGGTTGCTGATAGGCAATGTGTTTAACGCTGGAGCCAGAGGTGCCCTGCTTGTGATATTAGCTAAGTTAGGACAGCCTGCAGATGTAGGTATCTTTACTACAGCCTTATCCATTAACACTCCAATTTTTATGTTGGCAGATTTGGACCTTAGGACTATCCTTGCTACAGATTCTAAAGATCAGTATAGTTTTTCAGACTATGTAGCTTTAAGAGTCAATACATGTTTCTTTTCTGTTTGTATATCCTTTATTGTAGCTTTAGTGCTAGCTGTGTTTTTCAATTTGCCTATTGTAAGTGCTCTAGTAATAGTAGTAATGGCAGTGGCTAAATCTGTGGAGGCACTAAGCGACATAATACTAGGCTTGCTACAGAAGAATAGATGTATGGACAAGATAGGTAAGTCGCTGATTATAAAGGCTTTTTTATCTTGTTTAATGATGGCTCTATTATTTTATTTTACAAAAAGTGTGGTTTTTTCAACTATTGGACTAGCAGTAGCCTGGGCGACTATACTGCTGCTTTATGATATGTGCAATGGAAGGAAGATTTTTCAGGACAAGTTAGTTTTTAATTCTAAGGCGGTAAAGAGATTACTTAAAACCAGTTTTCCAATGGGTATTGTTCTAATGATTTGGTCCTTGAACTTAAATATACCAAATTACTTTATTGGAGGCTATCTTGGTAGCGATGAACTAGGATACTTTTCTTCTATGTTTCACCTTGTGATTGCCAGTGACATTATTGTAAATTCCTTAATGCAGTCAGAGCTTCCAACCTTGGCTACTTACTATTGGGAAGGGCGAAAAAAGAGCTTTTTTAAGAAACTAAATAAGTTAATTTTTATAGCCTGCCTATTAGGAACTGTTGGTGTGATAATAAGCTCATGCTGTGGAAAGCTTATTTTAACCATACTATTTAAAGAGGATTATGCTGCTAGGTCAAATATATTCACTTTACTAATGATGGCCTATGCAGTGCAATACTTAAATATTTGCTTGAATAATAGCATTACAGCAGCAAGATTACTTAAAGTCCAGCCATACATATATATTGTAGCATTAATAGGAAACATAAGTGCTAACTGGCTTTTAGTGCCAAGGTATGGACTTAGAGGTGCAGCCTACGCTGTGGTTTTGTCTGCAGCTGTTCAGCTTATAGGTAATGGGGCTATAAATTACAGTTTATACAAGAACTTTACAAGAAGACCGAAGGAGCTTGGTAAATTAATCTAGATTTGTACTTTAAATATGAGGTTAAAACACAACATTTAATTAGTATGTTACAGGGTGGTATGATATGAAAAAATTATTAGGATACATGATTTATTGTTATATATTACTTTTGCCTATAGCCTTTGTGGAACCATCTCCCTCAGATTTTCTTTTTATTATCATAATAATCTTGGCATTTGAACAGAGAATATTTTTTAATGTAAGGAAGTTTCTTAATAATAAGATTGTCTTTAGGGGTATATTGGGTTTTCTGGCCTTGAATCTAATATCTATTTTAAGGGCTGAAAATATATTTGCTTCTATTAAGTATTCCGTAATAACAATTTATTTGATGATGGTTGCAGTAGTTATATTCTTGTATGAACCTAAAAAGGTTTTTAATAGACCCTTAGGACTAAGAGGTGAAGGCCATGAAACTAATGATAGTAAATACATGTTAATTTTTAATGCTTATGTAGTAGGCAGCACTGTATCTGCAGTATTGGGTATTATGGGTTACATAGGTATTATGCCTCGTTGGTTAACCTATGACCCCTACAGAACCCAAGGATTATTTAAGGACCCAAATGTCTTTGGACCCTTCCTTGTTCCTACAATAGTAATCTTGATTGACGACCTTAAAAAGAAAAAGGTAATAAGATCAAAAACTTACGTCCACATACTTTTACTATGTGTAAATGCTTTAGGTATACTCTTGTCTTTTTCTAGATCTGCCTGGGCTTGTGCTTTACTAGCAGTAGCTGCATATTTCTTCTTTAATATAAAGAAGGAAAATTTACTTAAGGTCCTTTATGGAGGTATTGGACTAGCTGTTCTTATGGGCTTAGTGTGGATAATCTTGCCTGATGGGGATTTTAAAAGTTTCATAGCTGAAAGAGCTAATTTACAGTTATACGACTCGGAAAGGTTTTCAGTGCAGAGGGTAGGATTAGAGCAAGGTTTTGATAAGCTAATTGGTTATGGACCAGGTCAATATGAAAAGGTGGTAGAGAAAGTTATAGGCTTTGAACATTCTGCTCATAGTTTGTATGTACGAACAATGCTGGAAAGTGGAAGTCTATCATTAATACTTTTTTTAATAGCCATAGGGAATATAATAATTAGATTATACAAGGCTGAAAAGTATAGTAAAAGACGGTTAGTTGTTAATTATTCGGTGGTTTTTTCAATAATGATTTCTTTCATGGTAAATAGCATAGTAATTGATACAATTCACTGGAGACATTTTTGGATTTTCATAGGAATTTCCTTATCAATGCTATGGGATGCTAGGGAAAAAGTTAAGAAAGTAAAGAAAACTAGTGAAGTAAAAGTCATTGCTGGAGAAAGCTTATCAAGAGGATTAGAGGATATGAGGACAAGGAGAGTTATAAGGGGAAAAGACAATTTAGTAGCAATAAAAAGTAAGGAAGAGAGATCAATCAATGAACGAGAGATAGAGGAATCACTAAGGGTATTAGAAAGTGTATTGAAGGAAGAACTAGGTGAATTAGACGAACTTGATGATAGCTACAGTTTACGAGGAGGATTAAGATGAAAGAAGTAAAAATAATAGATACTTTAGACGAGCTACTTCAATATAGAGGAGAATGGGAAAAACTTATAGATATTAATGGTTTAGACATACCTTTTATGGAATTTGAATGGATTGTTCCATGGTGGGAAATATTAAGGGAAAATCAGGAGCTTTATATTATAACTTTCTTTAAGCAGGATAAGGTTATAGGTTTTTGCCCTCTGATGAAGACAAAAAAGGGCAGATATACTGAGGTAGAGTTTTTAGGATCTCCTCAGGCCTCTTATATGGACTTCTTATTTGATCCCTCTTTTAGAGAAGAACTTAATATGAGTTTTTTAGATAAAGTAGATAAAATAAAAGATTCCTATTTATTTAATTTACATGCTTTTGCAACAAGATCAGAAAATTTTCATATTCTTCAAAAGTATTTATCTGACAAAGGAAAGACCTTTTATAGCAGGGTAATTGATTGTCCATATATAGATACTAGAGGGAAGAGCTTTGAAGAATATTATAAGGCCAAAAGAAAACATAGTTCTATAAAAAGAATAAAGTCTGTTGAAAAAAAGATTGCTGATGCAGGAGGAGAGCTTAAGTATCTTAATTCCAGCAATTTGAAAGAAAATAAAGATTTTATGGATAAGGTTTTTCAAATCCATGATAAAAGGTGGTCAAAGAAGCTAGATACTAGTGATTTTTCTAGTGAGAAAAATAAAAAAATTTTTACTGCTTTAGCTACAAATAATAATAAAAGATTAAAAGTAGCGGTGGATTTTTTAACCTTAAACGATGAAGTTATAGCCTTTGAATATGGCATAATTACAGGTAAAACCTATTTGGGCTATAGGGCCTGTCATGATGATGATTATTCCCCTCTTTCTCCTGGCAAGATATCTTTAAAGGAAAACATAAAGGTTATTTTTGATAGTGATCTAGAGGAGTTTAATTTTGGTACAGGCTATGAAAGGTATAAGTTAGAGTGGACAGATAATAGAGGTGGCCTAAATAAGCTTTTATTTTCTACTGACGATTCTTACAGCTTAAAAATTCTTTCAACTAGTATGAAGAAGGAAGAGCTAATAAAAAAGCTAAAGTCAAAGCCAAAGATTGTTAGTTTTAAAAGAAACACTTTGGGAAAGATTAAATATATTTTATCTTTTGCCTATATAAGAACAAGAATAAAGGATGCAAGGGGAAGACTTACCTTATATAGCTTGAAACAATTAATTAAAAAAACTTGCTACAGGATTATAGAAGCTAGATATTTTCAAGTAGATATTTTTAAAATGAAAAAACCTAAAGGACTAAATTATAAATATGATGAATCTTATTCTGCCACAATAGCTAGTTTCAATGATGTTTATACTATAGCAGAATTTCTTAAGTGTTCTGTTAAAAAGGTAGTTAGCTATATGTATAAAGGAAACAGCTGTGCTATTGTTTGGCATAAGGAAAAGATAGTAGGCTGTATATGGTTTTCTTACAGTTGTGAAAATAAAAGATTAAAGCGCCAGATTGATATTATAGGTAGAAAAATTCTTTTTATAAAGAAAATATTTGCAGACAGGAAATACCATGTTAAGGATATACAATATGTAGGACTTACTCACATTCATCAACAGATATCAAAGAAGGAGATATTTATTGGAGTTAGACATAGATGCATTCATAATCCAAACGTTACTTTGAAGGAAATGTTAATCCCCCAATATTGTATAAGAATTAAGAAGGTGCTTAAAGAAGAAAAAGTTACTCTAGGGGAGGTATGATAACTAAATGAAAACTGTTTTTTGGATTAAGAAGATTATTAAGCTTATATGTATCCCTAGTGGAATTATACTTAATGCTATTTCTAAAAGAAATAAGGGAATAAAGATATTAATGTACCATAGAGTAAAAGATGATGTGCAAATGGAGTTGGCAGTAAATACAAAAGATTTTCAATGGCAGATGGAGTATTTAAAAAGAAAGGGTTATAAAGTAATATCCATGGATGAAGCCTGTGAAAGAATAAAAAAGCAGGATTTAGAGGACAAGTTTCTTGTTCTGACCTTTGATGATGGATATGAAGATTATTATCATACCACTTATCCTATCCTTGACAAGTATGGTTATCCTTCCATAGTATATTTAGTCCCATCATATATTGAAAGTAAAAAGGTCTTTTGGTGGGATGAAGGGTTAGGTGAGTCTGCTCTTTTGAATTGGCAACAAATAAAGGAGCTACAAGCTAAGGGTTTAACTAGCTTTGGTTCCCACACATGGAGCCATGCTGATCTTGAGGATAGGGATATAAAAACAATTAGGCATGAGTTGGCAGAATCAAAAAGTTTTATAGAAGATAAGCTAAGAACTCCTGTAAAGCATTTTGCTTACCCAGGAGGTTACAATAATGGACTTTCTCAAAAGTTGGTCAAGTCTATATATAGTTCAGGTTTATCTATATGTGATGGTATCAGCACTTATAAGGCCAGTTTATCTGGAGATTTTTCTAAAATTACAAGAATACCTGTGCAAAAAAGTGATGGTAAAATCTTGTTTGCTGCTAGATTGAAAGGCTGGATATGGTTTGAGGCCGCAGTTTGCAGACTAAGAAAGAGCAAACGTGCTAGAAAAAGAAAAAAGTTGGCTTGTTTAAAATCCGGGGAAAGCAGGTGCGTGGTACATGAGTGATCAAAGTTACTTACTAAAAGCTAAGAGTAATAAGTATGAAAGAAATTTGATATATTTAAATTGCAAGGTCTATTATGACTTTGTTAAGAGACTAGTGGATCTATTTATTTGCTTTACTGCTTTAGTTATTTCTGCACCTATAATTATAATTGCATGTATAGCAGTAGCCTTAACGTCTAAGGGCTCACCTATATTCACACAAGAAAGATTGGGACTTTGGGGGAAAAAGTTTAAAATATATAAAATTAGATCCATGTACATAGACGCTGAAGCAAACGGAAGACCTCAATTGGCTCAAGTAGATGATCATAGAATTACTCCTGTAGGAAAGTTCATAAGAAAGACTAGAATAGATGAATTGCCTCAGCTTATTAATGTAATTAAAGGGGATATGAGCATCATAGGCCCTAGGCCGGAAAGAGAGTTTTTCTATCAGGAATACAGTAAAAGCTTGCCTGAATTTTACGATAGGCTCCAAGTAAAGCCTGGTATAACCGGTTTAGCCCAAGTGTCTGGCGGTTACCATATGCCTCCTGAGGAAAAGCTTAAATATGATATGGAATATATCCAGTATAGAAATTTTATTTTTGATGTAAAAATTGCCTTTAAAACCATACTTGTGATGATTACGGGAAAAGGAGCAATCTGAGAGCAGGTATCGGATAAGAGA
>JAAYTB010000083.1 GCA_012523855.1 Clostridia bacterium
AATATATTTGACCTTGTTTGAAATATTGCCTTTATATATGCTGTCTAAGTCTAGAAATAAAAAGAATATGTACAAAAGAAAGATTGTTATTAATATTAATCCTATAGTTAGTCTTTTTAAATTAAGGCTTTTCATTTTCAACCACCGTATAAAATATTCTTGTATAATTGTTAAAAGAAAGCATCAGCTATGGATGCTTTCTTAATTTTTAATAGATCTATTGAGCTTCGAAGCTTCCGCAGTCAGTACATTGAACTGAACTTGCGTTATTTTCATGTTTAACTATTTTTATTTGCTGTAGAGTGCAGTAATCCACATTTTTGGCATGAAATTTACATTCTTCAACTACGCATCCGATACTGTCATTATGTCCATTGTGCATTGCATGTTTGTTGTGTGCTGTATTATCCATCAGCTATCACTCCTTTTAAGTTTTTCACTTTTATTGTTTGCTTATAGTAGGCTTTTATTCATGGTAAACATGCTAGCTATGTCCAGTAGCTGGTCTGCTTTGAAAAAAATATCATAAGTTTTCTAATAGAAAATTATTAAAATAGGTACCATTATAGGCCAGATGAGTATAATGGCATTAAGATATACCCTAGAGGGGTATAAAAGGGGGAATAAGAATGACCGTTACTATTTACACAAGTTCATCATGTCCATGGTGTGTTAAAGCTAAGAGGTATCTTGATTCTAAAAAGGTAGGCTATAGAGAGGTAAATGTGTCTGGAAACTTACTAGGAGCTCTAGAAATGAGAACGAAGTCTGGTCAAAGTGCTGTACCAGTTATTGATATTGATGGGGACGTAGTTGTTGGTTTTGATAGAAAAGTTATTGATAGCCTATTGTCCAGGAAGGATTATTAATTGTCAATGAAAGAGGCTTTTTCCACCAATAGTTGCGGAAAAAGCCTTAATCTATAATATTGAAACTTCTAGTGAATTCAATCACTCACTAGCATTGCTTGTATCAACTATAAAAGCTTCCCCTTTTTTCATGCTGATGTGGCCGGAAGAATAAGGTTTGCCTTCTAGAGTGATATAAACTTTTTTTGCACCATAGTACTGTCCAAGGGTGTTGGTAATAGATTGAAGAATCATAGATTCAAAGGAGGCGCCAACATTCATCTCTGATACAAAGTTTTTGGTAAAATCCACATAGACCATACCATCCTTATTTAAGTATAAGCTGTTGATTTTAACATTAGGTCCAAGTAACTTAAGGTGTTCGTTCTTGTCAACTTTCTTAAACTCTTTTTCTAGGGCCATTTTAGTTATGTCATTTGTTTTAAAGGATAGATTTTTTTTAACTGAAAATAACTTATCCTTTTTACTATCAGGGTAATAAAAAGTAATTTCATTTACCAGAGATTCATTGCTTCTGATCTCTTTTAAGGAGGAAGTGACTTCTGTTCCATTAGATTTAAAAATAGATTTTACTAGGCCTATATTTAAAACATAATAATCGATTCTTTCAGAATCCTTTCCTTTTGTAGTGACTTCTAGGGCCTTATAGCTGTCGGAAGGAGTGGTAACTTCTACATTAACGTTGGTGATAGTTCTGCTTTCTTGGTTAGCTAAAGTCCACTGTGTACCTTTTACAAGAGGTTCTTTTAGTAATATCTCATCTGTATTAGCCTTTTTGCCTGTGAAGTCTTCCCTATAATAGCTTTCTTCTTTTTCAAAGATTAGCTTTAATTCGTTGCTAGAATTTTCAATAACCTTGGAAGTTACGGTGCCACCGCTATCCTGCCTTAGTTGGATTTTATTATCCTTTATGTAGTCAGTCCAAAGGGAATAGGATGCAAACTCATTGCCTGTTCCTTCATATATGTACATAGTATTAGCTTTCATGGGAAAATAATCTTTAATACTATAGGGAGAATCAAGATTATTGTCTCCATTATCCCTCTCTGTAATTGTGTCTTCCTTATCTTCTGTATTATCACTTTCCTTGTCAGTATCTTTCTCATTGGTATCCTTAGTAGTGTCATCACTACTTGATGAGTTTTCTATCTTTGTATCATCTTGTGGGAAACCTTCAAAGTCACCGTTAGGTACAAGACCCTGGCAGCCTGTAGGAAATATAATAAAAAATATAAGCAAAAAACTAACTAAGAGTTTTTTCATCTTTATCACCACCAATATAAAATAATATATAACTAGTTTATACTATGCTAAGAGAATCATAAATTTGAATAATATTTTAAAAATTAATTGATTCTATAGTATATAATGAAGAAAAGCAACTAAAAAGATGAGGTAATAAAAATGGATAATAGCTTTAAAGATTACAAACTAAGTAATGAAATTGTGAAAGCCTTAGGTTTGATGGGCTACCAAAGGCCTACAGAGGTGCAGAAAAAAGTTATAAAGCAGGCTCTTAAGGGCAAGGATTTAATTGTCCAATCACAAACTGGCAGTGGTAAGACAGCTGCCTATGCTATACCAATTTGTGACTCTGTAGAAATTGAGGAGAGACAGCCACAGGGTCTCATTCTTGTACCTACTAGAGAGTTAGCTGTACAAGTAAAAGAGGATATAACAAACATAGGAAGATTTAAAAGGATACGCTGTGCTGCAGTTTTTGGCAAGGAGCCTATGAGCCTGCAGGTACAGGAACTAAAGCAAAGGGTCCATATTGTGGCAGGAACACCTGGAAGGGTTATGGACCACATAAAAAGAGGGACTTTAAAAGTTGAAAAATTACAATATCTAGTTATTGATGAAGCAGATAAAATGCTTAATATGGGTTTTATAGAGTAGGTGGGAGAAATAATTGATGAATTGCCTAAGGAAAGAACTACAATGCTTTTTTCTGCCACTATGGCTGAAGAAATTGAAAGGCTCTGCCATAAATACTTAAAGGCTGCAGAGAAGATAGAGATAAGTCCAGATACTTTAGTTTCAGAAAGAGTAGTTCAGGAGTTATATGAGCCAGAAAAGGAAGAAAAATTTGAACTGCTGAAGAGAATATTATATATAGAAAACCCGGACAGCTGTATAGTTTTTTGTAGCACCAAGGAAAATGTGGATAGCCTTAATAAAAAGATGAAAGAGGAAAAAATATATACTAGAGCCCTTCATGGAGGGATGGAGCAAAAGGATAGATTAGAACTGATGAAGTTCTTTAAGAGAGGGGAATTTAGGATCCTTATAGCCACA
>JAAYTB010000084.1 GCA_012523855.1 Clostridia bacterium
CACGATGATATTAATGATAGGGTTAAGCAGGCTGTTTTAGAACATCACGAAAGAGAAGATGGAACAGGATATCCCTTTGGTGTGAAAGGCAAGGATATACCCTTATATGCAAAAATTATTGGAATTACAGACACTTATGACGCCATGACCTCCAGTAGAGTTTATAAAAGTAAGAAGACACCTTTTATAGCCTTTAAAATGTATGCATCTGAAGGTATGAGGATTTTTGACCAAGATATAACAAATATATTTTTAGAAAATATCTCTAAAAATTATATAGGATCTAAGGTTAAATTAAATGATGGTTCCATTGGAGAGGTAGTATATATTCCTCCTAAGGATACTATTAGTCCAGTAATTAAGGTTAATAATTCATATATAGATTTTTCCCACCATGATATTAACTGTATAAAAGAAGTAATATAATTAAAAAATGCTGATGGAAAAGAGTCGCTATTGTTTAGTGACTTTTTTTGTCGGATTTATTATTTTATTTTCTTTAAGGAAAGTTGTAAGAAGTTGTAAAAGGGTATATAATGGATATATGGAATAAAATGTATTTTAGGAGGATGGGAAATGGCGGATGTAAATGCGAACAAAGTTTTTACATTCTATCAAGAGGTGCCTATGTCGGATTCAATGAAGGCTCTTATTTCGGAAAAAGAAAAAATAGTATTTGCTGTTAAAACTATGAGGGATCTGGCAGTATTTACAGATAAACGTATTTTAATAGCAGAAAAGCAGGGGATTACCGGTAAAAAAGCAGAGTATTATACTATACCTTACAAAAGCATCGTTACCTATGCAGTGGAGAATTCAGGAACCCTTGATTTTGATTCAGAGCTAAAGTTAACACTATTAGGAGGCATTACGGCACAGCTTAGGTTTATGGATAGCAGAAACAAAAACCAGATGTTGATAAAAGTATATCATTTGATAAATGAATTTATGGTTAATTAATTTAAATGGTATTTTTAAAAACTAAAATGAAATGGTTTTAAAAGGCAGTAGCATTAGCGTTTTTATAGCTAATGCTACTGCCTTTTAATTACTTTCTGCAAAAGCAATAGATCTATCTAATATTCCTGTTAAATAAGCTAGTACAACACCATAATTAGTAATTGCAGTACCTTTCTCTTTGCATAAGGCTATTCTAGTTAACATAGTTTTTCTGTTAACCATGCAGGAGCCACAGTGTATAATTAGGTCGTAAGCTTCTAAGTTTTCTGGAAAATCATGGCCCATTTTAAATTCATAGTTCAGCTTTTTACCTACATGCTTATTTAAAAGCTGGGGTATTTTAACCCTGCCTATATCTTGGTGAGAATGATTGTGACTGCAACTTTCGCTTATTAGAATTTTAGAATTTTCATCTAGGTCTTTAATCTTTTTAACTCCGTCAATAAAGGTTTTTAGATCACCCTTGTGCCTAGCTTGTAGTATAGAAAAACTAGTGAGCTTAATATTAGGGGGAACTATTTTATCTACTTTCTTAAAAGCTTGAGAGTCAGTTACTACTATATCTATGTCAGATAGATCCTTTAAAGCTTCTTCCAGCTCAGTATCTCTAACGACGTAACTTTTTATACCATGATCTAAGCAGTCCCGTATTAATTGAACTTGAGGTAGAATCAACCTTCCCTTAGGAGCTTCTGAATCTATAGGAACAACCATTACTACCTTACCATTATAAGGTACAATATCCCCAATTAGAGGGGGATCATCTTCTTCCTCTTGTAACCTTTTAATGAGCTCATCCTTTAAAGAAAGTATATTCTCTTCCTTTAAAGCAGAAACAAATAGGGCATCTTTATGGACTTCTTTGGCTGCAGTCAATTCTTCTTTTGTGGCAGTATCTATTTTATTAATTACCGTAAGAAAAGGGATCTTATATTTTTTAAACTCCTTTAAGGTTTCTTTATAAACAGATAAGTCCTTGTCTTTTATATCTAAAACATAGAGGGCAAAATCTGTGTTTTTAAGGACCTTTAAGCTTCTTTCCATTCTTAAGTTGCCAAGGTCGCTGTAATCTCCAAGACCAGCGGTATCAATAAAAAGAACAGGGCCAAAAGGAATAAGCTCCATGGCCTTTTTAACTGGATCCGTTGTGGTTCCTTCCAAGTTAGAAACTATGGAAATTTCTTGACCAATTATGGCGTTTAAAAGAGAAGACTTACCGGAGTTTGTCTTGCCAAATATAGCGATATGTTTTCTATTTGCATTTGCTGTAGTATTCATTATCCACGACTCCAATCTATATTATCTCCACGACCCATATCCACCGAAAAGCCTGCTTTTAGGATTCTATTTTCAATACATCTACGACATTCAGCTGCTTCGTCTCCAATACATATTTTTCCGTCGTATAAAGAATATTTAGCTCTAACATTAGTAGGAGATAAGTTAGGCATAACTACGTTAGCACCAGCCTTTATGCCTTTTTCCCTGCCTAAAGGGTGGACGCTGCCTAGAGCAGTAGTGGCAGGCAGTAGGACAGAAGGAAGTAGTAATCTGATTATGGAGAGTAAAGTTACAGTAGTTTCTAAGCTACCACCTGCTTCTTTAGCAAAAATAGTATCTTTATGAGGAATAAATGGGCCTATACCTACCATATGTGGTTCTAGTTCCTTTAAGAAGAGCAAATCTTCCACATAGTCCTCATTTCTTTGATTTGGAAGGCCAACCATAAAGCCTGCACCAATTTGAAAACCAATGTTTTTTAAGTGTTTTAAGCACTGAATTCTATTTTCAAAAGACATAGAGGGATGAAGGCTATCATAAAGCCTCTTAGAGGCGGTCTCATGTCTCAACAAATATCTATCTGCACCTGCATCATAATACTTTTTATAAGATTCATAGGATTTTTCCCCTAAAGATAAGGTTATAGCGCATTCTGGGAACTTATCTTTTATACTATGTATAATTTCAAGTATTTTATCATCGCTGTAAAAAGGATCTTCACCGCCCTGCAGTACAAAAGTTCTGTAGCCAAGCTTATAGCCTATAGAACAGCAATGTAATATATGATCCAAGGATAAGCGATATCTCTCAGTATTTTTGTTAGCTGCCCTTATACCACAATAAAGACAATTGTTTTTACAGTAATTAGTAAATTCAATAAGACCTCGCATAAATACTTTGTTACCATAGGTAGCCATCCTAGTTTCATGGGCCTTTATCCTAAGATAATCCTTATTTTCTTCATCAAGATTATTCAATAAATACAATAATTCATCTCTAGTAAGGTAATTTTCCTTATATAACTTTTCAATAAGATCCTTCATGCCAACACCCCTTATCTTGGATACTGTGAATATTTTATCAATAGCCAGTAAGGGTGTCAATATGAATGAAGGTGCTAACCATTGGTTTAGAATAATTTAAATTGTACATAATAGAAATAGTGATAGACTTTTGTTATAATAGAATTAAGAAATTCTGAAAGATATTGCAGTTTAGATTGTTTTTTAATGCTGGAGGTGTAGATATGGAAAAAGAAGTGTTGAATAAAATCTTGGATAGATTAGATAAAATAGATTCTAAAATAGGTAATATGGAAAATAAAATTAGTAGTATGGAGTCTAAGATAGGTAGTATGGAATCTAAGATAGGTAGTATGGAATCTAAGATAGGTAGTATGGAATCTAAGATAGGTAGTATGGAATTGAAGATAGGTAGTATGGAATCTAAGATTGATATTTTAGATAAGGACGTAAAAACAATTAAGGGAGATGTGGTTGAGTTAA
>JAAYTB010000085.1 GCA_012523855.1 Clostridia bacterium
GGGGAAACTCTCACGTACGGTGTGGAGCGGGGGAAAAGGAGGAGATAACTTCAAATCCTTACCTATCGCTATAAAGCGGGGAGCTTATCCATTCTCTCAATATAGCAGAGGCCTATGAAGGGAAACAGGTCATAGTATTTAAGCCAGATATTGAAGTTAGAGACGGTAAAGGCAGAGTGGCTTCTAGAACTGGACTTACAAGAGAGGCAGTAGAATTGCCTCAATATATAACAGATGAGGTAATAGAAAACACTAAGGAACTTATTAAGAATTATCATGTTATTGGTTTTGATGAAACTCAATTTTTTAAAGGTAAGATCCTAGAGTTGATACAGGCTATGATTTTTTCAAAGAGGGTTATAGTTTCAGGATTGAATATGGACTATGAAGGAATTCCCTTTGGGAAGATGGAATCTATTAAAAAGGTGAAATTGTCTGAATAGTATTTCCTTCATCTAGATCTATGCTCTTTTGTAAAGCGTCTGTAAGTATCATGGCACCTATTTGACTTATAATTCCACCTATAATCACTTGCTTATTTATAGACCTTGTACATGAATCTCTATATTTATTTTTATCATCTTTTGAAGCAGCCCAAAGAGCTGCAGCTATTGCAAATATGCCACCAAGCAATTTAATGTTGGCAGCTAATAAACTAAGGCGGTCACTTTTAGTAAATACATTAATAGAATCTCCTATAAAAAAGAGTAGATCTGAGAAACTAGCCAGTTCTTCTATATCTGTATCTGCGCTAGTTTTTTCCTTGGAGGTATCCTTATCCTTTGAATTGCTGACAGAAAGCTCCATGGTATTGCCCCCTTCCACTATAATATATTAATTGGTGATTTGGGATGTGTATGGATATCTAAAGCCATAAGTTATTTGATTAAATTGAATTTTTTTGCTAAGAACCTATTGTAAAAATTCCATTAAGTCTTGAATATATATAGGCAGTAAGGATAAAATGAAGAGGGGGTTAAGGGAATATATTTATCCGCTTAAAGAATTGGAGGATATTATGTCAAAGAAAAAAAGTAAAGCTAAAAGTAACAAGAAGGTAGTTTTAAATAGTATACATGGAAAAGAAAATTCAATCATCAAGCCTAATAACTGGGCTATATTCTACAAGGATAAGGCTTGGGCCCTTTTTCTAGCTATGGTAGCAGCTATAAGTGCCCTCTACACCTTTATCTACTATTACTTTATAAGTGAATCCAAGGTTACAGAAATTATGAATGAGCAGATTACAGAAGATATATCAGAAGGGATTGTAAACAATTCAAAATCCTTTGGAGTCGCATTGAAGTTATCCATTATGATGGTATTGGCAGCATTGCTAGTTGTGCTTGTTTTATCTGCTGTTTACTATGTTTTAGTGGTAACTTTACGGGGACAAATAAAGTTTAAGGAAATGCTGGCTATATACTCTGCAGCCTATATTATTACCCTCTTAGGAGAATTTGTTATAGAGCTATTTGGCAAACTTACAAACACTTCCTTCATGGCTGGAAGTGATCCCTATTTAAGGGTTATATTAAAGCAATTTAGTCCCTTTGAGCTTCTAAGTCTTGTATTTATTTTTTATGGCATAAAGGCCTTTACGGCAATGAGCAATAAAAAGATAATTACAACTATAATTATAGTGGTTGCAGGAACTATTTTGTTTAATATGATAAGAGTGTCTATTTCTCAAAGTCTATTGGCTATATAAAATAAAAAGGCTTTTTCCCAATATAGCTGGGAAAAAGCCTGATTTTATAATGTTTACTTACTTATAATTCTTAGAAATATCCTGCCAGTTAACTACATTCCACCAGTTATCAATATAATCTCCACGTTTATTCTGGTATTTTAAATAATAAGCGTGTTCCCAAACATCAAGGCCTAGAATAGGTTTAATACCAATCATTATTGGGCTATCCTGATTAGGGGTAGAGAGTATTTTTAAGTTTCCAGCAGAATCCTTTATTAGCCAAGCCCAACCGCTGCCAAATCTGTTTAGAGCAGCTTCTTTGAAAGTCTTTTTGAAGTTATCAAAGGAGCCAAAGGCCTTGTCAATATCCTGCTTCAACTTGCCAGTGGGGGCAGTGCCTTTGTCCTTTCCCATAAAGGTCCAAAACAAAGAATGGTTATAATGTCCTCCGCCGTTGTTTCTGATTTCCTCTCTAATTTCCTTTGGCACTTTATTTAGATCGGACAGTAATTCTTCAATGGTTTTACCCTTAAGTTCTGGATATTTATTTACAGCATCGTTTAGCTTTTCTACATAGCTGGCATGATGGCCAGTGTGGTGAATTTTCATGGTCTGAGCATCTATGTAAGGCTCAAGGGCATCATAGCTGTAAGGTAGGTCTGGAAGCTTAAAGGGCCCCGTTTGTTCAAGGGCCTTAACTGGCCTAGGCATAGCAATTAAAGTAGCCATTAAAATAGCTGATAGGAAATTAAATAGTTTTTTCATTGAAATTCTCCTCTCGAAATCTTTTGTATATAGGTACAACTATAGTTATTCCGTAGAAGAGTAAATTTTATGCTATTTTATAGATTACCTTTTAAGCCTATCTCTTCAGCAGCCTTTTTCATGCCATTTATAGTTTCTTTAATTACATCGTTTAAATCCATACCTAATCTTTCTGCACCTTGGGCTATAACTTCTCTATTAACACCTGCAGCAAAGCTCTTTTGCTTCCATTTCTTCTTAACAGACTTTACTTCTAAATCAAGAATGCTTTTACTTGGACGCATTAGACAGGCTGCAGTGATAAGGCCTGTTAGTTCATCGATGGTGTAAAGGACCTTTTCTAAATTGCTTATTGGTTCCACATCAATGCAAATTCCGTAGCCATGGCTTTGAACTGCACGAATATATTCCTCTGGCCAGTTTTCCTTTTCTAAGATTTCTCTAGCCTTAATGCAATGTTGGTCAGGATACATTTCATAATCAATATCATGAACAAGACCTATAATGCCCCACTTATCTGGATCTTCCTTGTAAAGTTCTGCAAAATGGCGCATTGTGGCCTCCACTGCCAATCCGTGGCTTATTAAACTTTCATTCTTGTTATATTTCTTAGATATTAGTAATTTGATGCAATATTGTCAAGAGTTTCTCCAAGAAATCCATTTTAAAAAGCCTATTAATTATTTTTAATATAAGATATAATATATATAAAGCATATATATTTTTATGGGAGTATATATAATGAATATAACTGAGTTTAATAATGAAATCTTGGACCTTACAAGAAAAATTAATGAAAATACAAATATAATTTTTAACCCCGTATGTGAGCAATATGGTCTAACTGCTCTGCAGGCTAGAATTCTTATGAAGCTACATATGTGTGAAAAACACACTATTGGTAGTCTTGCAGAGAGAGTTTGTTCTGCAGAGGCAAATATGTCTGCTATGTGTAAGAAGTTAGAGAAAATGGATTTAATAGTTCGGGTTAGGGATAAAGAAGACGAAAGAGTAGTGAAAGTAAATCTTACAGATAAGGGCAAGGGTATCGTATTTAATATCAATGAATTGTTGGATGAAAAAATCTCTAAAAGCATCCAGGGTAATATGGAGGAAACCTTAGAGGATATAATAAGGGGAGCGAAAAAACTAAATGATTTACTTGAGAAAGCTGTAAGCAGTAAAGGCTAGCTAGGAAATTGGAAAGGAAGAATGACAAATGAAAGTGGACAA
>JAAYTB010000086.1 GCA_012523855.1 Clostridia bacterium
ATATATTTACTGGTATAATAACAAAAGAATAAAAGAGAAATTGAACGGCCTGTCACCTATTGAGTATAGGCAACAAGCCGCATAATTAATATTATCCGAAAGTCCGGATTAAAGGGTTCACATCATTTCAAGTGCCTTTTTTAATTTACGTATTGACAGTAGTGGCTGGTTATGATAACATAATTAAATGCATGAATTTACATAAAATGCATGAATTTTTTGTCTTTATTGTAAGATGAATGAAGTTTGATTTATTCGGTTATACTATAATATTGAGTTTATATGCAATCCATTAGAGTATTTCTAAGGGAGAGTATATTTTTTATTTAAGTATTTACAAGGGGTGATAGCTAATGGTACATCCTGTCCAAGTAGGAAAGAGAACAAGGATGAGCTTCGGCAAGGTAAAAGAGGTTACTGATATGCCGAATCTTATTGAAGTTCAACTAGATTCATACAAATGGTTTCTAGATGAAGGCCTTCAAGAGGTCTTTGACGATGTCAATCCTATAACGGATTACACAGGGAATCTGGTTCTTGAGTTTGTAGGTTATAAGCTTGATATGGAAAATATCAAGTACTCAGTGGAAGAGTGTAAAGAAAGAGATGCAACTTATGCTGCTCCACTGAAAGTAAAGGTAAGACTATATAACAGAGAAACTGGCGAACTTAAGGAACAAGAAGTTTTTATGGGTGATTTCCCTCTCATGACTGAGCAAGGAACATTCATAATAAACGGTGCTGAACGTGTTATTGTAAGTCAGCTGTTGAGATCGCCAGGTGTTTACTACAGTTTTTCTAGAGACAAAACTGGTAAAAAGCTATTTGGATCCACTGTTATTCCAAATAGAGGTGCTTGGTTGGAATACGAAACTGACTCCAATGATATTGTCTATGTTAGAATTGACAAGACCAGAAAGTTGCCTATTACTATCCTAGCTAGAGCTATGGGTATAGGAAGTGACCAGGAAATTATTGGCTTTTTTGGTGAAGAAGAAAGGCTTAAGGCTACAATAGAAAAGGATAATACTAAGACTAAAGAAGAAGCTTTGTTGGAAGTATATAAAAGGTTAAGACCTGGAGAACCTCCAACTGTGGATAGTGCCGTAGCTTTAATAGATTCCTTATTTTTTGATGCTAAGAGATATGACCTTTCTAGAGTTGGACGTTACAAATTTAACAAAAAATTAGCATTAAATTTAAGAATTGCTAATCAGATTGCTGCAAATGATATAGTAAATCCTGAAACAGGTGAAGTGTTTGTACAAAAAGGAGAAAAAATCGATAGAGAACTTGCAGCAAAAATACAAAACTCAGGTATAAATTCTGTACAAATAGTAGTTGATGATAAGGTAATAAATATTATAGGAAACAATTTTGTTGATATACATAGTGTTGTTCCTTTTGATATAAAGGATTTGAATATACGAGAATATGTTCACTATCCTACATTAAAGGATATACTAAACAGCTCCAATGATGAAGCTACAATAAAAGAAGAAATAAAGAAAAACATCCATAGATTAATTCCAAAGCATATCATACGTGATGATATTTATGCAACTATCAGCTATGAGCTTGGATTAACTTATGGAATAGGTTATATTGATGATATAGATCACCTTGGAAACAGAAGACTTAGATCTGTAGGAGAATTGCTTCAAAATCAGTTCAGAATAGGCTTATCTCGAATGGAAAGAGTAGTTAAAGAGAGAATGACTATTCAAGACCAGGAAGGTATAACTCCACAAGCCTTAATTAACATTAGGCCTGTAGCTGCTGCTATAAAAGAGTTTTTCGGTAGCTCTCAGTTATCACAGTTCATGGATCAAACAAATCCACTTTCAGAATTGACCCACAAGAGAAGATTATCAGCCTTAGGACCAGGAGGATTGTCCAGAGAAAGAGCGGGCTTTGAAGTAAGAGACGTTCACCACTCTCATTATGGAAGAATGTGTCCAATAGAAACACCTGAAGGTCCAAATATTGGATTAATCAACTCTTTGGCCACATACGCAAGAGTTAATGAATATGGATTTATAGAAACTCCATATAGAATAGTGGATAAGAAAACAGGAATTGTTACAGATGAGATTAAATATTTTACTGCTGATGAAGAGGATCATTATTTTGTAGCACAATCTAATGAGCCTATAGGTGAAGATGGAAGATTCCTTGACCAGAGGGTTACTGTTAGAGTTAAGGAAGATGTTGTAGTGGTTCCAAGAGAAGAAGTAGAACTAATGGACGTATCTCCTAGACAATTAGTTTCTGTAGCAACAGCTATGATTCCTTTCTTGGAAAATGATGACGCGAGCCGTGCTTTGATGGGATCTAACATGCAACGTCAGGCTGTACCTTTGTTAAAGCCACAGTCACCAATAATAGGAACTGGTATTGAATTTAAAGCAGCCTATGATTCAGGTGTTCTGCCAAAAGCTAAGAACAGTGGTGTAGTTACTTATGTAAGTTCCAATGAGATCAAAGTTAAGAGGGACTCTGATGGTGGCACAGATGTGTATAGATTGCTTAAATTTAAGAGATCTAACCAGGGAACATGTATAAATCAGAGACCTATAGTTACTAAAGGTGAAAAGGTAGAAGCGGGTACCGTACTAGCTGATGGACCTTCCACTGATTTAGGAGAAATAGCATTAGGTAAAAACATAAGAATAGGTTTTATAACCTGGGAAGGTTACAACTACGAAGATGCTATGCTTATTTCTGAGGAACTTGTTAGAGATGATATATTCACTTCTATTCATATCGAGGAATATGAATCAGAATCTAGAGATACTAAGCTAGGACCTGAAGAGATAACTCGAGATATTCCTAATGTAGGAGAAGACGCCTTAAAGGATATCGATGAAAGAGGTATCATAAGAATAGGTGCTGAAGTAAGATCTGGAGATATACTTGTAGGAAAGGTTACCCCTAAAGGTGAAACAGAACTTACTGCAGAAGAAAGATTGTTAAGAGCTATATTTGGAGAGAAGGCAAGAGAAGTAAGAGACACATCTCTCAGAGTACCACACGGAGAATCTGGAATTATCGTGGATGTAAAAGTATTTACTAGGGAAAATGGTGATGAACTTCCTCCAGGAGTAAATGAGCTTGTTAGATGTTATATAGCTCAAAAGAGAAAAATATCCGTAGGGGATAAAATGGCTGGAAGACATGGTAACAAGGGTGTTATTTCAAGAGTGTTGCCAGAAGAAGATATGCCTTTCTTACCAGATGGAAGACCACTTCAAATATGTCTAAACCCATTAGGTGTACCTTCTCGTATGAACATAGGTCAGGTATTAGAGGTTCACTTGGGATTAGCTGCTAGCAAATTAGGATGGCATATAGCTACACCTGTATTTGATGGTGCTACGGAAAAGGACATTGAAGATTGCCTGGAGCAGGCAGGATACGATAGAGATGGTAAGACCATTCTTTATGATGGAAGAACAGGAGAACCCTTCGACAATAGAGTTACTGTAGGATACATGTATATATTAAAACTTGCCCACCTTGTTGATGATAAGATCCATGCCAGATCTACTGGACCTTACTCCTTAGTAACACAGCAGCCTTTAGGTGGTAAGGCCCAATTTGGAGGACAGAGATTTGGAGAAATGGAAGTTTGGGCATTGGAAGCCTATGGTGCCGCTCATACTCTACAAGAAATATTGACAGTGAAATCTGACGATGTTGTTGGTAGAGTAAAAACTTACGAAGCTATAGTTAGAGGGGAAAACATACCTGAGCCAGGGGTACCTGAGTCCTTTAAGGTATTAATTAAGGAATTACAAGCTCTCTGCCTAAATGTTAAGGTTCTTGATGAATCTAAGGAAGAGATGGAAATTAAAGAATCTGCTGAGGAAGAAGTTGAAGATTTAGATGTAAATATGGAGGGGACTGAAGATCTAGTTGCTCCGACACCATCTGAAGAATACAAGGAAAATGAAGAAGAGAGCGAAGAAGAAGCGGATATAGATTTTGAAGAGTTACCTTTAGATGATTTCCAGAGTGAACTGGAATTAGATGATTTTGGCGATGAACATTAATTAATGAAGGGAGGAAAAACCCTTGTTTGAGTTGAATAATTTTGACGCTATACAAATTGGGTTGGCGTCTCCAGAACAGATAAGAGAATGGTCGAGAGGTGAAGTTAAGAAACCTGAGACAATAAACTACAGGACATTAAAGCCTGAGAGAGATGGTCTTTTCTGTGAAAGGATTTTCGGACCTATAAAGGACTGGGAATGTCATTGTGGAAAGTATAAGAGAGTAAGATATAAAGGGATAGTTTGTGACCGTTGTGGGGTTGAAGTTACAAAGGCAAAGGTTAGAAGAGAGAGAATGGGGCATATTGAACTTGCTGCCCCTGTATCTCACATATGGTATTTTAAAGGCATACCATCTAGAATGGGGTTAATTCTAGATATGTCTCCAAGATCCTTGGAAAAAATTCTATACTTTGCTTCATATGCAGTATTGGATCCTAGGGATACTCCGCTGTTAAAAAAGCAACTGCTTAATGAGAAAGAATACAGGGAAGCAGTAGATAAGTACGGAGATGACAGTTTTACTGCTGGTATGGGTGCTGAGGCTATAAAGGCCCTTTTACATGAAATTGATCTAGAAGCCTTAGGCAAAGGGTTAAAAGAAGAATTAAAGAATAGCAGTGGACAAAAGAAAATTAGAATAATCAGAAGACTTGAAGTAGTTGAATCTTTTAGAAAATCAGGAAACAACCCTGAATGGATGGTTGTAGATGTAATTCCTGTTATTCCACCGGATTTAAGACCTATGGTTCAATTAGATGGTGGAAGATTTGCTACATCTGATTTAAATGACTTATATAGAAGAGTTATCAATAGAAATAATAGATTGAAAAAGCTATTAGATCTTGGAGCTCCTGACATTATTGTTAGAAATGAAAAGAGAATGCTTCAAGAAGCAGTGGATGCTTTAATTGATAATGGAAGAAGAGGAAGACCTGTAACAGGTCCTGGAAACAGACCTTTAAAGTCACTTTCTGATATGTTGAAAGGTAAGCAAGGAAGGTTTAGACAAAACCTTCTTGGAAAGCGTGTTGACTACTCTGGACGTTCTGTTATAGTGGTAGGTCCGGAACTGAGAATGTATCAGTGTGGATTACCAAAAGAAATGGCTTTGGAACTATTTAAACCTTTTGTAATGAAAAAACTCGTAGAAGGCGGAGTTGCTCACAACATAAAAAGTGCAAAACGAATGGTTGAAAGAGTAATGCCTCAAGTATGGGATGTATTGGAAGAAGTTATTCAAGATCATCCGGTATTACTGAACCGTGCTCCTACCCTACATAGATTGGGTATACAGGCCTTTCAGCCAGTACTTGTTGAAGGTCGTGCTATAAAGCTTCATCCACTGGTATGTACCGCTTACAATGCAGACTTTGATGGTGACCAAATGGCTGTCCACGTTCCTCTTTCTGTGGAAGCCCAGGCAGAAGCAAGATTCTTAATGCTGGCTGCAGGAAACATTCTTAAGCCATCTGATGGAAAACCTGTCTGCGTACCAACTCAGGATATGGTTCTCGGTTCTTACTATTTAACCATTGATAGAGAAGGCGGTAAGGGAGAAGGCAGAGAGTTCTCATCGCCAGACGAGGCTATAATGGCTTATCAATTAGGTGAAATTGATATACACGCAAAAATAAAGGTAAAGATAAGAAAATTAGTTGATGGTGTGGAAAAATCCGGCATCATTGAAACTACTGTAGGAAAAATTATATTTAACGAATCTATTCCTCAAGACTTAGGTTTTGTAGATAGAAGCAAACCTGAAAATGTTCATCTTTTAGAAGTTGACTTCTTAGTTACCAAAAAGAGTCTTGGTAAGATTATAGATAAATGTTATATGAAATATGGCCCTACAGAAACATCTATAATGTTAGACAAAATTAAAGCTAAGGGCTATCACTTCTCTACAATTGGAGCTATAACGGTATCTGTTTCTGATATGATAGTTCCTGAAGAAAAGAAGACCTTGTTAGAAGAAGCAGAAGCTACTGTAGACAAGATTGAAAAACTCTATAAGAGAGGATTTATCTCTGAAGAAGAGAGATATGAAAGAGTAATTGATAAGTGGACTAAAACCACAGAAGATGTAGCAAATGCATTAATGGACGGTATGAGCCAGTTTAACCCAATCTTTATGATGGCGGATTCAGGGGCCAGAGGTTCTAAGAGCCAGATAAAGCAATTAGCTGGTATGAGAGGATTAATGGCTAACCCATCAGGTAAGATTATTGAACTTCCAATCAAGGCATCTTTTAGAGAAGGCTTGGACGTATTAGAGTACTTCATTTCTACTCACGGAGCAAGAAAGGGTAACGCTGATACGGCATTAAAAACTGCTGACTCCGGATATCTAACTAGAAGGTTGGTTGATGTAAGCCAGGATGTTATAGTAAGACATGAAGATTGTGGAACTGATCTAGGTTTTAATGTATCTGAAATTAAGGAAGGCAGCGAAGTAGTTGAATCTCTATCCGAAAGATTGACTGGAAGATATTCAGCTGAAGATATTACCGATCCTGAAACTGGAGAAGTTTTAGTTAAGAAGGATGAATATATGGATGCCAACATGGCTGAAAGAATTGAAAAGGCAGGTATTAAGAATGTTAAAATCAGATCTGTCTTTACATGTAGAGCTAAGATTGGTGTTTGTGCTAAATGCTATGGTATGAATATGGGCACAGCGCAAAAGATCAATATTGGTGAAGCTGTTGGTATAGTAGCTGCTCAAAGTATAGGTGAGCCTGGAACTCAGTTAACAATGAGAACCTTCCATACTGGTGGAGTTGCTGGAGCAGATATAACTCAGGGTCTTCCAAGAGTTGAAGAATTGTTCGAGGCAAGAAAGCCAAAAGGATTAGCTATTGTAACTGAGATAGCTGGAACAGTAAGAATAGAAGAAACAAAGAAAAAGAGAACAGTAGTTGTAGTAAGTGAAGATGGGGAAGAAGTTAGCTACGACATACCTTTTGGTTCAAGATTGAAGGTAGATAACGGCGATACAATATCAGCTGGAGATGAAATTACAGAAGGTTCCGTTAATCCACATGATATCTTGAGAATAAAGGGAATAGATGGAGTTAGAAACTATCTTCTTTCAGAGGTGCAGAAGGTATATCGACTTCAAGGGGTTGATATAAATGATAAGCACTTAGAAGTTGTTGTAAGGCAGATGACTAGAAAAGTTAAGATAGTAGAGCCAGGAGACACAGATCTTCTTCCAGGTGTAATGATAGATATATTTGACTTTGAAGAAGAAAATCAAAGAGTTATAGAAAATGGTGGAGAGCCTGCTAAGTGCGAGCAAACACTATTAGGTATAACTAAGGCGGCTCTTGCTACAGATTCATTCTTATCAGCGGCTTCCTTCCAGGAAACTACTAGAGTACTTACTGATGCTGCAATCAAAGGAAAGATAGACCCATTAGTGGGACTTAAGGAAAATGTAATTATCGGTAAGCTAATACCTGCTGGTACTGGTATGATGAAATATAGATCTGTTAAACTCAATACTGAGGTTAAAACAGAAGAGGTAGTAAATACCATTGAAGCTTAAATTTAAATTGATTGACATGTGAGATTTTAAATGATAAAATACAATTTGTGATTTTGTAAATTATTTTTAAACTTACATTTGTAGTGAGATAAAATTCTTATCTCACTACAAGTTAAGTTATGGGGAGGAAGTTAGATGGTTGAAAGGCTTTCAGGAAAGAAAGTTATTGGAATCAAACAAACTGGTAAGTCTCTCAGAAATGGCTTAGGTAAGATACTATATGTAGCTAAGGATAGTGATGAGCATCTGATAAGTCCTCTTATAAAATTAGCAGAAGAATTAAAGATAGAAATCAATTATGTAAATACTATGAAGGAACTAGGTAGACTTTGTGGTATAGAGGTTGGTGCTGCTGTAGCATTAATATTAAAAGATTAACTATCGATATCAACTAATTTAAATAGATTGATAAACCCAATATTAAGGAGGTGAAAATATGCCAACAATTAACCAGCTAGTAAGAAAGGGCAGACAGACAGTTGTTTATAAGTCCGCTTCACCAGCTCTACAAAATTGTCCTCAAAGAAGAGGAGTGTGTACTGTAGTTAAAACAGCAACTCCAAAGAAACCTAACTCAGCTTTAAGAAAAATTGCCAGAGTTAGATTAACTAACGGATATGAAGTTTCTGCTTATATCCCAGGAGTAGGACACAATCTTCAGGAACACAGTGTTGTTCTTATAAGAGGTGGAAGAGTTAAAGACCTTCCTGGTGTTAGATACCACATTGTAAGAGGAGCTTTAGACTCTGCTGGAGTGGCTAACAGAATGCAGGCCAGATCTAAATATGGGGCTAAAAAGCCTAAGAACAAATAGTTTATTGAATTAATAGTGCTATGTCTTCAGCATTTATATAGATTTTTAATATATCAATTGGTGGAGTACAGAGCGCTTTGCGGCGAAAAATTCGTCGAGTACCGATGAACTTAAATTTTAATTGTTAAGGAGGGAAGAAAAGTGCCAAGAAAAGGTCATATTGCAAAGAGAGACGTATTAGCAGATCCATTATACAACAGCAAGGTTGTTACTAAGCTTATAAACAATATAATGGTAGACGGAAAAAGAGGAGTGGCTCAAAAGATAGCTTATGGTGCATTTGACATTATAGCAGAGAAGACTGGTAAAGAAGCTTTAGAAGTTTTTGAAGAAGCTATGAATAACATAATGCCATTACTTGAAGTTAAAGCAAGAAGAATAGGTGGAGCTACTTATCAGGTTCCAATGGAAGTAAGACCAGAAAGAAGACAGACTCTTGGAATCAGATGGCTCTTAGCTGCTGCTAGAAAAAGAGGCGAGAAGTACATGAGAGAGAGATTAGCTTACGAGCTTATGGACGCAGCCAACAACACAGGAGCAGCTGTTAAGAAAAAAGAAGACACTCATAAAATGGCTGAAGCTAATAAGGCGTTTGCTCATTATAGATATTAAGGTTAAAACTGTTTTGGCAAAGCCAAAACAGTTTTGCGTAATTTAAAAGCTAATCGAGAGGAGGAGAAATAGTGGCTAGACAATATCCATTAGAGAAGTTTAGAAATATTGGTATTATGGCTCATATTGATGCCGGTAAGACCACAACAACTGAACGTATATTATTCTATACTGGAAAAACTCATAAACTTGGTGAAACGCACGAAGGTGCAGCTACCATGGACTGGATGGCTCAGGAGCAGGAAAGAGGTATAACTATAACATCTGCTGCTACTACTTGTGAATGGAAGGGCCATTGTATAAATATTATAGACACACCTGGACACGTAGATTTCACAGTGGAGGTTGAAAGATCTCTTAGAGTATTAGACGGTGCAGTAACTGTACTGGATGCTAAGAGTGGTGTTGAACCACAGACTGAAACTGTTTGGAGACAGGCGGATAAATATAAGGTACCAAGAGTTGTTTACGTAAATAAGATGGATGCTACAGGAGCTGATTTTTATATGTGCGTAAATACTCTTAGAGATAGATTACGCTGTAATGCTGTGCCAATACAACTTCCTATAGGTGCAGAAAGTGAATTTAAAGGCCTTGTAGACTTAATAAAGAAAGAGGCTATTATATATACTGATGACTTAGGAAAGGTTGAGGAAGCAACTGATATTCCTGCAGACATGGTAGATAAGGTAGAAGAATACAGAAATGCTATGATAGAATCAATAGCAGAATTAGACGAAGAGCTTATGATGAAGTATCTTGAAGGTGAAGAAATCACTGAAGAAGAACTTGTTGCAGCTTTAAGAAAAGGTGTGGTTAACAACGAAATCGTACCAGTTGTATGCGGCTCATCTTACAAAAACAAAGGTGTTCAACATATGATAGATGCAGTTGTAGATTTCCTTCCATCACCATTAGAAATTGAGGATGTTAAGGGACACAATCCTGATACTGGAGAAGAAGATACAAGACCTACATCAGATGATGCTCCAATGTCAGCATTAGCATTTAAAATAGCAACAGATCCTTTCATCGGAAGATTAGCCTTTACAAGAGTTTATTCAGGTGCTATGAAGAGTGGTACCTATGTATATAACTCTACAAAGGGTAAGAAAGAAAGAATTGGTAGACTAGTTAAGATGCATGCTAACCATAGACAGGAAGTAGATGAAATGTTAGCAGGAGATATCGGAGCTGTTATAGGTCTTAAGGATACAACTACTGGAGATACTCTTTGCGACGAAAACAATGTAATCATACTTGAACGTATGGAGTTCCCAGAACCTGTTATCAATGTTGCTATAGAGCCTAAGACTAAAGCAGGTCAAGAAAAGATGGGGGTAGCTCTTGCTAAGCTTGCAGAAGAAGACCCAACCTTTAAGACATATACAAACCAAGAAACAGGTCAGACAATTATAGCTGGTATGGGTGAGCTTCACCTTGATATAATTGTAGATAGACTTCAAAGAGAGTTTAAGGTTGAATGTAATGTTGGTGCTCCACAGGTTGCTTACAAGGAAACTGTTAGAAAAGCTGTTAAAGCTGAAGGTAAGTATGTAAGACAGTCTGGTGGTAGAGGACAATACGGTCACTGTTGGATAGAAATGTCACCTTTTGAAGGGGAATACGAATTTGAAAATGCCATCGTAGGTGGTGTAATTCCAAAGGAATATATACCAGCTATCGACAATGGAATTAGAGAAGCTTCAGAAAGTGGTACCGTTGGAGGATATCCTGTTATCAACTTCAAGGTTAAGTTATACGATGGATCCTACCATGATGTTGACTCATCAGAAATGGCATTTAAGATTGCTGGTTCTATGGCATTCAAGAATGCTATGGCTAAGGCAGACCCAGTATTACTTGAGCCTGTAATGAGAGTTGAAATTACTGTGCCAGAAGAATATATGGGCGACGTTATAGGTGACGTTAACTCAAGAAGAGGTAGAATAGAAGGTATGGATGCCAGAGCAGGTGCTCAAGTTATAAGAGCTTTCGTACCACTATCAGAAATGTTCGGTTATGCTACAGCACTTAGATCCAGAACTCAGGGTAGAGGTGTTTATAGCATGGAATTTGATCACTATGATGAGGTTCCAAAGAATATCCAAGAACAAATAGTAGGAAGCAAATAGTATAAAAATTGATAACATTTGTGCTTGACTAGCAATCACAAATGTTACATACAATAATAATAGATTACGAGGAGGAAACGTAATGTCAAAGGCAAAATTTGAAAGAAACAAACCCCATGTTAACATTGGAACAATTGGTCACGTTGACCACGGTAAGACTACATTAACAGCAGCAATAACAACAGTATTAGCAAACAAAGGATATGC
>JAAYTB010000087.1 GCA_012523855.1 Clostridia bacterium
GAATTTATAGCTACAGTTTTGGCAAGAGTTACAGCTAGAACTAGAACTACTAGGGACGGCTAACAAGATTTCATAGAAGTTTATTATGGAGATATAAGAGCACTGAAATATTTAACTATAACTATCCAGCTGTAATAATTTCTACAAGTGCTAATAATCTAACAATGGAGGGGTTATTTTGAAATTATCAATAGGAGGAAGGGAATAAGATTTTCAGGGTTCCCATATCTATCTTGTGAAGATGGGAAGCAGTGGGAAGAGATTTCTATTGTAGAAGGGAAGTAAAGGTCTGTATAGGAATAGAATTTTTGGGCAATTATAGTATAATGAGAAAGTGTTGGCGACTGATTCTTTTTTGCACCTAATGGTGCCTTTTTTTTAACCTGATCAATTTAAAGATGAAAAATTGACCAGGTATTTAAAGTTGGGAACTAAGAGTCTTTTAGCTGAGAAACTAGTTCTTCCATTAATTCTTTTACACTTACTATCTTATCTGCTTTGTAAGCGTTAGTTCCACAGAAGAGAAGACCGTTATCAACATCACCTTGGACGGCATTTATTAGAGCACGGCTTATACAGTATGGTGTTACTGCAGGGTTACATTTGCTTATACACCTATAACATTTGTCTACTTTAATATTCCCTAAAAATGTTCTTTCAACAAATTTATTTTTTATAGCTCTTCCAGGTAAGCCTACTGGACTTTTTACTATAACGATATCATCCTTGCTACAATTTATATAAGCATTTTTATAATTTATATGGGCATCACATTCCTCTGTAGCAACAAATCTTGTAGCCATCTGCACTCCGCTAGCTCCTAGTTTTAGAACACGGGATATATCGTCACCTGTATATACTCCTCCAGCTGCTATAACTGGGATATCTTTATTAAACTTTTCCTCATAGGTTTTTACCGTGTTTATAATGTTTATAAGTTCTTCATCAAAGCTGGTCTTTGTGTGCTTTTCAATATCATCAACTTTGAAGCCTAAATGGCCACCAGCTTCAGGACTTTCAACAATAACTGCATCGGCAGTGACGCCAAAGTTTCTATCCCAAAGTTTAAGAATAATTGAAGCTGCCTTATTTGAAGATACAATAGGAGCAATTTTAACATCATGACCCTGGCATAGTTTTGGAAGAGTAGTGGGCAGGCCTGCACCTGAAATTATCAATTGAGCACCTGCTTCGATAGAGGTTTTTACTAAGTCCTCATAGTCATTCATGGCGCACATTATGTTAACACCAATAATTCCGCCTTTTGCTTTTAATAAGGCTTCTTTTATATGTCTTTTTAAAGCACGTAAATTGGCAGCTAGTGAATTCTTTTCAAAATCTGCTTCATTAAATCCTGGTTGTGCTGCTGATATTATTCCAATGCCACCATTAGCGGCTACTGCTGATGCTAAACCTGACAAAGAGACACCGATTCCCATACCGCCTTGGATAATAGGAATAGAAGCTTTTAAATTACCAATCTTTAAGGGGTTAAAATCCATAATTTATACCTCATTTCGTTATTTTAAAATACTTTGATTATCAAACTATTATGAGTAATATAATAATACATAGAGGCGAAAATGTCAACACTATTTAACGTAGTTAGTAAAACTATGTATTGCAGTGTGAACAGTATTTTCTCTTCAAGTTTGAATAAAAATTATAAAAATCCATAAAATATATTTGAAAGAAAAAAGTAATCATTTAAAAATTGGACTAGAATTTGAAAAAGTAATCATATAAATTGAAGGGAGAGAACTGGTTTCTATGTGGCCATAGGTCTTTAGACGCTGGAAATCGGGAATGTATGAATGGAACTTTATCTTTTAATGCAACAAATTGTGTTCATAATGTAGGAGGGTTATGTTCCGCTAATAAGATAATGGTTAATGGAATGAGTGCTTTAACTAGTAGCAGTACTCAATGTAACACCTTTGCAGAAAAGGGGTTTTTAAATGCTTTAACACATATAACTAATATGAATATAGCAGGTGAGATACGACAGCTAGTAAGCAATGATGGAATACATATGTATCCGGAAGTTGGTTGTAATGCTGTTAGATGTATTTATAATAAAGATCAGCGATGTGAAGCTGATAGGGTGATTATAACTGGTCCACATGCTCGAGAAAGTGATGGGACTTATTGTGAAACATTTACTCCTTAAAAATTAATATTCTTAAATTGAGAAAATTCAGCGAGACATTGCTGAATTTTTAATTTTTCATTGTAGTTACAGTAAAATTTGAATAAAATATAAGTATTATGTATAATATTCAGACAGTAGGTCTTTATACTGTAATGCTAAGTGATGCGAAGAGGTAATTTGAATGATAGAATTTAAAAAGAATCAAGAACTGTTGGTTGATATCATATCAGAGGGTTATCAAGGAGAAGGGATTGCCAAGCTTCAGGGCTTTCCTATATTTATTCCAGGAGCCCTTAGGGGGGAAAAAGTAAAAATCAAAATTGTTAAGCTTACAAAGAATCATGGTTTTGGAAAGCTTTTGGATATAGTAGAGCCTTCTGAAAAGAGGGTAACACCAGTTTGTTCCTTGTATAAAAGATGCGGAGGCTGTCAACTTCAGCATATGAGCTACCAAGAACAGCTGGTTTTTAAAAGGAACAGGGTGAAGGACTGCCTTGAGAGAATAGGAAAAATAAAAGAAGCACTTATACATGATACCTTAGGAATGGAGGAGTCTCTAAGATATAGGAACAAGGTACAGCTACCTGTAGGTATTGAAAAGGGGGAACCTATCATAGGTTTTTATGCTCCTAGAAGTCATGAGATAATAAATTTACAGCAGTGTTATATCCAACATGAAGCTGGTGATGATGTTGTTCAGTTAACTAAGGATTGGATGAAGGAATTTGCTATAAGTGCCTATGATGAGAAGACAAAGACAGGTATTTTGAGACATGTGATGATTAGAAAGGGCTTTAAAACCGGTGAAGTCATGGTAGTGCTGGTAACTAACACAGAAAAATTGCCACATAAAGATGAATTTATAAGAATGGTTACAGAAAAGATAGCTGGTGTGAAAAGCATTATTCAAAATATAAATAATAAAGCTACCAATGTGGTATTAGGTTTGAAAAACATAACCTTATGGGGTAGTGATACCATAACAGACTACATAGGAGAATTCAAATTTGAAATATCACCATTATCCTTTTTTCAGGTGAATCCATATCAAACAGAAGTCTTGTACAAGAAGGCATTGGAATATGCTGATCTAAGTGGAGAGGAGACTGTATTTGATGCTTATTGCGGTACAGGAACTATTTCTCTATTCCTTGCCCAGAAAGCTAAGAAGGTTTATGGGGTGGAAATAATAGCGGAGGCTATTGAAAATGCCAAAAAGAATGCAAGGCTAAACAATATTAATAATGCAGAGTTTTTTGTAGGAGAAGCTGAAGTGATAATTCCACAACTTATTAAGGAAGGGAAGAAAGCAGAAGTTGTTGTGGTAGACCCGCCAAGAAAGGGTTGTGAAAAGAGCTTGATTCATGCTATAGCAGATATGCAGCCTAATAGAGTGGTTTATGTTTCCTGTGACCCTGCAACTTTAGCTAGGGATTTGAGGATATTTGAGGACTTGGGTTATAGTACGGTGGAAGTGCAGCCGGTGGATATGTTTGCGCATACAGCCCA
>JAAYTB010000088.1 GCA_012523855.1 Clostridia bacterium
CACTTATATCTAACCCCTCTAACTGAATAGTGCCATAATCTGATTGTATTAAACCTGAAATCACATTTAATAAAGTAGATTTACCGGCTCCGTTGCTACCTATTATTGTTATAAACTGTCCCTTATTAACACTTAGGCTTAAATCATTGAATACTACCTTTTCATTTATACTACCAGCATTGAAAGTCTTATGCAGATTTCGTATTTGAAGCACTATTACCACCACCTACTAAGGATTTTGTTTTAAATTTAAATGATACTCCATTTAAAGATAAGGCCACAGCAACTATTACTGCTGTTACTAATTTCAAGTCTGATTGAGGCATACCTAATCTCATAGCTAAAGCTATTGCCCCTTGATATAACATAGCCCCAAAAACTACAGCTGTTGTAGCTTTAATGAAAGAAAGTTTTCCCCATATCATTGTTAAAATTTTTAAAATAGTTTCACCAATTATTACTGCAGCAAGTCCCGTAACTGCCATTCCTGTGCCCATACCTGCATCTGAATAACTTTGACTTTGTGCAAAAATAGAACCAGCCAAAGCTACTAACCCATTAGCAATAATAAGACCCATAATTTTAGTGCGATTTTTATTAACTTTACTAACACTACAAAACAAAGAACAATTAATATTCTTATCCATGGTTCATCACTCTTTGGAAGTATTAGTTTATCTGCTAAATTTAATGATATATTAGGCATGCCCATGACCCTTATATTAACAGAATACAATCCCATCATTACCAGAATACCCGATAATAGACTATTTATCTTTAATCCTACGTGGAGAAAACCTGTTACAAGCCCTGCTAATCCTCCTGCAATTAGAGCTAGTAAACATGCTACAAAAGGGTTTCCGCCCTTATTTACTATCCACGCAGCTGTAACGGCAGCACCTAGGGGAAAAGTTCCATCTACTGAAAGATCTGCGAAATTAAGAATCCTGAAAGTTATATAGACACCTACTGCTAATATACCGTATATGAGCCCCTGCTCCATTACATTTTGTAGAATTTCCATTTATTTTACCCCTCCAGTTACCGTATCAGCTTTTTCTAAAATGTCACTTGGCACTGTTATATTTAGTTTCTTTACAGCATCTGTATTTATTATTAATTCCATCTCTTCAAGTAAAGTTATAGGAAGATCCTTAGGCTCTTTACCATTTATAATTTCTACTGCCTTAAGGCCAGTTTCATATCCAAGCTGGTAGTAGTCTATACCTGAAGTTGCAACATCTACTTGCACCTGTGAATTTTTTTCAGCGGTATTGTATTTAACACCTACCTTTTTTGCATCTGGAATCAACTGTTTTAGCAAATCAAATTGCTTGTCTATAGGCACGTTATCAGAAGTTCCCGTTACATTGTTTCCTGAACTATCCATAGACTTTGCTAGTCCAGCTCCTACTGGATCAGTTACTGCTGTTATAAGAATAGGAATCTTATTAGTCTTATTGTAAGTAGCCTGTGCAGATGGAGTTGAAATTGCAAGAATCATATCTACCTTATTAGAAACAAAATTTGCAGCAATAGTATTAGCTGTTCCTTGCTGGTTTTGAGCGTTCTGTACATCTAATTTTAGATTTTTCCCCTCTTCATACCCCTTGTCCTTCAAAGCTGCTAGGAACCCTTATCTAGCAGAATCTAGCGCAGGATGTTCCACCAGTTGACTTATACCAATCTTAATCTCCTTTTTATCCTTTAGTGCTACATTTTCTGATCCACCACCGCTGCAAGCAGCTAGTAGTGAAAGCCCCATTAGCAAAGCCATAAGCCTCGCCACTTTTTTTACCAACATTTTACCTTCCCCCTATTTATTTAGTTTTTTAACATGGTGTTTATAATGTTGGTATTCGTAAGAATGCAAAAAACTCCCCAA
>JAAYTB010000089.1 GCA_012523855.1 Clostridia bacterium
ACAGCATAGAAGAGTACATTGGCTACAAAATTCCAAGAAGAGAAATACCATCTAAAGAGAAGGCAGAAGCTGCTAAAAAAGAATTTATGAAAAAGGAGAAGGAAGCTCCTAAATTAAAAATTGATAAGGGAGCCTTAGGGCCTTGCAAAAAACTACAATCAAGGGCAAGGAAGTAAAGGTGCAAAGAGCCAGGAAATAACAAAAGACGGTTTACCGTCTTTTATTTTGCTAATATTATAGATCTTTTAACCTTACCTTTACGTACATGGCATTGGTCTACAATTGAGAAGCCAGCAGAGATAATATGCTCCTTCATATCCTCTAAGGTTACAAATATTGCTTTGCGGCCTATCCTTCTAGTGGTTTTTATTATATCTGTTTGAGTTTTCAAAGTAGTAGGGCTAAATAATCCATAAGGTAGATCTACTATTGCTATATCATACACTTCCTTAATATCGTGGATGCTGCCAATAGTTATAAGATCCTTATAGCCAAAAAATTTAAGATTTTCTTTAACATTACTGCCTATTAAAGGATTTATTTCAAAGCCTACAATATTTAATCCTAAGCCTAGTCCTTCTATAACAACAGTACCTATGCCACAACAAGGGTCTATAATCTTACAGTTTTCCCCGGTGGAAGCTGCAATATTAACTAAGGCCCTAGCAGTTCTAACCCCTAGTGCATTAGAATAAGAATGGGGTTTTTCCTTATGGGCCTGCCAATGTAAATTATTCTTTTCATAGATACCAAAAAGCCATTGACCTTCAATATTACTTATTCCTATTGTAATCTTCGGATTATGAATCTTTGCCTTACCTTTAATAGCAAATCCTATAGCTCTATTTGTAGCCAGTCTTTCTTCATGGCTTAGAAGGTCCTTTTTATGTTTTATATAGATAACCTTAAAATCTTCGTAGCTTAAATTATTTTCTTTAATTTGTTCAATAACTTCCTCTATAGTATTGCCGCTGTAGATAACCTTCAGGCATTCTTTTAAAAAGGGACTTTTAGAGGAAGGAATATAAAAATTAGAGAAAATGTATTTTTCATCAATATTTTGTCTAAATAAATACTTTAGCTCCATTTTTGCCAAATGCTCCTCAAAGGTAGGATAATTTATGGTATAAAAATAAGTAAGGTAATTTTTCAATAATAACATCTCCTCTATTAATAGGGAATTGAACAGGATCCTACAATACAAAATAATAGGTTATATTACAAATAAATGATTAATATTACAAATTTATATGATATAATATAGATTGTAGTATATTATCTTGGTTGGTGGTGATACTGTTGCCAAAAATAAGTAAAAGGTTAATTAATATTATCTCCGGCACAAATTTAGGGGAATATGAAGAAGAATTTTGTAAACACAGATTAAGATTAAATCTTCAAAAGTGCAAAATAATAGCTATGACATGGATGTTTATATGTGTAGCTTTACTTATTTTGGACTATTTTATATATATTTCTACCTATAAGGGAAATTCTGACCATATATATTGGCCTCGTTATCAATTACTTATGTTAGGCCTTGCAATATTATGGTTTTTAATCATGAAATTAATTGAGAAAAAAAACAATCCTAGACTTACTAACGGTATGTGTATTGTTTTTTATAATATATCAGTATATTGGTGTATTTTAATAGGAGTAAACAATATTAATAACTATGATAGAGTATTACCGTATATAATATGCGCTTTGACTATGGCAGCCTTTTTATATCTTAATTTTTTAGAAGCTTCCATTATATATGTAGGTTCCATGTCTATATACATTATATCATTAGTTTTCCGTATACAAGATGGAAATGTCTTGTGCAGTCACATAGTAAACATTTTGATTTCTGTGATTTTTTCTATGATAATTTCTAGAATAAACTACACAAGGCTTTCTAAGGATTTTCTAAGTGAAAAGAATATCTTAAAAGCTAAGGAGATCTTGCTAGCAACAAATGAAAAGTTAAAGATGTATGAAAGAGTCAGAACGGACTTTTTTGCAAATATATCCCATGAGCTTAGAACACCTCTAAATGTTATATATAGTGCAGAACAAATGGCGGAAAGAATGGTCAATAGTGGCAATATCAATAGTAAAAAATTAGACAAGTATTTAAAAATGATGAAACAGAATTGTTATAGGCTAATTAAGCTTATCAACAATTTAATAGATATAACTAAGATAGAGGCTGCTAACTTTGAAATTAGATTAAGAAACATGGATATAGTAAAGGTAGTAGAAGATATCACCTTATCTGTAGCAGATTACATTGAAAATAAAGGAATAATTCTTATTTTTGATACAGAGATAGAAGAAAAGGTTATAGCCTGTGATCCTGATGTAGTTGAAAGGGTAATGCTAAATTTACTATCTAATGCAGTTAAGTTTACAGAAGAGGGAGGCAACATTTTTGTAAACATTTATGAAAGTGAGGGTCAAGTTTATTTGTCAGTTAAAGATACTGGTGTAGGTATGTCGGAAAAGGCAAAGGAGCAAATTTTCTCTAGATTTGTTCAAGTAGATAAGTCTGCTAGAAGATGTCGTGAAGGTAGCGGTATTGGTTTGTCTCTTGTAAAATCCTTATTGGAAGTTCACGGTGGCTCTATTAGTGTGGAAAGTAGACTGGGAGAAGGCAGTGAATTTACAGTGGTTTTATGGGATCGTATTTTGGAAGATGAAGGGGTAACACGGCAGGTTTCCAAAGGTTTAGATGAAAGGATTCAAATGGTTAATATTGAATTCTCAGATATATATAAATAGATCAGTCTCTAGCAAAGCTGGAGACTTTTTTCTTAGTTTCTTATTAGAAGTTGATCTTTTAGCTATTTTAAATGTATGTAGATAATGTATTTTTGATATGCTAATATGTAAATATACATAAGATTATTATTGAAACGAGGTAGAAATATGGACAAAATTACGTTAAAAAAATATGCGAAGCTAGTAGTTCAAACTGGCGCTAATGTTCAGAAGGGCCAGCCAGTAGTTATAATGGCTCCTATAGACGCTGCAGATTTTGTTAGAGCTCTGGCAGAGGCTGCTTATAAAGCTGGAGCCAAGGATGTGCATGTGGATTGGAGAGATGAAAAGTTATCTAGGATAAGATTTTTACAAGCAGGAGATGAGGTATTTGATGAGATACCTTCTTGGAGAAAAGATTTTACTTTGACCAATTTGCATAATGGAGCGGCCTTTATTCAAATATCTGCATCAGACCCTGAAGCCTTTAAAGGAGTAGATGTAAGCAGGATTGCAAGACAGCAAAAGGTTAGTGCTATAGAGTTAAAGGAATTTCATGAAAGGCTAATGACAAATAAGAATGCGTGGACTATTGTTTCTGTACCTACAGTAGCTTGGGCTAAGAAGGTTTTCCCTGAACTTTCAGAGGATGAAGCAGTGGAAAAATTATGGGAGGCAATATTAAAGGCAGTAAGAGTGGACTTAGAGGATCCTGTTGCTGCTTGGAAGGAGCATACTTTAAACTTAAGAAAAAGTATGGACTTTTTAAATAAAAACAATTTTAAATATCTTCGTTATAAAAATTCCATAGGAACAGATTTAACTATTGAATTGCCAGAAGGCCATCAGTGGGTAGGCGGAGCAGAAGATACTACTGGGGGAATAGAATTTAATGCTAACATGCCTACAGAAGAGGTGTTTACCTTACCTAAGAAAAATGGAGTAGAGGGCACAGTTGTTAGCGCCATGCCTCTAAATTATAATGGAACCATTATAGATAATTTTACTTTAACTTTTAAAGAAGGAAGAATAGTAGAATATACTGCAGAGAAGGGTCTGGATATGCTAAAAACCCTAATAGAAACTGATGAAGGCTCTCACTATCTTGGAGAGGTAGCTCTTGTGCCATATGATTCTCCTATATCAAATCAAAAGATATTATTTTATAACACTTTATTTGATGAAAATGCTTCCTGCCACTTAGCCATAGGCAAAGCATATACACCTTGTCTTAAAAATAGTGAAAATATGACAAAGGAAGAATTAATAGAAGCTGGAGTAAATGAATCTCTGATACACGTAGACTTTATGATAGGCACTAAGGATTTAGATATTACAGGGGGTACAGCAGAGGGGAAAGAAGTTCCTGTTTTTGTTCAAGGAAATTTTGCTTACTAAAAGATTCGAAGGTGGGGGTCTATTTTATGTATGAGCAAATTAATAAGGATATTGCAGAGGCTAAAGGCCAAGTTAGAAAGAAGGAGAGGCTAGAAGCCTTGTTGCAGAGAGCTAAAGAAAGCCTTTATCAGGAAGAAGAACGTCTAAGTTCCTTGAAAAAAGTTCTTCGAAAAGAGGAAAAGGATGTTAAAAAGCTAGAGGGAATGAGTATTAGGAAACTAGTCTACACTATATTAGGTAATAAGGAAGAAAAGTTGAGTAAGGAACAGCGTGAATTCCTATCAGCAAAACTTAAGTATGATGAATGTAGAAATGCTGTGCAGGTTTTGAGAGATGAAATAGAAAGTTATTTATCTCAGCTTTCAGAATTAGGAGATCTTCATTATTACCTGGAACAGCTTTTAAAAAAGAAGGAAGAACTGGTACTGAGCTCGGGAGATAAAGACGCCAGCAAGATACAGGAAAACTTAGATAAAATTGCTCAGTTTTTTATAGAACAAAATGAGATAAGAGAAGCCATTTTAGCTGGGAATAATGCCATGGACGCTTTAGAAGCAGCTATAGAAGCGGCTAGAGCAGGAGAATCAGGTAAAGGATTCGCAGTAGTAGCAGACGAAATAAGAAAATTAGCAGAGCAATCTTCCGCAGCTACTAGTAATATACAAGCTCTTATAGCAGAGGTTAAAGAAAAGTCAAAATTAGCTTACAGTACTATGGAAGATTCTAAAATTGTGGTAGAAGCTCAAACTGAGGCGGTAAGGCAGACTAAGGATATATTTAATAAGATTTCCTCTTCTATAGAGAATATTAAAAATGAAACAAAGGAAATCGTCACATCAATAAATGAAACGAACAATCAAAAGGAACAAATATTAGATACAATGCAAAGTATTTCATCGGTATCAGAAGAGTCCTCTGCAAGTACAGAGGAAGTATCTGCAGCTACAGAGGAGATATCCGCTGCCATGAATGAGTTTAACAGCACTGCTAGCCAACTTAGTGAGTTAGTTCAGTTGCTAGAAAGAGAAATTAATAAATTTAAACTGAAGTGATTTTTTCAGTTGCAAATTAAATAATGGGAAATTTAAGAGTAAAGGAGATTTAGCTTGGCTAAATCTCCTTTACTCTTTTAGATATAAATATTAATTAAAGTGCTTTATCAATAATTTCTCAGCATCATCCTTGTTCAAAGGCTTGGAGAAGAAGTATCCCTGACCATTTTCGCAGCCTAGCTTCTTAAGCTGTGTTAGTTGGCCTGCAGTTTCTATTCCTTCACCAGTTACTTTCATGTTAAGTTCGTGGGCCATTAGAATAATACTTTTTACAACACCATTGTTTTTGTTGAGATCTAGCTCTTGAACAAAACTTCGGTCTACTTTAATAACATTGAAAGGGAATTGTTGTAGATAGCTTAAAGAGGAATAGCCAGTACCGAAGTCGTCTATCTGTATACTTACGCCTAAGTCCCGTATTTGCTCCAATACAATTTGTGAGTTCTTCACATCGGTAATAAGGGCACTTTCTGTAATTTCAATGTTTAAGTTTTTAGGGGATAGTTCTGTTTCACGGAGGACCTCGGTTATTTGTTGTACTATGTCCCACTGTTTTAGTTGCATTGCTGACATGTTTACATTCACAATTAGAGAATTGCTATCCTTATAATTTTTGTGCCAACTACTAATTTGCCTACAGGCTTCGTAAAGTATCCATTTACCAATAGGTATTATTAGGCCTGTTTCCTCTGCAATAGGAATAAATTCTAAAGGGGATACCATACCTAGTTCTGGATGTTTCCAACGAACTAGAGCTTCAAATCCAATTATTTTATCTGTCCTTAAAGATACAATAGGTTGATAGTATAAAGTTAGTTCATTCCGTTCTAAAGCTTGTTTTAAATCATTTTCTAACTTCAAGTTTTTTGAAATTCTTTTCTGTGTGTTTTCATCAAAAATAACATACCTATCTTTTCCTTGAAATTTAGCTTCATACATTGCTATATCAGCATATTTTAAATATTCTTCATAAGTGGAGTATTCCTTCCTAGAAAACACCACTCCTATACTGGCAGAAGTTGTGATTTTATAACCGTTTATCATAAAAGGGGTGCTCATAGAAAGAAGTATCCTGTCAAGAAAACGAATAACTTCTTTATCGCTTTTTATATCCTTTATTAGAAGGGCAAATTCGTCTCCTCCAAAACGAGATACAACTATCTTATCATTGGAGAGTTCTGTTAAGCGTTTACCAGCCAAGGATAATAAAATATCCCCATTATTGTGGCCTAAGCTATCGTTAACTGTTTTAAATCGATCCAGATCCATAATTGCTACTGCAAACTTATAGTTTTTATTCTGCTTTAAGCCTTCTGCGGCTTCAGAAATACATTTATTAAAATAAACACGATTTGGTAAGGTAGTTAGGGAATCATGCAAAATATTATAATGTAAAACATCATTTGCATCGTCTAAAGTATCTTGTTGAGTTACATATTTTCGTATAAGATATCCTACTACTGTAAGGGTTATATTATTAAGTAATGACATAGCAATAATTCCATGTGTAAGGATTTCAGATTTGTATACTGAATTAGAAGTATATATGAGAACTATAGCTAGTGCGATTCCAGCAACATTTGGGAAAATTATATCTGACACTAGGTAAACATAAATTCCAGTTAAAAAATAAATATGTAAGATTGTGTTGCCAAAGTTTAGGGTGGAGTACCATAGGGATATTATACAAGCAACAAGAGAGCCTGTTGCAAAAATGTATTTTATATATATTCTTGATCTAAAAAAAAAGGCACAAGATATTAGAACTGTGAAAAATATAGCACTAATGATAGATATAGAGTTTGTATTGTTATAAATTAAACTAATAAGTAATAATATTATAAAAGTATGAAAAAAAGCAATTTCTTTAGGAAAATTTGACTTCTTTCGTATTCCGAACATTGCTAAGTCCCCCTCTAGGCTGAATGCGACAAAGGTTGCATTTTGTCATATTTTAATTCTGATAATATTATAATATCATAGCTTTTGACTATAAACAAACTAATATATCAAATTTAACGCTTTTTTGACATAATATTTTTTAAAAAAATAAGGGTATAAATAAGGTTAGCAAAAATAGTAAAAATATTACAAAAATGAATAAAATTATGATATAATATTTAATATAAATTATTATAGGCATAGGAGCTATGTGTTTGAAAGGGGATGGTTATTCAGCTTAAATAATTTAGACCTTTGTACATTATTTAAAATAAGGAATCATATATTAATAATGGAACGTACGTGCCATTACTCTTGGAGGTATGATGATACTTAAAAAGTCCATTATTTGTGAGGGAAAGAGAAAGGACCTTGGAACTACTTAAGCTGGCTGCCACTGGCAGAAAAATAAAATTTAGTGGCAGGATATGGAAGTCAAGCAGGATGCTTCTTGGACTGGTGGGAAAAAACGAATCCTTAGAAGAGGGACCCTGCATCTTGAACCTCTTGCGGATCTTTGAAAAAAATGCTGATAAGTTTATACCTATTGATAAGAACAAGTATAGGAGAATAGGAAAAAAGGTTGAGGACGGCTACAATTCATTTAAGGCAGATAAAAACCTTCTGTTGACAGCAGATTTTTCTCAGCTAGTTTTCTCAAAGGAAAAACTAAATATATCCATAAGATATCAAATACCAGGGAAGGTTACTATAAATCCTAGACAGGCTAGAGCTGTTGGATTTTCCAGCAATGTATTTGAAGCTAAAATATTTAGGGAGCAGACCATAATAAAAAATGGAGATATAAATATAAATATATTCAAGGCCTTAGTAAGTAAAGAAACTTTAGAATACTTGCAAAAAATTAGACTAGAAGAACTGTACAAGCCTCTAGAAGGTGAGAAATGCAATTATCCTAATTATACATTAGTAGAGTTTAATATAAGCAAATTACCGGTTATTAATAGAAGCTGTGCAGAGGAGGACCATAGTTTAGATTATATATTGGATTTAGTATACCAACAAAGGTTAGCTGAGTGTCGTCAGAAGGTGTTAAGGTATTATATTTCTAAAGTCCCTATAGGAGAAGTGGACAGTAATAAGGCTTACAGCAAGGAGCAATTGGATCTTTTATATACCTATGGCTTAGAGCCTAATGGAGTTTATACTGGTGTAGACAACAAATTACTTGATGATAGTGGAGAGCAGTATGAATATAGGTATTTTCAGTTTGCATTAAAAGGTTTTAGTAGCTTGCCTAAGGTTGAGGAAGTTATAGAGAAAATCAAGGCTGGAACTATGAAGTCTAAAGGACCAGGAGCTGTTATGGCTACCTTTATAAAAGAGCTTAATGAAAAAAGACTTCTTTCAAATAGGGTTGAACTTATGAAGTTATTAGAAAAAGAAAAGGTTATTATTAGAAAGAATACCAGGATTCTAGCAATAATTAAATTGATACAAGGATTAACAGGGGGATGGTGGCAGGGGCTGCAGCTGGATAAAAAGAAAAAATATTTTTATGAGGGGAAAAGAGCTACCTTAGTAATTAAGGTAATGAAAAAGGTTGCTAACAAGTAAAGACAGGAACTACATGTATATTAGAACTTAATCTTGAATATAATGAACTGAACTAACGTTTAAAAGTAATGGAGGGAAGGAAATGGGAGATTATTTAGAAGCTTTAAGAGAGGACCAAATTATATTAATATCTAGTATTATTGTTGTTATTCTTCTCATAATTATAGCTTTTTTATCAATAAAGCTAATTTTAGATATAAGAGAAGAAAAGAAGTTAGCAGCAGCTAAAACAGAAGAAAATAAAGAGCCAAGCAGTAGATTTAAAATCAATAGGAGTAAGAAGGGTCTTGGTGTTCCTGAAACAAAAACTAGTGAAAACCATA
>JAAYTB010000090.1 GCA_012523855.1 Clostridia bacterium
GTATACATTATCAAAGCTGACCCAATGATATACAGAATCCATTTAAACTTTCTAAGAAAATTCATTTTTAATTATTACCTCTCTTTTTCTTGTTATACAAAAATACAATAAAAACTATGGATAAAGCTATGATTATAAAGAAGATAACTAATCTTATAAAATCTGCTCCAATAGCTCTTGTAATTGTTCCTTCAAAACTACTTTGATTTCCTGCAGGATCTATGGCCTTTATGGAAACTTTATTTTTACCAAAAGCTAATTTCATCTTATGACTAAAAACACCTGTGTCGCTTTTTTCCACTTCCTTGTCATTAATATATAGCTTAGCATTAGGCTCTATATCTCCTGCTAAGGTTATATATGAAGCAGTGGTTTTAATTCCGTCATAATCCTTAGTCAAATTCAGCTGTGGTGCATAAGTATCTATATAATAAGATTTGCTGTAATTTTTAATATTTCCCTTGTCGTCCTGGATAGTTACAACAATTTGATGGTTTCCTTCATTTAAATTTAAAATATATCTACCAGACTTAGTAATATTGTCTTTTAAAACTGTCTCTCCATCTCTAATGGCAGCCTTTAAACCTTGTTGAAAATTAATTTCAATAATTAATCTTTGAGTATTTTGCACTTCTCCTTCAGGAAAAGTAACTTCTGCCTTAAGATTATTTATAAGCTTTTCATCAATAGACAATCTTTCATAGGCTCCATATATGTCATTTCCATTTAGGGCTGCCACAGCAAATTCTCTATTGGATACATCCTCTATAATAGATTCAAATTCCAATTCCTCTGTGTCATAAAAATAGTAAGGACTCTTTGCTCCCTTTTCAAAAAACATTACTCTGTAACTTTTTACATTGTAATCAGTAGCTTTCTCCCATTTTATTTTTATCATATCATCTTCAAGGCTAGCAGTAATATTCTCAACCTTAGCAGGTAGGGATGAGTTGATTACCGGCAAAGGGTTAGTACAGTACATGGTATCGAAGGTCTTATCGGAAGCCCTGGCTCTTAAGTAGAAATAGTAATCACCATAACTCAAATTATCTACCTTGATAGTTCTGCTCCCACTGGCTTCACCGTAAAAACTGTATACTTCTATGCCGTCATCTCCACTATTATCTTTATCGGCAAAGACAGTAAATTCTATGTTACTACTTACATTGCTTATAGACCAAGTAATATTGAAATTTTCATTATCTCCTGCTCCTTCAACAGTAAAGCTATCTATTTTTATAAGATCCTGAAACTCACTTACTTCAACAAGGATTTTACCCGGGTCTTGTCCTTTAACTTTCACCTGCCATTTGCCTAAAGCTGGTTGAGATAAGAATATGAATACTCCCTTGTCTTTTTCAACATAGGCATCCTTAAGAGATTCCTTATTGTAAATAGTTCCTTGAGGGTCAATTAGTTCTACTGACCCTGTTCCCTTTTCCCAAGAGATACTAAAGACTGCTTTATTTATATTTTCATTAATATCTAACTCTGCATTCTTTTCTACAGCATAAACAGGTGCTTCAATTAGAAATACTATCAATATTGTCATTATCCACATTAATAATGCAGTAAACTTTTTCAAATGTTTCTCCCCCTATTACAAAACTTCAACCTGTATTCTTTTTAATAAATTAAGAATATTACCTTTGTTATCTATTGCGATTCTAACACCTTTACTGTTATCATTTAATCCAACATATATAGTGAAGGTAGTTATATCTTTGCTAAAAGTAAACTTAGAACGTCCAGCACCAGAAACCTTATCAGTGAAGGCTGTGTCAAAGTAAGCCTCACTATCGCTCTTAGCAATTAAACCATCATTGCCTATGGATATTTTAAATTCTCCCTTACTTCCAAAAGAAGCTAATAGCAAATCTAAGTTAATTTCCGCGCTACCTTTTGCTTCAAAGCCCTCTTCTATATCAAAAACAGCTCCTGCTTGCGCCATTTCCACTTCTAGAATCTTTAAGGTACCAGAGAAATCTAATTTGCTAAAGTCCAGTCTCACTTTAGCTGTAATATCTGAAAGCTCCATAATATCAATTTCTCCTATAATAGGGATAGGCAGAGCTCCCAAACCTACACCAAGATCTGCAATTCCTATAACCTCAAGCTTCTGCCACTTGCCTCCATCAACTAGATTGTGCATTCCTCCTACTCCACCGCCTAAGGCTTTTAAATAGATAAGTCTTGAAGGATCAAGAGCTATTTCTGGAATGGTTAACTTTAATGTTATTTCCTCTGGTAAAAGGAGATTTTCTGAATAAGCCTTGTAGGCAAACTCAAAGCCATCTGTCCCCCTAAATAGGGGTAGTTCTGCTTTTCCTGAAAACTCTAAAGCCTTTTCTTCGCTTATAGTATCAATGTTTACAGTAAAACTAGCAGGTTTCAAGGCGCTTAATACCTTCGGTAGCTTAAAATTGTCTGCCAGGTTAAATTCTGCTTTAAACTTAATGAAGATATCCTCCGCATTCATTCTAAATTTTGCTTCCCCGCTGGATATAGGTAGCTTTCTCATATATTTATCTGCAATAGTATCTATAAAACCTATTTTTCCAATTGAAACATCCAAACCGTCAGTGCCAATTTGTATAGATTTTGCTTCTATTTCTGCTAAACCAATATTTAAGCTTCTGTAGCCTATTTCTGTTAATACAGTATCTGAGGTATTTGCTTCTATAAAATATTCTCCCTCTGAAACATTAACCTGTGCATAGTTTATAATCTTTCTAACAAATGAATCTTTATTATTAAAGGAAAGATATAAAGTTGAGTTTCCTTTGATATCACCATAATTCCATTTGTTGCTAGTACCTTCTACTGGATCTAAAGCTGCTACATCCATTTTTCCATTGGTCCTTATAAGGTCATTAATTATAATATTACCTCTTGCAGTGATTTTGCCTGATCCCTCTTTTTTAATGTTGTTAGCCTTAATATTCAGATTTCCTACAGTAATTTCCTCCATAGATCCTGGCTTATAAATTGAAAAAGCCTCCTTTAGCTTAGATACCGTCCCCTCTTTGTTGATTCCAACTACATCATAATCCCCTTCTGTAAGACCTTTTGGAAGCTTTACCTTCACTTTTGTATCGCTTAACACTTTTACTTCTAGGCAAGACTTGTTTCCAATCTTTATTTTTAAGCCCTCTTCTATTTTACGTCCTTTTATCTCTATATAAATATCCTTATTAAGATCACTGCTACTAATAGCTCCATTAACAACTGATGTAAGTAAGAAACTATTATTATATTCTTCTGCATAAGGGCCAAGGTCTTCTTCAGTATTTTCCTCTTCAGCACTTCCAATACTGTATTGTTTAATATCTTGAGCATTCATATCCTTTAATGCTACTATAAGATTTCTTTCCCTTATATCTACATTCTGATTAACTTCATATTTTATTAGGTAATTATTAAGTATGTATCTTTGCAGTAACTGATATATATCAAAGAGCTCTGTGCTATTCTGTGCCCTAAAAAATATTCCGCCAGTAGATTCGGCAATATTTCTAAGGTAGTCTTCGTCAATATCCCCAAAGCCAACTGTATACACTGCAATATCTTCATCCTGTGCTTCTTTAATAACCCTTTCTAACTCCAAAGTCTCATTGTCTCTACCATCTGATAAAAGCAGTACAGCTTTCAGCCCCTTTTCTCCACTGACCTGCTCTATACCTACCTTTAGACCAGCACTTATATTGGTACCACCTTCTGCCTCTATGTTATATATTGAACCTTTAAGTCCTTCCTTATCTTGGCTTAGTCCACTAGCTACTTGCGCCACCCTATCGAAGGTAACAATTGATAGGTTTTGATTTTCTCTCAAGTTATCTACAAAGTTAATACCAGCTTTTTTAGAATCCTGCATTGCTTTCCCTTCCATACTGCCACTCTTATCAAAAACCATAGCAATATTAACCTTGTGAATTTCCTTATTTATAAGCTGAAAGTCTTTTATTTCACTATCTGTGTCCTCCACATAGAAGTCTTTCTTGGAGAGCTTAAGTTTTTGACCAAATAAACCTTCCTTTTCATTGGCAACATTAACATAGGCTGTAATTTCAGGATAGTTACTAGCATCAAGCTTACTAATGTAAACATCCATCTTATTATATTTCAAATAGGACACAAGAAAGTTTCTATATTCACTATTAAGACTTTCCTCTTCCATAGGAATGTAACCTTCAGTCATACTTCTAATCAATTCATCAGCCTTTTTCACTATCTCTACGTTACCATCCAAATTAACATTTTCATTGTACATAGATTGTATATCACTTAAAAGAGCCATGGTTTCTGAAGAACTTCTATATTTATGAGCATCTTTTAAAGCGGATGTTAAATATTTCTTGGCAGTATCATTGTCATCCTGAGCAAAATAAAGCTTGGCCATTTGCAAATTATAAAGAAGCTTTTCCTCTCCAGCTATAGGTTTTGAAGCCATTAAATAATTTATGCTTCTTTTAACAGACACTACAGCCTTCTTATTACTTAATTCTGTTAAGGTCATTCTTTCCTTTTCCCTAAGTTTTTGAAGCTGAAGTTTCTTGTCTTCATCTTTTACATCTTCTTCCATATTGTCTATAAGTTCAAGCCTTTCATAGCTTGCTTTTATTTCCTTGTTGATAGCAGCAATTTCTTTGTCTTTTTCTCCAGCTTCAAAATCTGTATCAAAAGAGCTGTCTATACTATTAAGGGACCTCCTGGCCTCTTCTGCATAGATATCTGTCAGTA
>JAAYTB010000091.1 GCA_012523855.1 Clostridia bacterium
ACTCTGTCACCAAGTGGTCTAATCTTCATTTAAACCCCTCCTTAAGTATTATTTTTTTAGTGTGTGAAAAACCCAAAAGCTTGCTTTACTTGGGTTTTGGACTATTTTACCCAGCGGTTGTTAGCACTCTTTAATGATGAGTGCTAATACAATTATTATAATAAATAAACTGCCTTTTTTTATCAAATGTTGAATATCTAATTAAAAGCACAAAATTATTAATTTACTGCGATTTACTGAATCAATCTCCCATTTGTACATTATTTCTATCATTTTCTTTTTTATACTCACTTTTTTAATATATATTCTATTTTCTTTTGAATTTCTATATAAATAAACTTGTTAATCGTAGCTACTTTATATACAATAAGTATGACAAAGTATGCAAAATACGGAGGTAAAATTATGTACACTATGACTTTAGGCTACAAAAAAAAATCAAGGGGTGGCTGGATCTTAACTACATTAACAGCTTTATTTATCGCCTTTTTTTTAATTTGTTCTTCTGTAAAGCTAATCCTTAACGCTAAGTTTTTATATTATTTTGATATTGACTATCTAAAGATAGCAGAAAACTATGATATGGATAAGTCTACTATTAAAGATAATTATGATATTCTTATTAACTACTTAGAAGATAAAAATATAGAAGAACTCAGTTTGCCAGACTTTGAAATGTCTCCCCAAGGGAAAATTCATTTTGAAGAGGTTAAAATAATATTCACATATTTAGATTATTTACTTTACTTAACTTTGGCCCTAAGCTTAATTTGTATTATCATTCAAATAATAAAAAGACAGACAAAATTTTTAAAGATTGCATCAATAGCCTTAATACTTTTGCCCATACTTCTAGCCATTCCTTTTGCTATAAATTTCGATGCAACCTTTACTATTTTTCATAAAATATTTTTTAACAATGATTATTGGATTTTTGATCCACAATTAGACCCTGTAATAAATATATTGCCACAAGAATTTTTTATGCATGCAGCTATAGGTATTCTAACATTACTTGTGATATTTAGCATACTATTATATGTAATTTACAGAGCCTTAAATAAAGGTACAAAAAAAGACGATTTTATTTTTTAAGGCTTACTCTTCAACTTTAAAATCCTTTAAAAAATCTTTTCCTTTCACAGTGCCAAAATAGCATAGTATAATTATAGATAGGGCAATGAATACTAAAAGGTGTTTGTTGCCCCTATATATTCCTGCTCCAAAGCTTGCAGATATAACAATAGACGGCATTCTCCCTATCATAGATGCTAGTATAAAATCCCTGAATTTCAAATCTGTTATGCCAGCAATATAGGCTATAGCATCCTTAGGAAAGCCAGGAATAAAGTATATAAAGAAAACTAGCAATCTAATCCTTCTACACTGTCTATTACTAGGCTCCTCCCCCTTGCTTAATAGGCTTCTAAATTGCTCCAATTTCTTTTCAGATATAATGGCTCTTAAGAAGGGCACACCCAGCTTACGAGCTAGAAAGAAGACAATTATACTCCCTAATAATATTCCTACTGTAGATACAATTGAGCCTAAAACCACACCATATATATAGCCTCCTGCCGCCTGTAGAAATTCCCCAGGAATAAAAAACACAACTACTTGAAGTAAGACTAATCCAATAAAAACAAAGACTCCTGCTCCCCGAAAACTTTCTATCAATTCCTTAAGGGCTTCTGGACTTGTTAAACTGAAACTATAGTTTTGGACAAAAATATAGATTCCAGACAAAAACAGACCCAGTACAGTACCAATTAATATTTCATACCGATAATAATAAAGATAGTTTAAAGGAAAAAATAATCTTGAAGCTTTGCTGTGGTTTTTGTAACTCTCCATAATAACCCTCCATTTTAAATAATTTGCTCTTAGTATTCCACCATATTCCTGTAATATAACTGACTTTTAGAAGTTGGAAGGTAGTTTTTTGTAGATGGATGAAAAAATAGCACCTTGCTGGCTTTTGGGGTGCTATCTGGGAGATTTACTTATTCTATTTTTATGTTATTTTCTCTGGCGTAATAAAATAGATATTGCTGGGCAAAGCCTGCTTTTTCACCGAACTTATCTCTGGCAAAATCCCTGATTTTTTTTAAGGATAAATCAGGAGCTGTGTAAAAATGCACCATGGCTCTTTTTACCCAAACATCTACAGGAAAGGCGGTTATTTTATTCATAGAGAAAAGCATTATACAATCAGCTACCTTGGGGCCTATACCTTTAAATTCTTGTAAGGCCTTGTGGCAATGGTCATCATCCATCTTTGCTATATCATATATATTGTACTTTTCAAGGCTTTCTTGGCCCTCTAGGCTGCCATGTATCTTGGACACCGTATCCTTTACATACTTGGCTCTAAAACCTAATCCACAGGACTCCAGCTCCCCATCTTCCACTGCAGCCAATCTTTCTGGACTTGGAAAGGCATAATAGGTAACTCCCTTATACTCTAGAGGCTCACCCCATCTTTTGCTTATATTCTCAATAGCCCTCTTAATCATAGGTATTCTATTATTGGCAGAGATAATAAAGGAATTTACAATTTCGAAAGGCTCCTGATTTAAAATTCTAATACCATAGCCAAAATCCACAGCCTTCTTTAACAAAGGATCCTTACTTAATTCAGCCTTTATTTCAGAGTAATTTCTCCTTAAATCAAAATAATCACACCATATATTATAGAAATCTTCTTCTGTGCTGTTAAAAATTATAAGGTCATCCCCTTCTTTTACAACTTCTATAACTCTTCCATAAGCTACTCCTATGAAGTCATTATCACTGACCTTATTCCATCTAAAACACTGACCACATTCGAAAATATGAACAGGATCAAAATTTGCTACACCTTTTACAAGAACGAAATTTTCTTTTACTTCTATATCTTTATAGTCCAAGTATACCTTCTCCTTTTGCTTAATAAAGTTATTTACTTATAATCTTCTCATTTTACATTTTTATTATATAGAAGTATCCCTAAAAAATACAAGAAAAGAGCCATTAATATAT
>JAAYTB010000011.1 GCA_012523855.1 Clostridia bacterium
CAACTAAAAACATATAACAGTAGGGACTATAACAACTTTCCTATGAGGCCTTTAAAGTGGAAATCACCTAATTCTGTTCTTAAGGATTTTATCAAGTATGGTGTAACATATGTTTGACAAACCAACATACCTATTAAAGAAAAAGAACATGACCTACCGGAAATTAGTTAATTCCTTTAGATCATGCTTCCCTTAATAGCAACCTAATAACATCTCCTATTCCTGCTGACACTGTGTACAACAAATCTTACACCCATCGGCGTCACTATAGATTCTCCTTGCTTTAATTACAGCATCCATGCAATTAGAAAAAGCTTCTAGATATGTTTTGCTTAAAATTCTCAATTCATTTGCATGCTCCTCAGTATGTACTTCATGATGTAAACCAGGATTTCTAGTTTCCTCATTATTGACATAATAATGTTGCATTGCTTTGCTCCTTTCAAAATAACACGAGATCAATATATACTTTAAGCTTACTTTGTTCTATAAAAAGTATCTATCAACAAGGTAACACGTTGTTATAAACATCTATTCCTTTATCAATTTTATAATCTTAATTATAAAGCTAGGTATCTCAACAAAAATCACAAAAAGAATAAGTGCCAACATAAAAACACAAAATAAAAATCCACCCAAAGTCATAATAAAAATCTCCTTCAAAACATTTAAAAGTCCCCATTTAAGTATAATTAGTTGAAGGCGATTTTATGAAAAAAACAGCTTTATTCATGCACTGGTCATTACTATATTTTCCAATTAAAATCCTGTGTTCCTAAAACTTTACATAATAAATATCGTGGTTATTTTGTTTTGTTAGCTGAAAAGTAGCCTGCAAAGGCTACTTTTTATTTTTGAGTATCCTCCATACTTTTATGAATGCTGGCCGATGCTTTCTTAAATCTTTTTTATAATATCTTATTTACATCTCTTCAGTGACACTACCTATTCCCCTTTAAATTTAGGCCATAAATTATAGCCAATCTTAGGATTATTGGAATTATAATACCTTATATACTCTACTTCTTTACAACTAACTTCCTTATCAGTAGCAGTCTCCGACTCCCATAAAATTTCTTTCCTAATGGTAAAGTCTCTTCTTTCTTCCCTTGTGAAATCTTTTTCAATCAATTTACTATTAGCACTACCAAAATAATTAATGCTATCAGTTAAATCTTTACCAATATAAATCTTTCCATTAGGGTAAGTAATTTTATAAATTACTTTCATGTTAAAAAAAATCTCCTTCCTTACAACTATTTGATTTGTATTAGTTATTTATACTTCTATTAACTCAGGAAGGCCATAAATTTTTTCATTATATATGTTCCTAATTTCAATAGGAATCTCATAGTTATACCTACTTCTAATATTCATACCTCCATCAATTAAATCAGCCCATAATTCTTTAGAAGTATAAATGCTCATTACTATTGCTGCCTCAAGTCTCTCCCTCTTCCTTGTATCTGTAATCTCTGCAACAAAAATTCTGTAGCTTTCCAATTCTTTTTCAAGATATTCTAGAATTATATCCTTAAATTCAATAAATTCATTTTCATGTTCTCTAGCATACTGCCACCCATGCCATATTTCTTTTCTAATTCCCTTCCTAGCCCAGTCAACATCAAGTATGGTATAATTTCCTTTCCTATATTCCCTTTCATGTTGTAAAAAACGTCTTTTCATAGAATTAGATTGACCAACTGATCGTATAATAAAGCTATTTTGATGTTGGAAGGTTAAAAGATAAACACCAGCAATGTTTGGAACAGGTTTTAGTACATTGTTTTGCTCATACCCATTCCATGAAAAAGGTCCTTGCCATACAATGTTCTCCTTTTCTATCAAAGAAACATCTTTAACTCTATTAAAACTCCAAAAGGATGGTAGCCCCTTTTCCATAAAACATCTCCTTATACAAACTCTTAATTTAGAGAAAAATAAAAAACATAGTTTCAAGATATATCTTAACCTTTTCCCTATGTTTTTAATCAAGTCATAATCGCATCACGAAGCAATTATGGCAATAAAATTATGCATTTGTTACATTTGATGAAGACAAGCTGTATCCATCAAACAAACTCGTCTCACAATCAAAATAAACCTCTTTCACAAACACCCTTCAAACCCCTGGAAACACTAACTTGTTATTCTCTTCCATTTTCCCTTAAATTCCCTTCACCCTTAAAC
>JAAYTB010000092.1 GCA_012523855.1 Clostridia bacterium
CAAAAGTGGAATACAAAGGATGTGAATTCTCAATATAAAGGTTAGGTCCTAAAGTTCGAGGTTGATGATTCATATATATCACAATTTGAAGTTCAAACCGTAGGTAAAAGTTATCAGCAAGAACTATGGATTACCGCAGAGGAGCTAGAAAACTTTAATAAGTTTATAATAGGAAAAATTGAGATAGTTAAAGAATTATAAGAATAGTTTTGTAGTAAACTTTATATTCGGTGTAGGAAAAGCAAAATAAAGTACATTCACTATAGATAGCAATGAGAATATCATTTTCATCTTAATTAAATATTTCAAAACGAGATAAGGAGCATACATGGATTTATTTTACATAAATCTAGGTATGCTCCTTTTTCTTTAGTAAAAATTTTATGAAACTAGGAAAGATCTATTGAAATCAAAAAAATATTATGCAAATTAATGTTATTCATATCATTGGCCATGTGGAAAATAAGTTTAGCAAACTCAACTTTAACAAGTTAATTATGATTTAACTTCCTCTTGTTCTACAGAGGAGTGGCCGTAACGGTTATTCATATAGTCCGAAATGGCCCAATTAAAAATACAGCAATCTAGTATATAGTCATTTACATCCATACCCAACAAAGCTGCCTTATTTTTTATAACAGTTTCTTCTTCTTCATTAACTATCAGCTTAATTACCTTACCTTTTGGTTTTCTATTATATTTTTTCATAACTAATCACCCTTTAACCATTTGAAATAATATCTAATATATATTATATATGGAACAAAATGTAATTGCAAGTGTAATTATGTTAAATTTTAACTATTTTAGTTGTTAGGTAAATAAGTTTGTCTTGAAAGATTGTTAAATGCGACAAGGAGTTACTTTTGGGGAAAAGCCACTTTGGAAATACTGATACATATTTTTTGTCCTTAGGAAGATAGAGTTAAGTAACTGACTGGTTAGCTTAGAGGATGAATTTTAGCCTCCTTGGAATTTCTACAAGTATTTACAGGTATATGACAAAAAGTGATATACTTTGATATAATGTAAGAAGGGGCATATGTTTTTGCCTTGAAAATGAAACTTTAGTTTCTGAAGAATCAGGAGTGAATATCAGGATGGTATATAAGAAAAATGATGTTTATGAAGTTGTAGCAATTGATTCAGTTCAGGAAAAAGAAATCGAATACAATAAGAATTGCATAACCGGTGATAAGGACTACCTTTTGCCGAAGCTTCAGGAAGCCTTTAAAAAGGCAACAAAGATAGATATAGTTGTTGCTTTCTTAATGGAGTCCGGTGTAAGACTTTTGGAAGAGGAGTTAAGAGATGTTGTTAATAGAAAAATTCCAGTAAGAATATTAACAGGTAACTATTTAAATATAACTCAGCCTCACGCTTTGTATAAGTTGAGAGATATCATGTGTGACTCTGTAGACTTAAGGTTTTATAACAAGCCTGAGAAATCCTTTCATCCTAAGGCATATATCTTTGAATACGGTGATGAAGGTGAGTTGTTTGTTGGTTCTTCTAACATGTCTAGGTCTGCTCTTACTGATGGCATAGAATGGAATTATAGAGTAGATAAAGCTAGAAATAAAGAAGACTTTATGCACTTCAAGAGTGTATTTGAAGACTTGTTTTTAAATCATTCTATTATAGTAGATGATAAGGAGCTAAAAAGATACTCAAAGAATTGGAAAAGACCAAAGCTTTGTATGAATTAAAAAAACTTAGAGCAGAGGGTGCAGATAAAGGACTTGTAGTTGCAGCTACTGGGGAACGTGTCATAATAGTGATGGGTGCA